>DATEMU010000003.1:0-300000 GCA_035275405.1 Phycisphaerae bacterium
CGACAATTGCCCAGAGTCCGTCGTCGACGAGAGGCTTGGCCATATGCGTGTCCTCCATGACACCCGGTGTCGTCGCATCCTGCAACACCCTGGCTATCGGCACTCTTCGTCATTGTTTATGAAGTTCTTTTAGGGACTCTAACAACAATACGCACCGTTCACGGCTGTCGCGAATCATCGCGTCGCCTCCCTGCAACCGGCGTCCACTCAACCAACGCGACAAAATGTACAAAACGGATTACTCTTCCCCAAGAAAAAAAACGGACTTTTCAACAGCCCCCCCTGTCCCTAGTTTCCAGTTTTTCAACAGTCCCGCTGTCCCTAATTGTTATTGTCTGCGCCCAGCGTGGCGCTGCGCGAGATTCATTTGCCGTACACTTCATTGACGATGGCCGTATAGCAGGGGATGCAAAAACCTGAATTAATCCCCAATTCGACTGACAATATTCCGCACTTGGAAATCGCGCTGCGCAGTGCTTCCTTCTTGTCCACTCCTTTTACACGATACGCGTCGAAGCTTTCGAGTTCGCGAATAAGAGACGAGTCTGGCATTGGCTTTCCGTCGTAACTGCACGCCATCCGCAGCTCATCGTTGACAACAAACGGGCCATGAGGCGGCGTGTAATCACAATATCCCTTGAGTCCACCACCCACCACGATGCAAATGACGATTGCAATTACCTTGACCTTGGATACGTTTCCCTGTCGATCCAGCCACAAAAAGGAAAACGGATGGTCCTTTGACAACGACATGATGCCGCAAACTGTAGCCCAGCCTCGCCATTTTGTCGATTCAACCGCCGCCCCAATTCGATCCACGCCTCGTCATCGGCCTCGCGGGCGCAGTCGTCATCGTCGCCGCTTATTCCGTTGTCGCCCTAGTCCGCTGGATGGCGGCGTAGCCCCGCCAAGGTCAGCATAGCCTTGACCGCCGCCTCGAAGTCCGCGCGGCGTGGGGGCGTCAAATCCACCGGGCAATTCTCAATCCAGACCGCCAGCGCCCCGTCGTCGGGCCATATTGGTATTTCAGGGCTTGAGCGCGCATCCGTTTGCAGCGCGCCGACCGATTCGCGCGATTTTCCTAATGATTTGCGGGTGTGTTCGAATCCTTGGGGGATTAAGAGCCAGGGCCGATCTTCGACTTGGGGCTTGTGGCTTGAGGGAACCTGGAAGGGGATGGAACGTCGGAAGCCCGCCGCGGCGGGCGGAGGAGGGGAGCGGGGGTGGGAGGATCGCGTCGTCCCGTGACCCATGGCTGAAGCCCTAGGCTAACAGCCCTCCGGGAAAGGCGGCTGAAACGGCCTGAAATGATCATCGTTTGAGATCATCGTCAACGGTAAATAGATACTCCTGCGTTTTGACCTTCGTGCCTTTTCTTCCGTCAAGCCAATCGACGAAGGCTTGGGCGACGCCCCATGCGAAATTTGATCTATGCGTGCGTGGCGAGGGATTCGATGACTCGTACGCGACCCTTTTCATGAATTCTTCTATGAGAGTTCCCTCGTCGGCCTTGGCATTAAGCCGCTCAGCGAACGCCTCGATGCTGCCCTCTGCGTTGCGATTCCTCGCAATTGCTTTTACCGCCTCGAATACCGGCAGAACCTCTCGTAAAGTTTTTTTATCCACGGATTCGTGACTTATCAGCCATTGCTCCAAGACTTCCTTGGATACAGCGTCAGGTTGTTCTTTGTGGCACACTTCGCACAGCAGGACATAATTCTCGGGGCTATTTGCTCCTCCTCGGCGATCTGCAAGAACATGAGCTCGCTGGGGTTTGAAGTCCTTTGAATAATAACCACAGGCCCAACAGGTATGAGCGGCGTACTCAAATTCGATGTACTTCGCGTCCACGACCTCCGCGTTGATCGCCTCAATGAATTCCCTATTCGCCTTGGCTATTCGTGCATATCCCGGAGGTGGTGGTCGCCGTTCTCGGTTCATGGCTAATTTCTGTCTCCCCGGGGCTTTGGTTTCTGCAATGGGCGATTGCACGATTCGATTAGGGAGAGGATCAGGCATTCTACTGCTGCCCGATCCTTCAACAAATCGGTATTGGGGATTCGCAGGATGTCCACGCCGCGAGCCTGCATGAAATGGTCACGCTCGGCATCCTGCTTGCCGCGATTGGCGTGGGAGTGACCGTCCAGTTCCACGACGAGGGAGGCGGATTCGCAGAAGAAATCAGCGATGTAGGGGCCGATCGGTTGCTGCCGTCGGAACTTGAGGCCGCCGAGGCGGCGGTTGCGGAGGCAGTGCCAGAGCATTCGCTCGGGGACGGTCATCCTGGCGCGAAGCTCTCGCGAAAACTTCTTGGTTCGTTCAGAAGACTTGGGTTGCTCGCGATGAAGCACCGTTGGCGCTCCATTAAGAAAATGCCTCGCCCTGGGGAGAGGAAGGGGAGAAGACCAAACCATGAGGTTAGCCCTCACCCCGTCCCTCTCCCAAGGGGAGAGGGGGGTTTACATTCCCATACCACCGCGCGGGCCGCCCTTGGGCTTCTCTTCCTTGATCTCGCTGACGACGCAGTCCGTCGTGAGCAGGAGTGTCGCCACGCTCGCGGCGTTCTGCAGCGCGATACGCTCGACTTTCGTCGGGACGATCACGCCCATGTCGATCATGTCGCCGTACTCGCAGGTCAGGGCGTTGTAGCCGAAGTTGGCCTGCTTGGACTCAAAAACCTTCTGGGCGACGATTGAGCCGTCGAGACCGGCGTTCTCGGCGATGCACTTGATGGGGGCCCAGAGGGCGCGGCGGACGATGTCGACGCCGGTCTTCTGATCGCCCTTGAGCTTCTTCTCTTCCTTCTCCAGGACGGCCGCGAGCGCTCGCAGGGGAGCGACGCCGCCGCCGGGGAGGATGCCTTCTTCGACGGCCGCGCGGCAGGCGTGCATGGCGTCTTCGACGCGGGCCTTTTTCTCCTTCATCTCGACTTCCGTGGCCGCGCCGACGCGAATCTGCGCCACGCCGCCGGCCAGCTTGGCGAGCCGCTCGTCGAGCTTCTCCTTGTCGTAGTCGCTGGTCGTCTTGTCGATCGCGGTCCGAATCTGGGCGATGCGGCCTTTCACGTCGTTCGTGCTGCCGGCGCCCTCGATGATGGTGCAATTGTCCTTATCGACGACGACGCGCTTGGCCGAGCCGAGGTCCTTGAGTTCCAGGGCTTCGAGCGTGATGCCCAGGTCCTCAAAGATCGCCTTGCCGCCGGTCATGACGGCGATGTCCTCGAGCATCTCCTTGCGGCGATCGCCGAAGCCGGGGGCCTTGACGGCGCAGCACTGGAGCGTGCCGCGAAGCTTGTTCACGACGAGCGTCGCCAGGGCCTCGCCCTCGGCGTCCTCGGCGATGATCAAGAGCGAGCGGCCGGCCTTCGCGACCTTCTCCAGGACGGGGATCAGGTCCTTGATGGACGAGATTTTCTTCTCGTGGATCAGGATGTACGGCTTCTCCAGCCGGACTTCCATGCTCTCCGGGTTGGTGATGAAGTGCGGGGAGAGGTAGCCCTTGTCGAACTGCATGCCTTCGACGAGTTCGACGGTGGTCTCAAGTCCCTGGCCCTCTTCGACAGTGATTACGCCGTCCTTGCCGACCTTGTCCATCGCCTCGGCGATCTTCTTGCCGATCTCGGCGTCGTGGTTGGCGGCGCAGGTGCCGACCTGGGCGATCTGCTTGGATTCTTTGACCGGGCGGCTGATCCGCTTGTATTCCTCGACGATGGCTTCCACGGCGATATCGACGCCGCGCTTGAGTTCCATCACGTTCGCACCGGCGGCGACGTTCTTGAGTCCCTCGTTGAAGATGGACTCGACATAGACCGTCGCGGTCGTGGTGCCGTCGCCCGTGTCGCTGGAGGTCTTGCTGGCGACTTCCTTGACCATCTGGGCGCCCATGTTCTCGTACGGATCGTCGAGTTCGATCTCCTTGGCGACCGTGACGCCGTCCTTGGTGACGGTCGGCGAGCCGAAGGACTTTTCCAACACGACGTTTCGGCCGCAGGGGCCGAGGGTGACCTTTACCGCGCGGGCGAGTTGGTTGACGCCGCTGCGAATCGCCTCGCGGGCTTCCATCTCAAATGCAATTTTCTTTGCTGCCATTTCCTGTTTCTCCCTGTCGCTCTCTTGAGTTACTCGGTGCTAATTCTTGTTTTTGCGGGACGACGTGATCGCCGCCCGATACGCCTACTTGTTTTCCAGGATGAACTGCTGCGGGTCGTAGCCGATCCCGCGCGCCGCCGTGGCGGCCTTTTCGCGGATGATCATGAGCAGATCATCGGAACCGGCATCCACCACGCCTTTGGCGAGTTCGCTTTGATCGTCGAGCGACAGCGCCCGCCAGGTGCGCGTGATCGCCGGCTCGCCGATTCCCGCCGCCGCCTCGGCGCTGATCGCCAGGCAGCACGGTTTCATCTTCGCCTGCTTGATAGCCGTCGTCGGAATGATCGGAGCATCAATCATTGCTCGTCTCCTTCTTCGTCGATGCCTTGAAAGGGCTCGTCCTGCCAGACGCTGCCCTGCTGTTTCACCTGCAACTCGACGGTCTCAATCGCCCCGCAGTCGACAAAGACCACGTCGTCCACGACCTCGGCGTCGTCGTATTTCGAGACGCGGATTTCGATGCGAAAGCCGCCGTCCTCGATTTTGTTGTAGGCCAGCGGGTGGATGTGCATCGCGTCCTCGTTGCCGGGAAACGTGAGCACCAGTCGCGCCGCCGACCCGAACTTGATCGCCTCTTCCAACGCGGACTCAAACAGTTTTGATTTCATGGGTGCCAGCCAATAGGACCTATTGGGCCTATGGGCCCTTTGATCCGCGTTAGTCCAAAATCGCCAGGATGTCCGACTCGTCCATGATGATCAGCTCTTCGCCGCTGACCTTCACTTCCGTCCCGGCATAGCTGGTAAAGAGCACTTCGTCGCCCTTCTTCACCTGGAGCTTGGCGCGCTCGCCCGTGTCCAGCAGCTTGCCGTCGCCGACGGCCTGAATGCGGCCGCGCTTCGGCTTTTCCTTGGCGCTGTCCGGAAGGACGATCCCGCCCGCCGTCACCGCCTCCGCCTCGATCCGCTTGACCAGTACCTTGTCGCCCAGCGGGCGAATCTTTACTTTCGTCACCGACATGGAAGCTACTCCTTCTTTCACTCTTTCCAGAAAACTACGATTTCGCACTTAATTCCGGTTTTCGGTCCCCGCCACGGGGGGCCAATCCACATGATAGAAACGCTGAAACACCTTCAGCACCTGCGGGAGCAGGGAGGCCTGCGCCGTCCCCTCGTCCACCACGCTGAATACATCCAACTCCAGGGCCTCGCGCAGAATCCGTGGGTCCGGTCGCGGAGAGACCAGCAAGGCGGGCATCGCCAAGCCCAGCCGTCGAATCCGCCGCAAGAGCGCCAACCCGCCGATGCTCGGCATCCGGTCATCGACGACCGCCAGGTGCACCGGACGCTCCGATACCACGCAGATCGCCTCCGTCTCGGAACGGGGCCAATGCAGGTCCACGGGCCGATCCGCCAGGAACCCGGCCAGGTCGGTCGCCCACGGATTCTGAGACCCATGGGCGATGAGGACATTCCAACGATTTTCGATATCGATGACCATAGTTCGCAAGGCGCGGCCCGAGCGCCTACATCGGTTCAAAGCAACAGATATGCCAACCCGAACCTAAAGCAGGTCTCGGCCTGATTCTTTTATAACACCATGTCATATAAATAGTTATGGCTAAGTTACTGATTGGTGGAATTGGCGTTTTCCCGCGCAGATAGGCCCATTTGGCAGGCCTTGTCGGAACTCACGTCAGGTAGCTGTCAATATGGCACCTCCCGGCCCAGCGCCCGCCGCCCCCGCGACCGGCTAGCATTAGGCCAATGTCCACCAGGGAACCGCTGCCCCCGAGTCTCCCTTATTGGCTGGCCAGCGAGTCGGTTGCCGCACCGGCGAATCTCTTCGTAACCGACAAGTTTACCGGCGAAACGTGTACGCGCGTCGCGCAGGCCGATTCCGCCGCCATCGAAAAGGCGATCACGCGTGCAGCGGCTGCCGTTGATGCATGCCGCAAGATGCCCAGCCACGCCCGCGCGGGCGTCCTTCATCATGTCGTGCGTCGGCTCGGCGAACGTGCCGAAGAATTCGCCAGGGTGCTGGCCGGCGAAGTCGGCAAGCCCATCCGCGACGCCCGGGGCGAAGTTGAACGGGCGATCGACACGTTTCGCATTGCTGCCGAAGAGGCCACGCGGATCACCGGCGAGTATCTGCCGCTGGACATTTCCCCGCGCGCCGAGGGTTGCGAGGCGATCTGTAAGCGCGTGCCTATCGGCGTCTGCGCTTTCATCACGCCGTTCAATTTCCCGCTCAATCTCGCCGCGCACAAGATCGCCCCGGCCATTGCCGCCGGCTGCCCCTGGCTGCTAAAGCCGGCATCGCTGACGCCCATCTCCGCCCTGATGCTCGGCGAAATCCTCGCTGAGACGGATTGGCCCCGCGGCGCGTTCAGCATTCTCCCCTGCAAGAGCGAAGACGCCGGACCCCTGACCACCGACGATCGGATCAAGCTCCTTTCCTTCACCGGCTCGCCCGAGGTCGGCTGGAGGCTGAAATCCAAAGCGGGCAAGAAGAGAGTCGTGCTCGAACTCGGCGGAAACGCCGCCTGCATCGTGGACGAGGGCGCGGACCTGGACTACGCCGTCAGCCGCCTCATCGTCGGGGCGTTCTACCAATCCGGCCAATCCTGCATCAGCGTGCAGCGGATCATCGCGCACCGTTCGGTTTACGACCCACTCAAGACCAAGCTCGCCGCGGCGGCGGCAAAGCTCAAGTCCGGCGATCCCCTCGAAGAGGAGACCTTCCTCGGCCCCATGATCACGGAATCCGACGCTCAACGGGTCGAGCAATGGGTCGGCGACGCCGTTCAGCGCGGCGCAAGAGTCCTTTGCGGCGGCCGACGAAACGGCGGGTTTTATGACGCCACGCTCGTCGAGAATGTGCCCGACGACCTGCCCCTCTCCTGCCGCGAAGTTTTCGGCCCGGTCGCCATCCTGGAGCCCTTTGACGACTTTGCTGACGCCTGCCGCCGCGTCAACGCCAGTCGTTACGGCCTGCAGGCCGGCCTCTTCACCAGAAATATCGATGCCGCCTTCTACGCCTTTAACGAGCTGGATGTCGGCGGCGTTATCCTCAACGACGTCCCGGCCTTCCGCGTGGACAGCATGCCCTACGGCGGTGTAAAGGACAGCGGCCTGGGCCGCGAAGGGGTCCGCTACGCCATTGAAGAAATGACCGAACCCCGCCTCCTTGTCCTCAGTAAGGTGGGCAGGAAGCCGGGCTAAGCTTCTCGCCGCTACAATGGGGCAGCGGCGCGGGCAAACTTGGCCCATGCACGATACGGAGCGAAAGATGTATTTCAAATCCGCCATTACGACCGAAGCGGATCCGACCGCCGCGGTCAGCCACCTGAAAAAATCCCTGGACGGCGTCCATCCGGACCTGCTCTTGATCTTCGTCTCGCATCACTACGGTCCGGATTACGACGAACTCCTGACCGCGATCCGCGACGCCATCAATACCCGCAATCTCATCGGCTGCACCGGCGAGAGCATCATCGGTCCCGACCGCGAGATCGAACGCGCCCCGGCCATCGCGGTGTGGGCGGCGAAGCTGCCTGACGTCCGCGTCCTTCCCTTCGTGGTGGATCAGAACGACGTCCAGTCCCTCGACGGCGCCGAGGCCTGGCGCGATCACCTCGGCGTCAAGACCGACGAGGCACCCGGCTTCATCGTCCTGCCCGACCCGTTCTCCATCGATGCCGAATCCTGCCTCGAGCAGATGGACGACGCCTTCCCCGGCAGCAAGATCGTCGGCGGCCTGGCCAGCGGCGCGAACGCCCCTGGTCAGAACCGCCTCTTCCTCGGCGATCAAGTCCTGCGCCAGGGCTTGGTCGGCGTCTCGCTCTCCGGCCCCATCGCCATTCACGCGGTGGTGTCACAAGGCTGCCGTCCGATCGGCGAGCCTTTTGTTGTGACCAAGGCGGACCAAAACGTCATCTTTGAATTGCGCGGCAAGCCGGTTCTCGAAGTCCTCCGCCAGGTCTACAACGCCGCCCCGCCCGCCGATCAGGAACTGATGCAACAAGGGCTGCACGTCGGCCGCGTCGTCGATGAACGACTCGGCAAGTTCGGCCCCGGCGACTTCCTCATTCGAAATCTCATGGGCGTCGTCAACGATGAGGCCGTCGCCATCAACGCCCTCGTCCGCCCCGGTCAGACCATCCAGTTCCACGTCCGCGATTCCAAGACCGCCGACGAGGAGATGAAGAACTTGCTGACCGGAAAGGTGACGACGATGCCCCGTCCGCCGATGGGCGGCCTCTTGTTCTCCTGCAATGGCAGGGGATCACGCCTCTTCGGCGCGGCGAATCACGACATCGGGCTGGTCAACAAGATCGCGGGCAATTGCGAAGTGGCCGGCTTCTTTGCGGCGGGCGAGATCGGCCCCGTCGGCGACAAGACCTTCATCCACGGCTTTACCAGCAGCCTGATTCTTTTCCACAAGGCGTGAGGCTAGAGCATTTCACGATTGCGCGGTTCGTGGTCCTTGACAGCTTCGCCGGTGATCCACGGCCGGCGCCCTTGACATCGCTGCGCGACGTCAAGGGCGAGTGGCCGAAAAGCCCTACGGGCAAATATGAACTACTCTACTTGAGCGTGATCAGAACGCGAATCTTGCCCGTCCCCTTATCGAGCCCTTCGATGGCTTTTCCGAGGATCGCGCCGGTCGGGTACACCTCGGCGTCGCCGATTCGGATGGACTTTGCCTTCATGGCGTGTCCGGGCGTCGTTGAGGTCGTCAACAAATCGCCGGGTGCGATGGGGCCGTTTTCGCAACTGACCTTCGTGGGAACAATTCCCGTGATCGCAACGGGAATGTCCTGCGGATCGATCCGCGTTTCACCGTGTTTCTCCGCGCCGAGGACGCCGGGCCGCGTGGAATATGCGCCGGCCAATTTCGTGTCGGCTGGACGCCTGCATTTCTCGACGGAGCCGGCGGCGGCGGCGCTGAACACGACGACGTCACCGGGTTCGAAGGACTTCCGATCTCCCGCGACCGGCAGGGCTTCGGCGAAGTCGCTGCCGGCTACGAATGTGCCAGCTCCATTGACGTGGAACTTGCGGACCGCGGCGTTGATCCCGTCCCAGGTGAGGCCATCGATGAAGTTGTTTGTGCCGGTCGGATGCCGGTGAAGCTTGACGACCGGCGTGGTATGGTCGGCGAGTCGCGTCCGCAGCCACATCGCCTCGCCCATGGTATTGCCTATTTCCGCCTGGATCACTGCCCTTGTAAACACCGCGGGGTCTGCGTCGACAGTAAATACGCCGGCTTGAGCATCCCCGGTCTGTTTGGTCTCGAGGGCCGCGGAAGTTCTGTTGACTTGAATATCCACCAGGCCCGAGAAAACGCTGTCTCCCGATTCGCTGATTCGCAGGCGCTCGACGGCATTTGTCCTGAGGGATAGCGGCCTGAAATCCGTAGTGCCAAAGTAGTCGCTGGCCGCGTCAATGTTCGTATTTCCCCCTAGCTTCCAATACAGCCCATCCGTGAAGGCCACGTCGAGCGCGACCTCTCCGTTGTTCACAGTGATCCCGCTCCCGGCGGTAACGCTCGCATTGCTGCCGGGCGCTCCTGGAAGACCGGCCGGACCGGCTGGACCGGGCACCGGACTGCCTGCGGGAAGCGTAGGCCCCGGGTCCGACGGGCAGGCTTGGCCCATCAAAACAAAAGCGCCGCACAGGGAAAGTAAAACCATGCTCAATGTACGTTTGGTGAACATAGGACGGCTCCTTGAAAAAAGACCTGCCGGCTCGCAACAATATGCGATACCTCTTTTTTGCCACGGGGACGGCTGATAGCCCGGCCGCGGGTTTCAAGGACATAAAGGACATCGGGGCGGGGAGTTCTCCGGGTTTTTTGGAGAAAAAACGAAGCGGTGCTTCATTGCCGCAGGTTGAGGTGGAAACCGAGAATATGATCCAATAATCGGTCGATCTCTGCCGCTGGTGAAACCGACCCCCTCGGCTACAAGGCCTTTGCGGTAGCCTCACCTTGTTTCACGAAGCGCGGTAACCGAATCTCGCTTCTCGCTCACTGCCTTGTGGGCCGTGAAGAACAGCGCGCCCCCGCACTTCCCGGGAAACGTCTTTTCGATAAGGCGTATCGCCCAGCGCGGATAGAGCCGCCACCAAATCCGGTAGGGCACCGATTGATACTTCTTTCCGGGCTTGATCAGCAACAAATCCCCGAAACTGATCTTCGCGATCACTTTCTCGACGGTGAAACCTGAGGCCGTCAACAGGTCTCCGGCCTCTTTGCGCGTATAGACCTTCGTCCCCGGGCTCTCCAGGTTCTCGAAGACGGCCTGACGAACGGATTTGAACGGCCGGCCGGCCAGGAGACCGTAGCGCAGCCACATCATAAACATGACCGGTGAGTACAGGTGGTAGATCATCCCGCGGAAGATGCCTCCCGGCCTTAGCACGCGATAGACCTCCCGAAAGGTCCGCGCCGTATCCGGCGAATGGTGCAGAACCCCGAAGGAGTAAACGATGTCAAAGGATTCGTCCTTGATCGCGAGGTTCTCGGCGTCGCCGACCAACAGGCGATAAGTTCGCGGGTCGAACTGCTTTTGGGCAAGATAGGTGCGGGCCATTCGGATGCCCGCCTCCGTCAAGTCCACGCCGGTCGCATCCGCCCCGTTCGAGACCCAGCCTGAGAAATCGACCCCTCCGCCGATCCCGAGTTCCAGCACGCGCTTGCCGCGGGCCGATGGAAAATCGGCAAAAGGCGGAATATAGGGTTCCAGCCGATACCGAGTCTCGGCCATTCGATCCAGGTCGACGGCGCCATCCGGGCTCGCGCGGCCATACGTCGCCCCACAGACCTTGGCTTCCCAGTAATCCTTAACCGCGCTCTTGGTGGCCACGCTCGTCTTTTTCCGCCTCGACAATCGCTCGTCAGCCTCTGGGCAGCTTGTCAATCTTCGCCGCCAGGATGAAATCATTCTCCGTCAGCCCGTTGATCGCGTGCGTCCACGTCTCCACCCGGACCATGCCCCACGACAGATAGATGTCGGGATGATGGCCTTCCGCTTCTGCCACTTCGCCGACCTTGTTCACGAAGGAAAGGGCCTTCTTGAAATCCGGAAACGTAAACGTCCGCAGGAGATGGTGATTTTTCTCCACTCCCCATCCGTCCAGCCGCCCAAGCAGTTCGCGCACTTTTTCGTCACTCAACGGAGGAACACCGCCCTCGCAAGGCACACATTTCTGACTTGCCAAATCCGCCATGCGTCTACCTCCTCACCGCTCCCTTTTCCACGATTCGATACACGACACCGACTGGCGACAGATCATAGACCTGCCCGAACCAGGGTGGTAGGTAGGCCGGCGCGTCCGTACAGGAAAACGCGGTCCCCTGCCAGACAAATGGGCCGATCGTCTCCGGTCGCAACCTCCGAACGACGGGAGCCGCGGGCCGCACGTCGGCCGTGGCGCCCACCGCCACGCCGTGACAGACACCCAGTACATCCCGCACATAGATGATGGCGTTGAGAATTGTCGCGTCACCGATGAGCAGGCCTTTGGGAGCGGCTGTCGCGAGTGCCTCGCGCGCGAAGCGCTCCGCTCCGCCGTCGCCATTCTTGCGCGGTCGAAGAAAGAAGGAATAGGGGTCCCGGTAGGGAAGGTGTCGGTTCTGTCCCAAGGCCAGGCCGCGATCCCGCGCCAGTTTCGGGGCAATTTCGTACACGCCGGCCGGCAGTAGCGCGAAGATGAGGCACATCACCTGCAAGGACCGCGACCGCGCGACGCTCGGAATTGCCAGGGCCGCGAAGAGGGCGAATGTCACGTAGCACGGAAAATAAAAAACGAACTGGTCGGGCACTCGATACCGGAATGCGAAAACAAAACCGACGAGAAAGATACCGCCTGCGAAGAGGGCCATCCTCCGTAGCGCAGCATGGCGGCAGGCGGCCCAGAATCCAATCGGCGCCAGGATCACCAGAGGCGTCGGAAAATTCAGCGTGAAATATTGAACCGCCTTCACCAACTGCTCCGCCAGCGAGAATGAATGAGTGAGGACGACCTCCGCGCGCTCCGGTGGGCCGACCAATGCCTCGGTCAGCGTGCTGCCGATCGGTCGGCCGGCGAGGATCTTGGCGGCGACAAGCGCCAGATACTGCAACCCGCCAAAGAGCACGATCAAGGGGAGCAGGGGCAGCCACCGAAGGGTCAGGGCCCTGGCGCGCACCGCCCAGATGATGATTCCCACATAGGCCGGCCAATGCAGGATCGCCAGGAGATGATTGGAGAGATTCAGCCCGTTGAGAAAAAGCGCGGCGAACAACCACACGCGCCGGCGCGTCAAGCAGAACCGTTCGACGAGCCACAATTCGCCGAGCAGCGCCAGGGCGTAGAGGCTGTAGACCTCCGCGATCACGGCGTGCATCCAAAAGGTATGGCTGACTCCCAGGAGGACCGCCCCGCAGACGGCCGACCACTTCGATCGCGTCAGCGAGTAAAGCAGGTCCGCCAGGATTCCCAGAGCCACTGCCGCGCAGACGCCGGAAAACAGGTTCACGCGGAACGCAAACGGCCCGAGCGGCAGCCAGCAAAAAGCCCTGGCCAGGAGGATGTACAACGGGTGCGCCAGCGGCAGCCCCTGTATCCCCGCGACATCGCCGTGCCACACACGAAACTGAAACATCCCGCTGTCCTGCCACAATACGCCCGGCGCGCAGGTCAGGGCGTAGAGCAAGAGGAAAGCAAGCGTGACAGGAATGGCCGGAGAATGACGAATGGCAAATGGCGAATAGCGAATTGAAGAGAGGGTCAAAGGGTCAGTGGCGTGTGAAACGATCCTATCGCTATTCGCCATTCGCCATTCGCTATTCGATGTTGACCCCATGTTGCCCAAGCAGCCGCTTCAACCCCGCGACGGATTGATAGTCCGCCAGATTCTCCGCGGTCAGATGGACGCTGAACTCCTGCTCCAGCGCCCCGATCAGATTGATTTGGTTCAGCGAGTCCCACGTGTCGACCGTATCGGGCGAAAGCCTCTCGCCAACCTCCTCGGGGCGGACTCCCAGCACGGCGCAGACCACGGATCGAAATCGGTCATCAGCGGAAGGCATCATCTACTCTCGTCGGCGTTGTTTACGGTGATCTTCAACCAATCAGGCAGCGTCGGCGACCGGCCATCCAGCGGCTTCATCCATCGCTGCAGCGTCCCCTCCGCAGGACCTGCCGCGAACCCACAGGAACCGTAGAACCCGGCGAAGGGAGCATTCTTTTTGGTCGGCACGAATTCACCCACCAGCTTGCTTGCGCCCGAGGCGCTCGCCCGCGCGGCGATCCAATCCACAAATGCCTGTTCGACGGTTCGGCCCAGGATGCGACAACTCATCAGCAGCAAATGAAGGACCCATTCGTCGCGGCCGCGCCTCACAACGGCCAGCCCGACCGTCCCATTGTCCCCGAATCGATCCTTCAGGGCAAGCGTGACCACCAGGCTGTCGCCGGACGCCATGAAGCGGCGGATGTCATCCTCACTGCACCGGATCGTGTGCATGTTGAACTGATTGGTTCGCTGCGTCATCTGCGCCGCCCGTGAAACGGCCGCCGGCTCATTGACGCCGAGCGTCATCTCCATTTCAAGCTGTCGATAGAACGTCGGCATATCCACCGCCGCTGTTTGCAGCGAACGCCGGCCCGCCTCCGCGCGATACAGCGCGCCGCGCTGCCGGTCTTCGGCCGAGATCGACCACTGCTCGAAGCAATCCAGCGCCTCGATCGCCGCCGCATACTCCGCCGGCTCCGCCGGCAGCGCCACCGTCAATACCGAAGGCAACGTCGTACGCACCAAATCGCACTCGACGGGGCTGTCATCCACGAACACAAAACTGTCGATCCCCAGGTTGAGTTCCGCCGCCATATCCTGCAAATTTTCCGGCTTTGACCGCCAGTTGATCCGCATCGCCGAGAAATGCTCGCGCCGCAGGACCATCTCCGGATGCCGGTCCAGGACTTCCTCGACGCTGCCCGGCTCATTCTTGCTAGCGATGCACAACACAATGCCGCGATGATAAAGCTCCAGCGCCCGCCGCTGCATCGCGACATACGCGCTGCCGGGATAATCCGGCCCCAGGGCGATGCCTTCCATCCCGACATCACCCACCACGCCGCCCCACAGCGTGTTGTCCGCGTCCAACACGAGCACCTTCTTCGACAATCCGTACAGCGGCCGAAGGTGCTGTACATAAAAACCCGCCAGCGCCCAATAGTTCTCCGCCGACACGGGAATCCGCGCATAGAGGGCCATCCGCCGGTCGGTCCACCGCGCCCGACCGTGCCGCGCGACAAGGGCGTCGTAATCCATTACGTAGACATTTTCCATCGACGACGCCAATTCACGGAGTGCCTGGCCGGCCCTCTCAATCAACGCCGCTTGCGACAGTGGGGCGGCCGCGCCCGCGATCCCCAGCGCCGGCCAGGCCGGCACTTCGTAATTCTGAAGGAGCACTGTCGCTGCCGAGTGCTGACGAAACGTCGTCAACGCCGAACGCAGCCGTGCCATCCAATCGTCTATCCGTTGCTCGGCCTCAACGGACGACAGGGAATTAAACCCGTCGTAAATCGCCGGCGATACGTCGTGCAATCGAACGGCGAGCAGGACCACATCGGGCTTGAAGGCCGTCGTCCCCGATGCGGGATCAATCAACTCACGATCGAACTGCCCGTACGGCCCGATGTGTACATCGAACGCGAAACCCGCGCGCAATCCCTGGAGTTCCAGCGCCGACTTGAGTGGATCGAAAGTGAACGACGACAGACACGCCACCCGCACCGGCGCCGTCGCAAGTGCCGATCGGTGGGGCCCGAGAACCCGCGCCGCCTGAGCGATCTTCGCGATGGTCGGCTGCCGATGGACCTCGTCCAGCAGCGCGTTCGCTTGTCGCGGATCGAATTCCCCCCCGAGTGGTTTGGACGACGCCATCAGCCTATTCGCCCTCCACGAGCTCGATCATCAGTCCCTGCACCATCACAAATGCGACCCGCCGACCGCCGAACGCGACGGCCGGCTTGGGCGCGGACAGTAAATTCGCCCCACCGTTCACCAGGCCAAGCAACCGCTCATCCAGATCGTCGACTTCGTAACAAATATGATAGAGAGCGATGCCGCGCCGCAGGATCGAGTCCAGTGGCCCGGGCGATCCCGCCGGCTCCAGCAGTTCGATTCGCAAGTCCGCCGCGCGGAGAAACTGAACGAATACGCCTTGATTCGAATCTTCGTACCGCGGTCCTTCCGGCTCCGCCCCCAACAGCGCGCGCAAAAGTCCCATCGCCTGTCCCGTGTTTTGCACGGCCATCCCCACATGGTGAAATCGTCCGAAGGGTGTTCCTGTCATGCCGTAGCCTTGATGGGTGCCCTCGTCATGATTTCGATCGCTGCGAGGATTCATTGCGTTCGTCGATCGCCGGGGAATTTGATCCCTGGGGGGTTGTGCGCTCCGTTGTCTTCTGCGGCGACTTGCCCCACTCCGACAAATTTCCATTTCCATCCGTTCCCAAAAGGAGGCTTCGCCGCAGCGGTTTTCGCCAGCCGATGTGACGGCCCCGCGGGGTGCCCCCGAAGTTGGAAAAGGCAGGCACGCTACGGGCGAGCTCGGTATTCGCATGAATGATCGCCCCGCGGCCAATGGTCACTCCGGGCATGATGCGAGCCATGATTCCGATGAAGGCATAGTCTTCGATCAGCACGGGCGCTTCGTTGACCAATTGTTGATCCTTCGGGGCCATGTGCGACATGCTGACGAGCAGGCCGGGATCGCTGGGAATCATGGCCACTCCCGTCGCACTGTAGATGTGCGCGTTGGCCGAGACACCGACGAGATCGCCGATCTTCACGCCCCCGCGACCGGCAATGTGTACGCCGGGCCCGAGATGGACGTAGTTGCCGATTTCGATCGAGCCCCGTTGGCCCTGTTTGCGATTGCCGGCCCCCAGGCGAACGAAGGTGTCGATGTGGCAATGCGATCCGATCGTCACGTTTTCGGCGCCCCAGATTTCGACGTTCTGATCGATGATGGTGTTCTGGCCGAGGGACTTCAGCTGCCCTTTCCAATAGGCGCTCCGCAGAAAGAAGCCAAAGCCATTGCGAGTAAAGGTACGGGCAATTATCTCAACGGCCCAAGATAAAACAGGGATTCTCGCCAGACCAATGATTATCGCCTGAAGCACGGCCATGACGGCCATGACGATCCGCGTCAGCAGCATCCACGGGCCGGTCGGCCGGGCCAGTGTCGGATCGGCCATGCAGCCCTGCAGCGCGGCGAGGACAAAGTCTTTATTAAAGACCAGCCAGCCACGTGGCGGCGGAGGCGTCGGAGCGGTGTACCACTGCCGCCCAATGGAATCTGATTCCTGCTGGATCGGATCAGCGGTCATCGTGAACACCCATCTCCCTCCTCAGATTTCCCGGCCGGCGCGATCTTGGGGCAATTCACCATTTGAGGCCGGCGCCTTAATGACGAAGCACTGGCCATTCCGAAGCGAAATCGGATTCTCCGGCTTGTCGGCAAAGAACTCGTCGACCGCCAGTTTCGCAGCACGGATGTAGGCCGGTGCGCCGTAGTCGTCGCAAACCATGATGCCGCCGGGAACGACTCGGGAATAAAAGAACTCGAAGGCGTCGCGAGTAGATTGGTAAAGATCGAGGTCGATGTGAACCATCGCAAAACGTCGATCCTTGACCACGCCGAGCGTGTGCGGAATGAAACCGGGATTAAACGTGATATTTGGATAGTCGCGCAACAGGGACTTTACATGGTCCAGGCTGGTGTTGCCGAAATCCCCTTGTCGGTGGGAACTGGCATCGCCATCCGCGGACTTCGGCATCCCCTCGAATGTGTCAAATAGATGGATCTGCTTGTCGGTCTCCCCGGATTCACGCAGCGTCGAGGCCAACAGAAGCGCCGTTCCGCCGCGGAAGACGCCGCACTCCGCCAGGTCGCCAGGCAGCCTGGCGCAATGCTGGCAAAACCGGTAAAGCGAGTAACAGCGGTCCTCCTTCACGCAGGTGTGGTCTTGGATGCGGCGATACTTCTCTTGGAACCACTCTTCGAACCACGGCGCGTAGGTGAAGTAGCCGTAGGGCGGGCAAAGCGTGTAGGTCTCCGGCGTCCCGCGGCGGGTGATTTCGTAGCCAAGGGCACGGACACATCTCTGAATAATGCCCTTCCACGACATGTCTGAACATTAGCTCCTAAGAGATAGAGGGCGTCGCGGCGAACCTGCGCGGCGACGCTTTTCGCTTAATTCCACTCTTGTTGTACAAATCGTAATGGCGACATTTGCACGTGTCCAGAATAGTCCGGCCGCGCCGACGCATCCTCCGAAACATCCAACGCGTTCCGCGCGCTGCGAATGCGATCGAAAACCTGTATCGCTGACGTATCCCCCCCGACGGACCCGGATCGGCCGTGAATTCGCAATACACCCGCCGGGTGGCTACCAGTCGTTTCGATTTCCGTCGAATCACCCCCACGGTCAGTTTACCGCCGACGGTCGGCCACACTCGGCCGTGACCAGCGCCTCGCGGCGCGCGGGGAGTGCCCGCGCAATCACCTCGCCCAGCGGACCGAATTGATTCCGAGACAGGATCGCCCGCAACTTCGGCTCCACCGTCTCCCGATTGCGCATCTGCATCGCGTGCATTCGATGGAACCTCCGCGCCTCCTCCACTGAAAGCATGCTCGCATCCAATTGCGCCGGGCATGTCGTCTCAATCTCGTAGGGATGTAAATACACAATCGCCGGTCGCTCGCGCCCGATCCGCCGCAGCGCCCATTGCGTATAGGCCGCGGGAAAATGCCGAAAATAGCCGCCGCCGCACGCCGGCAGCCTCTTGCCGAACAAGACCACGGGCGTCATCGGCGCCTCGACGATCGTCCGCCCACCGGACAACTGCATCTCGTGGATATCCAATGGAAATTCCGGCCACCCATACCGCCGCCCCTTGATCGGAAACACGCTCGAATCGTATCGAAACCCCAGATCGACCAGCACCTCCAGCGCCCAACGCGTCTCCGGCATGATGGAGAACGCCGGCGCCCGATGCCCCTCCGTCGCCGTCCCCGTGATATCTTCAATGAGCTTCTTGGCCGGTTCCACCTCCCGCCGAAATCCCTCCGGCGTGAGCTTGAAGACCTGCCGGTGATAGTACCCGTGGACCCCCAACTCGTGACCGGCTGCCGCAATTTCCCGGATCAGCTCGGGAAACGTCTCCGCCACTTCCCCCAGCACAAAAAAGGTCGCTCGCACAGAATGATCCGCCAGACACGCCAACAGCCGTTGCGTATTCTCCACCACCGCCCGCGTCGGCCGGCCATCACCCTTCTGCCAGTCGCGCGCCGTCACGCTGTGGTAGTCTTCAACGTCGATGGTCAAGGCATGAATCATGCGATGAGGGTATCGTCCCGCAGAAAGGCCGACCGAACTCTCGCCTTGGGGACGACGCGTCCCCTTCAGCATTACCATTATAGTTACGTTTAGCGGTTCATGCGTATCGGACGTTCGATCAGAGCCGCGTGGTGCGAGCCCGCGGTTTGAACTCCAGGTGACCTCATGACAAACAAGAATTCCCCTGAATCTGCCCCGCCGCCTCCTCCCCCAGTCCGACCGCGCCGCCGTTGGCTTCGCTGGATCGAGCACGCCCTCGCCCTTATCGGCGGCGGTCTGCTCCTGATGGTCTTCACCCCTGCGACTCAATGGCTCTACGATGCCCTCGATCGCCAGACCGCACTCGCCAAGTCCAAATACGTCATCTGTCTCGGCGGCGATCCCGCGCGGGTGATCGAAGCCTGTCGCCTTCTGAACGAAGGTTACGGCGAGAATCTCATCCTTAGCAATCACGGCGAAAACACCGACCGCATGCGCGACCTCGCCCTCGAATGGGGCGCCCCCGCCGATCGCATCCTCCTTGACCACCGGTCACAAAAAACCAGCGACCACGCCCCGGCAATCCGCGACGGCCTGCACGTCGACCCCGCCAACGACCTCTGCATCGTCGTCACCAGCTACACCCACCTGGCCCGCAGCAAGGCCTGTTTTGAAAAGGCCGGCTATCGCCATTTGATCCTGCGCGAGCCCCGCTGGGAGCGCCAGTTCCGCGCCGCCGGCGGTTGGAAGTACCGCTTTCGCGTCCTTCCCACCGTCGTCTACGAGTATGCCGCCTGGCTCGAGTATTACGTCCGCGGCGCTGTGTAGGATTCACCACAGAGGCTCAGAGACGGACGAGATCTCGTTAAGAGAACTCACTGTTGCCAAACCAACAACAATTGTCTTCGTCTCTGTGTCTCTCTGCCTCTGTGGTTAGACTTTCTTCTTTTGGCGTTTTGTCGTTTCGGCGTTTTAATGGTCCCCATGGCCCCGCACGAACCCGCCTCCGCCGACGACCACGCCTCCGCCGTCTCACTCGGCGAACTGCCCCCTGACGAACTCCTCCGCTATGCCCACGCCCTCGGTCTCGAACTCGACGCCGGCGCTTCAGCCCCCGAAATGGTCCGCCTTATTCGCAAACGCCAGGAACTCCTCATCGAGCTCGACCGCGATGCCATGCTCGACATTATCGTCTGGGCCCGCCGTCCCATCCGCCAATCCGCCGGCAAGGAGGAGCTGGCCCGCGAGATCGCTCGCGTCCAGCGGCTGGACTACGACCGGCTCTCCCCTCGTGGTCTGGCCTCCCTCGCCAGGCTTCGGGGCGTGTCGTGCCGTGAATCCGACACGCCCGATCGGCTTGTCGACGCGCTTAAGCACCAGGACGGCTTCTGGAAGCGGCTCTCGGGCAAGCGCCGTGCGTGGGTCGGCTCCATGCTCACCAAGATGATCGAGGGCAAGAGCGAATCGGAGAGCGATTATCGCTTCCTCCCGGAGGACAAGGGCGCCGCCGCCGAATTGAATCGCCGCACCCTGAAGACCCACGTCGAGGAGCGCGGCATCGTCGGCGGCATCGCCGAGCGCCTCCGCGGCGCGGCCGACGACTACATCCGCGTCAAGCTCGACGAGATCGAAACGCGGATCGACGAGAAGCTCGATCAGATCGACGCCCGCCTCGCCGAATGGCGCGACCGCGAAATCGCCAACCGCCTGAAAATCCTCCGCATTACTCTCGTCTTCACCGTCCTTGTCGCCGCCCTTAGTTTGGGGTACAATTGGCTCAAGCATCTTTGGCAGTAATTGATGTGGTGGGCGGGTTGGGTCATTGAGTCCCGCCGCCGATTTGAAGCGCATAGCTAAAGGCTAACGGCTTATTCCGATGTACGAAAAACTCACCCCGCGAATGGAACAGGTCATCAAGCTCTCGCAGCAGATCGCGCGGGACTACGAGCAGGACTACGTCGGTACGGAGCACCTGCTCCTCGCCATCCTCCGCGAGGGCACCGGTCTTGGCGTCGCCGTCCTCCGCGAGCTGCGAATCGATGAGGCCAAGGCCAAGGAACACATCGACCGTTTCATCAAGAACAGCCTGGAGGACACGTGGGTCTTCGGCCGCCTTCCCGGCACGCCGCACTTCCGTAACGTAATGGCCGTGGCCATCGAGGAAGCCCGGCAACTGGAGAGCAAGCAAATCGACAGCGAACACCTGCTCATCGCCCTCGCCCGCGAAGACGGCAGCGTCGCCCAGGCCACACTCAACGAACTCGGCGCCAAGGCCGGCACCCTCCGCGCCCGCCTCCGCGAACACATGGACCGCACCCCGGCCAATCCCCCCAAGCCCGAAATGTAGCTCAGCCGCCCTTGGCTGAGTTTTCTTGCTCAACAAATCGATGCGCTTCGATCAAAGCCGCGACCGTGGCGCAGCGCCTTCCGTAACTTGAACGCGGAACGCTTGTCGCCAGCGGCGCGATCATCGCCCCGTTATCGGCCGCGCCGCGCGCAACATTCGCGCCCTTTGCTTAAGCGACGTGCCGCATGGGCCGAAATGACGAGGGCGACAGGCCCGCCGCAGCGCGGAGGGAACGCGGGAAGCGGCAGGAGAGAAGCAAAGTGGATATTGCCAGTCTTATCGGCGTCCTCCTCGGCATCGGTGCCCTCGGCTGGGTCGGCTTCGAGGCCTCGCACGGCCATTGGGGAATGTTCTACTCCTCCGAAGGCGTGCTCATGGTCTTCGGCGGCTCCATCAGCGTCACTTTCATGGCGATGCCCATGGACAAGCTCAAGTGTATCCCCGGCTATCTCAAGCGCTTTATGTTCAACAAGGGCCGCAGCTCCACGGAGACCATCAAGCTCCTCACCAACCTCGCCGACAAGGCCCGCCGCGAAGGCATCCTCTCCCTCGAATCCGAATACGACGGCATCAAGGACACCGATCCGTTCCTCGCCTCCGGACTGCGCATGGCCATCGACGGCGTCGAGGCCTCCAACGTCAACACCACACTGCGCATGGAAATCCTCGCCATGCAGGACCGCCACAAGGCCGGCAAGAAGTTCTTCGACCTCATCAAGCTCTACGGCCCCGGCTACGGGCTGGTCGGCACGCTGGTCGGCCAGATCGGCATGTTCGGCCAATTGGGCGGCGACGTCGGCACGATGGGGCACATGCTCGCCGTCGCCGTTGTCGCCACGATGTACGGCACGATTTTGGCGAACGCCGTCGCCGGCCCCATCGGCGACAAGCTCTCGCTGCGCTCTTCCGAGGAGATGCTCAATCGAGAGATGATTCTCCAGGGCATTCTCTCGATCCAGTCCGGCGACAACCCGCGAATCACCGTGGACAAGATGATGGCGTTCATCCCGCTGGCCAGCCGCCAGCGTCTGAGAGCCGCCGCGTGACACTGGCCACTAACCCTGATCCCGGCGCGCCGGGACCACGAATCCCATGGCCGATCAAGAACACGACAAAGAACACAAAGACCACGGCGCCCACGACCACGGCCCTCCGCACGGCGGCGGTCACGAGGAAGGACACGAGGGCGCGCCGGAATGGCTCATCTCCTTCGCCGATAACGTCACGCTCATGATGGGCTTCTTCGTGATCCTCCTGGCGATCAACATGAAGCCTGATGCGCCTGCAGCCGCCGCCGCCGCATCGCCGCCGGGAACGCCCTCGGCCGCGGCGCTGGACATGGCCATTGCCGTCCGTGACGCGTTCAACAACCCCGTCGATCTCAACTCGACCAACCCCAACGACCTGCCGCTCATCGCCCGCATCCGCCAGCGCCGCATGGACGGCCTCGCCGAAAACCCCAATGCCGAAGGCACGGAACACGACGTGCAGACCGTGCGGCCCGGCGAGCGGCATGACATGGGCGGAAATCTGCCGTTTGAAGAGGACTCCGCTGATTTAACCTCTGCGGCCCGCGACGCCGCGGGCAAGCTCGCCGCCGAGCTGCGCGGCAAACGCACCATGATCGACGTCCGAGGCCACGTCAGCGCCGCTGAGGCCTTCAGTTCCGACGACAAAGGAATGCGCCTCTCCTTCGATCGTGCGCTGGTGGTCGCCCGCTATCTGACCCAGCAGGGCCTCGATTGGCGGCAGCTCCGCCTCGTCGCCTGCGGCGAAAATGATCGCGTTAGGCCGATCGCCTATGAGAAGACCGGCCATCACGCCAACGCGCACGTCGAAGTCATCGCCACCGACGAGATCATGCCGGTCTATACGCCGCGCGACGCGGCGGCGACGAGTTCGCCCGCGGATTGACTCACGATAAGTCACTCACCCAAATCATTTACGATCTCATCCAACAACCGCTGCGCGAGGGCGTCGGGCACGGCGGACGTAATGTACGACAACATCAGGTTGATCCGGCCCGAGAACTGGTTCACCTGAATCGTCACGCCCGGCGGCGAGAGCGCGGTGTTAAACGTATAGACATTTTTAACGGGGATCCCGCAGAAGCGCGTCAACTCCTTGATCACCGGTCCGAGGTAACTGAAGCCCAGCGTGAAGGGGCGGCGCTTCATCCGCGTGATAATGTGCGAGCGCAGCAGCGGCGCGAAGCGGCACATGACGGCCATCATTTGCAGGTTTCCCACATCGATTCCCCGACGAAGTTGGTCGCGCATTTGCGCGCTGAGCCGCCGCGTGGCTTCGTCGCGGTCGGCCAGGTCGCCCTGCCGCGCGCAGATCTGAATGAACGACATGAAGTTCCTGAACATCGGCTCGCGCGTGCCCGGTGGCCGGAGATTCAACGGACAATCGGTCTGATACACGGTCCGATCCGTCGTAGGATGCGGCGTGCAGCGGGATATCGCGCGGAAGATACTCGCGGCAAGGGCGGGAGTGAGGTTGGGGAAACCACAAATCCGTTTGACGCGATCGGATAGCTTTGCCGCCGCCGCCTCGTCAATCGTGCGTGCTAATACTCCGAAGGGGCTGACGCACCATTCCTTTTGCTCCGGTGGGGCCAGAGTGACCGGCGTCACGGGCAGCCCGATTTGGCTGCGAATCACTCGGCCGGCCCAGCGCGCGCGTTGCCATCGATCAAATCGGCGGAGGTGGGCGTTTATTGCGTCAAGCGGTCCGCAGGCGTCGCACATCGCGTCATTTTCGGCGCGATCATCGAAGCATTCGTCCAGCGCCCGCAGCGTCCACTCGGGAGATTTTCCATCCATGAGGACGTGGCTGAAGCGAAGTACGAGCGTATCGCGGCCGTCCGGCGCATGCAGCAGGTGAAAGGAGATGGGCGATTCGCGCTCCAGATCGAGTGGCGCTTCCAGAAGCCGCGCCGATTCGCGCCATCGATCCGACTCCGACTCGATCGTCAACTCTTGCAATTCGGGAGGCGCGCCGGTCGGTTCCCAGTACGGTAAGCCGTGTTCGTCCCGCCGCAGCCGGGCGGAGACGACGGGGTGCTTCAACGTCAAACGGTCCACCGCGGCGCGAAGTGCGCCAAAATCGACTCGGCTTTCGAGGAGAATCTGCGATTGACAGACGAAGCCAGGATGCCCGATGCCGCGCATGCCGTCATGACCGACCAGCATGAGCCGGTCGGCGGCGTTGAGATAACGTGCTCCGTCGGCGCGCATGACAGGCTAGTGTAGGGTCGGGCCGTCGGGATCGGGATGGCGCTGGAAAAAGTTGAGGATCAGGCTGAAATAGTAGGCCCGCGCGTAGGCGGCGAATCCAACATGCCCGCCGCCGGGTAGAACGATAGCGGCGACATGGGGATTCGGCGTCTTGGCGATCAGGACGGCCACGTCCTGCGCACAGGCCAACGGGTCATTGGCCGCCTGCACGATAAGCACGGGCACGCGGGCGCTGGCGAGTTTTTCGCCGTCCGGCTTGTCTTTGTAGGGAAGAAACCGGTTCATGCGAAAGGTATCCTCCACGCAGCCGGGATAATAAATCTCCGATCGCTGGATTTCGTAATCGATCAATTTTCGCAGGCTGCCGGCGCAGGCGCGAGGATCGAAGCCGGGAAATTTGTCGTGCGACTTCTCCACGACGCGGCTCTGAACCGTCGCCTGCAGGTTCGTGAGCACGGGATTCACAAAGATCGATCGCTCGGTGTCCAACGCGTCGATGATCTCTTCAAATCGCAGGACGGGGGAAAACGCCATGATCCCTGCTTCGTAGTGCCGCGCCGCCGACACCGGTCCCAACGCAGACGCCATGCCCGGCGTCAGGCTCGGATGGGACTCGGACCGTCCGTCGAACCACGCGGCGAGCAAGGCCTGGTTCGCCCCCCAGCAATAACCGATCAGTCCCGTCCGGCGGATATGCGGTCGGCTCTGCAGCCATTCGGAGACGATCATCAGGTCGCGGGTCTCGATCGTGCAGAAGTTGTAATACACATCCGGATACTTGACGCCGGTCTGACCGTGGGAGCGCAGCTCAATCGCCAGGACGTGCAGCCCGGCGCCCACCAGCGCGGCGGTCAGATCGCGTGTCCGCCGGGAGCCGTTGTGACCCAGAAGGCCAGGCAACAACACAATGCAATCGGCGTCCCGAAATTCGCCGTGTTCGTCGCGGGCATAGCACAAGAGACCGTGCAAAGAGAGATCGTCGCCGACGGGTATCCAGACATCCTCGCAGCCGGGCAAGGTTGTTGGCGGCCGATTTGGATTGAAATCGGGCCCCGTCAGTTGGGCGGAGTGTTCCAGTCCCTTGCAGTTGCCGACTAACGATTCCAGCGTGTCGCGATTGACGTGAAAGTGCTGGAGGACATCGATCGGGCGCCCTTGCGCGTCGAGCAGGTCTTCGGTGAGCAGCGCCTTGGGGCGTCGGCGCGGCAGCAGGTGATGGAGTTCCTGGTGCGCGCTTCGGAGCCATTCGCGCGTCGAGGCCGGGTCGTCCGCCACATCGCCGTGAGACGACAACCGCACGTAATCGCCGTGGCGCATGGGAAACGACTGTTCCGAGAAACAGCCGGTCGAGATGACCAAGAAGCAGGCCATCAACACCGCGACGAGAGTGGCGCGAACTTTGACGTGAATCATGTGCGTGGGCGAGGGCCGTCGTAAGGCGGGCCGGTCATGTAGAGGTCCGAGTTGAAAATAAAGCTGGCCAGATAGCGATCCCAGTCGAACTCGCTTCGCAGGTAGGTAAGGTCATCGAAATCGTGGCGATGCAGCCAGAGTTCGCGAAGCTGCTGGTCGTCGATGCTCGTTTGCCACCAGTCGCGGAGCCGCTGCCAGTCCTCGCGGCTAAGCTGCGGACGATCGAGGATCGATTGCACCGGCGCGCCGGTCGCGCGGGCCATGTATTGGACGACGGGGAATAGCGATTCGGAGGCCTTGCCGGCGGGTTCGACTTCGTTCGACAACACGGCCCCAAAGAGCGGCATCGCCGCGGAGGCATGTCCGGCGTCCAACTGGGCGCCGGCTTCAATTAAGTTCAAAGAGCTGGGGACGTCCGCAAGTTGTTGGCCGGTCGTACGAAAGCGAAGCCGCGCCGCGCCGCAATCGACACTGGTTAGATAAAAACAATAGCTCGGATCGTTGAGGGGCCTGGGGAAGGTGAACATCATCTTCCATACCCCCTCTACGTCAGCCTCCACTATCTTCACATCGAAGGCCTTGCCCGCGAAATCCTGTCCCTGCAAGAAGGTCCCCTTTCCGCGAAACGCCTCGAGGAGGAAGCGGCCGAGCAGACGCGAGAAGTAGGGCTGGCCCTGGATCGCGACAGTAAACCGGCGATCATCCATTTGCTCGACGATGGTCGTCAGCCGGGTTTCGTCGACCCCGGTGGCCAGCGAAGTCCGACGGTCCAATGCGTGCGGCTGCGGCGCGTAGGTAAGCACATGGACCGTCGTATCTTCAAACCACGGCCCCAGCCGCGCGACGAGATTCGGTTTGCAGTAAATATTGACAAAGGGCATGTTGATGAAAAAGACGTCGCGGGCCTCGCGCGGCGGGGGCGAAACCATTACCCAACTGGGAAGATGGCGCTCAGCGGAATAGGTCGCGACCCATTGAAGGCGATTAACCGGCGACATGAAGGCCATGCCGAGGATTAAGAGCACGATCAAACCCCCGGCGGTTCGGACGAGCCATTTCTGGGAGACGGCCTGTAGGCACGCCCCGGTCAGGGCCATCCCGACGCCGAAGCCGACGCCGCACATGTAACCGGAGTGCGGCGTGGCGATAACAGCCGTGACAGGCAGGACGGAGAGGCCGATCCAGAGCGGCCAGATCCACCAGCCGCGGGCGCGGCGCGTTACGAGCGCATAGACCGTGCCGATTGCGGCAATAATGGAAAGCATGAGCAGGCAATCGCCCGGGACGGTGCTCCACGGATTGAAACGGCCGGTCGGACCAATGGTCATCGGCGCGGGCCAGATGGAGACGCAAACGTAATGCAGGAATTTGGCCGCAAGCCAACCGGCGTATTCGAGATTGTCGCCATCCGGTCGGCGGCAGTACACGTCGGGCAAGGGGTGAATCTGCATCCACTCGCGCCAGGCCATGAAGGCGGCGACGACCACACCAGCGACGACGTAAAGCCGGCGCCTGGCCCAGAGCCGCCGCCATGATCCGAAGGCGACCTCAAAGGAGGCGAGAATCGCCGGAAGGAGGATGGCGTTTTCCCGCGTGAAGATGGCCAGGAGCCAGAAGATCGCCGCGAATGCGAGGGGACGGCGAGCAACCGGTGGAATGGACATCGCGGGATCGTCGTGATCGCGATCAGCGAGCCGGAGGCCGACGTCGAGCTGCGAGGCGCGAAGATAGCAGAGTATCGTCCCCAGCAGGAGCGTTGTTTGTATCACGCAATTCAGCGATGAAGGCCAGGCCACGCTGATGATCGAGTGCGGATAGATGACAAACATCAGTCCGCCGATGAGGCTCCACGGTTCATTGCGCGTCAACTTTCGGCAGAGTTGCCAGACCAACAGGCCGGAAATCGTGTGCAGCAGGATGCTGAAGGCGTGCAGGGCAACGGGGTTTTGGCCCCCGAGGAAATACACGGTCTTCATGCAAACGATGAAGAACGGTCGCAGGTAATGCCAGCAGACGTCTTTCGTCTGCCACCAGGTTTCGAGGAAGTCCACGGGGGCAATATTGAGGGTGCGGAGCAGTTCGGAGAAAGACCAGCCGTGTTCGCGAAGGCCCTTTTGATGCCAGAAGTCGTCGAGCACGACACCGTCGAAAAGGGCCAGACCGTGCGCGGCGAGGGTAATCGCGACGAGCAGCAGCGCGCGGCCGATGGTATGAGGACGTTTTCGGCGCGAGGGCGTATGGATGTCGGGCGTCGGCGCGACGGAGACGCGGGTTGGGATGGGCTCGGCGGTAATCAAGGGTGAATAACCCTGGTATCAAGGGGTACGATACTATAACCGCGGAGGACCGGCCCGGCAATCCATGCAGATGAGGCGATCAAGAGGTCAAATGGTGTGCGAGCGACGCCGACGAGCCGCGACCGGGTTCGGCGCGCGGCGACAAACCGTCGACGTACGTTTCGTATGCGCTCCATAACATATCCGCGTCGGAGTAGTGCGGCCGCCATCCGAGTAGTTGCATCGCCCGCGACGTATCCAGGACATAATCGACGTCCGCGATGCGGAATTGTTCCGGTGACAACGGCGCGGCGCGGAAGGCGTGCAGTCCCCATAGGCCCCCGCGAGCGAGAAGGCGCGGCCACGCGCGCGGCCTCGAATGCGACCCGGCGCGTTCGCAGAGCGACTCCAGCAGAGCGCGGACCGTCGGCGGGTCCGCGGAGCCGAGATTGAGCGTGGCATCGACCGGCTTCTCGATCGCGAGCCGGCATGCCGCGACGACGTCGGAGACCGCGACCATTTGATAGCGATTGCGGCCGTCGCCGAGCATGGGCACGGAGAGGCCGGCGCGAATCCGATCGAACAGCTTCTGGAGGACGCCGAGGCGGCCGGGGCCGATGATGAGGCGGGGGCGGAAGATGGTCACCTTAAGGCCGCGGTCGCGCGCGGCGGAGCAGATCGCTTCGGAGGCGACCTTGCTTTCGCCGTAGGGTCCGATGGGTCGGGGGGTGTCGGATTCGGTAAATGGGCGGCCAAGGGGAAGGCCGTAGACCATGTCGCTGGAGATGAAGACCAAATGACCCGCGCCTGCGGCGAGTGCGGCGTCAACGAGATTGCGGGTCATCCCACGATTGGCGTCGAAGAAATGGCGGCGGCCCCATCGAGGGACGTTGCTGTGGTATTGCCGCGCGGCGGTGTGGACGATCGTCCGCGCGTCGACGCAAGCACGGGTGCACACACCGGCGTCGAGCAGATCGCCGACCATCTGGTCCGCGCCGCCCGCTGATTCCATCGGTCGAAGGTCCACCGCGCGAACGCGGGCACCGGCGGCGGCTAATTGGCCGACCAGTTCTCGCCCCACCAGACCCGCCGCGCCGGTGACAAGGATCATGCGGATGATTTGAGGCGCGGCGGGCGGTATGGTCAAGCCGCATTACACAGCGGCGGCGTAATTCAGAAGGCCACTTCGAAAAGCACGATGGAAAGATTTCCGTAGGCGTCGTCGAATCGGGCGACCGGCCGGCCGGGGACCGCGATGTCCGGTCGCTCGACCACAAGAACTCTGGCGCGCGGCGGCAGGCGCCGGGCTACCTGGTCCAGTTGCTCGCTGGACACGAAATAGAACTTGCCGAACTGCACCAGGTAATCTCCGCTTTCGATGGGTTGGTAGCGGGGATCGGAATGAAGAAAAGTAGCCGGATCGGTCGCGCTCCAGAAGAGATAGAAGACGCCGGCGTTCCCGCTTCCGAACTCCGTGATCATGACGGCGTCGTAGTGTGATTCAATTCGTGCGACCTCCTGGAAGGCTGGTCCCCACTCGGCGAGGAAATCGTGCGCGGCCTCCACCGGATAACGCACGAAAAAGTGGTACCCGAAGTGCGCGGCGGAAGCGACGACCACTGACAGCGCCGCGGCGCGGGCGGAGCCAAGGACCGGAGGCCAGAGGCGGCAGGCGGCATCCAGAAGGACGCCTATTCCAAGCGCCGCCAATATGTCGTACGCGGGCACGGCGCCGGCGGCCCGGAGGCAATGGCCGGACGATTCACCAATTTGCGTCAGGGCGGCGGGGATCGGGGCGAGAACGATCCAACAGATGATGAAGCGACCAAAGCGCTCCTGCCGCCATCGGCCGATCACGCGAACAAGTCCCAGCGGCAGCAGGAGCGCATAAAGATGGTGCAACTGCCCGTAACGGGAAACGGACTGCATGAGCGACCGGTCACCTTCCAGAAAGAGAAACGAGGGCGAGAAGTGGCGGAAGTAATTGGCGGCGACTTGTTGTGCGGCGGACATGGCGTCCGGGGCCTGGCGGAAGAGGGACTGCGACGACGCCCGCGTCCAGACCTGCTCAGGTGTGCGGATTGACGCCCAGGCAAATGGGGCAACGCCGATGCAGAAACCGATGAACAATGCCGACAACGCCGCGCGGCTGCCGCGCCGCTTCATGAAGGCGTGAATTCGACGCCAGCCGATCAGCACGGCGGCGAACAACAGCAGGGGGACAAAAACGATCATCGCATGATAGGTCCAGGGAGTCACACCGAATGCCAGCCCGGCACCGGCCAACGCCAGCATCGTTCCTCGATTCACCGGGGAATCACCGGCACCGCCGCGCATCCGACTGGCGACCAGATAGATACCGAGGGTGATGAGACAGAGCGCAATGGCGATACCAAAGGCCAGGCGCGAAAGGTGAATATGCCACGGCGAGACCGCCAGCAGAGCGGCCGCCCAAAACGCGGAGCGCTGGCCGTAGAACATACGGACCAGCAGGTAAGTGAAGACGATGTGCGCGATGCCAAACAAAGCATCGGGCAATCGCGTGCTCCAGATGTTTATCCCGAGGACTGCCTGAAACGGGATTTGAAGGTAGATGGGCAGCCCTGGGTGGTAGTCTCCAAAGGACCGAAAGAAGATGGGCCAGGGTGTGCCATAGTGATCCGTGCCAGTCTTGAGGATGCAATACGCGTCGTAGGCATTGACCGCCTCATCCTGACCGATGGCCGGGGGGACGCGATCGAGCGCGATCAACCGCAGCGCGGCGCCGAGGAGGACGATGACACCCACGGCCAGCCGAGCGGAGGGAGTCGGTCCCGAGGTAGGAGCGACAGACGGCGCGAGGGGTCCATGAGCATCCGTTGCGATCATGAGTCTCTGAAGTATGCCGATTCGCGGCCTCGCCCGATAGGTTATTGAGTTCGCACTTCGTATAGAACGGCCATGGGGTTGCCCTTACGGTCCAGGAACTGTTTGAGTACGTTGCCGGGTACGGGGAGTCCCGGCCGCTCAACCACGAAGAGCCTCGTTCCCGGGCGAAGCACCGCGACCACTTCGTCGATCCTTTGTGCACTGGTAAAAAAGGTCGTGCCTACTTGTATCAGGAAGTCCGCCTCAGGCCCCGTGACAATGTTCGGTCTGGCTTTGAAGTAGGCGATAGGATCCGTCTTGCTCCAAAACAGGTAGTGTGCGCTGATGTGTCCGTTTCCAATATTCGTGATGATCACGGCATCGGAGGATGTACGACGCCGTTCGATGTCCGTTATGATCGGGCCCCAATCTCCGTTGAAATACAGCGCCGCTTCATCGGGATAGCGAAAGAAAAACTGATACCCGAAATATGCCGTGCCCAAAGCCATCGGAGCCAGGACAAGGGCGGCGGCCACGGTCGCGGCTCTGCGGAACCGGCGAGCCAGGGCACGCACGAGAAGATCGGCGCCCATCGCGGCGAGGATGTCGTATGCCGGCAGCACACCCGCCGCCCTGAGACAATGCCCCGACGGCGTATCCAGTCGGGCCAGCGCGGCTGGAATCGGCGCGATCACAATCCACCACAGGACGAAACGACCGAATCGCTCCGTCCGCCAATGGCGGATCACTCGATAAAGTCCGAAAGGCAGAAAAAGGGCATAAACGTGATGAAGCTCGCCATAGCCAGGGATGGATTGCACAAGCGAGTGATCGCCTTCCAGAAAGAGAAATGACGGCGTGAAATGGGCGGAGTAGTTGTGGATCACGAGCTTCATTGCCGCGAACCAATCGGCGGACTGATGAAAGGGCGACAGCGAGGAAGCCCGCGCCCAAACTTCCTGCGGCGCATGTGCCCACGTCCAGAAGAAGGGGAAGGTTCCCACGGCAAGTCCGCCTGCCATTGCGGCGCCGGCCATGATTCCGCCCGGCGTTCGCGCGAGCGTCCGCAGCCGCCCAAGGTTGAGCAGGATGCCGCCTGCTAACAGAAGCGGCACGACCGCGCGCATCGCGTGGTACGTCCACGAAGCGGCGCCGAGGGCCACCCCCGCCCCGGCCAGCTCCAAATACGCCGCTGCGGAGAAGCGTTTCGAAGCCGATTTGCCGCCGATCCGTCGCGCGATGAGCAGCAAGCCGAGGGTCGTGAGGGAGGTTGAAATGCCGATGCCGAACGCCAGCCGCGAGAGGTGAATGTGCCAGGGAGAAACGGCGAGGAATGCGGCTGAAAGGAGCCCCACCCCATCGCCGTAGAATCGCCGGACGAGAAGGAAGACCCAGAGAACCAGGGCCGTACCGAACAGGGCGTCGGGCAGGCGTGTGCTCCAGACGTTCAGCCCCAGGATCGCCTGGAAGGGGATTTGCAGGTAAATCGGTATGCCCGGGTGGTAGTCTCCGAAGGAGCGGAAGAAGACGGGCCACGGCGTGCCATAGTGGTCGGTCCCCGTCTTGAGTAGGCAATACGCGTCGTAAGCGTTGACCGCCTCGTCCTGATTGATTGCGGGCGGCACGCGATCGAGGGCGATCAGGCGTAGCGCGGCGGCGAGCAGCACGATCAACAGGATTGCTCCGCGCGACGTGCGTTCGATCGGCCCGACGGGAGCGATGTGATCCGGCGCGATCATGTCGCGATCGTACGCCGGGCGGCGGCGTAGAGCGACAGGCCGTTGATGACGCTCAAGTTCGTGACTGTGAATCCCTGTCCGGCGAGCACGCGCCGGAGATGCCGCTTCGCGAAGTGGTTCACGTGACCGCAACGGTAACGGTGATAGCGACTGCCCTTGACATAGCCTTGATAGAGACAGTTGATGTTGAAGAGGATGAAAAAGGGGCCCAGGAAAAAATCGTAGGGGACGGTAATCAGAAACGTGCCGTCGGGCTTGAGGATCCGGCGGACTTCGGCGAGTACGCGGTCGACGTCCAGCAGATGCTCCAGCGTCTCGGACATGATGACGATATCGAACGCGGCGGCGGGCAGTCCCGTATTGCCGAGGTCGGTGCAGATGCGGTATTCGCTGACGCGGCCGTGCGCCTGGGCCCAGCGGAGCATGTTTTCGTTGATATCCGCGCCGGTGACCGGCAACCGGGAGTTGTTCCACCAGCAGTTTCCGCAGCCGAGATCGGCGATCGTCATACCCGGCCGGTAGCGCGCCGCCACCCAGCGCTCCAGTTCTTCGTATCGGGCGCGATGAAACCAGGCGCGGAAGCGGCCGACCTTGCCGGCGTCGGTCTGGTCGTCGTAGAACGTCTCGCCCATTTCACGGTACTCGACCTCAGCGAGTTGGGCGGAGCTGAAGGTGGAAATGCGAATCAGGAGAGAATTGAGCAAGGAGAGGAGGATGATGGTGGACAGCACCGCGGTGATGAATTTCAGCCCCACGACATTGAGAAAGAACCAGAGCGGGGCCTGCGCGAGGATCGCTACGAGGACATACATCGCGAACAGGACGAGCAGTGAGTTGCGGAGCTTGATCTCCTGGTTGACGTGGACGAGGTGGTAGTAGAGGTAATGGAAAAGCTGGTTGCCCATTGTGCCGGCGAAGAAGGCAGCGTAGTGGTTGAGGCCAAGCCACGAGTGCAGGGCCGCGCTAAGAGCGAGGTTCAGTCCCGAACCGAGAAATCCGCCCAAAAGAAAAATGAGAATGGCGGGGTGGCGCAGGCGCTGGGGACGAAGAGAGTTCATGGAAGGAGCTATTCGGATACCTGCTTCGCGCGGCGCGTGGGATTGTCCATTAAAAGTCGAAAGATTGCGACCTGAAGTTGGAGGGCGTGAAGCGATCGGTGTTTTGCCAGCGGAGCGAATCGACCGGCGACGCGAGGAGGCCCGCCACGGCCCGGCGTGGGCGCTTTCGCGCCGGCCAATGACGGCCAAAAAGTACAAAGGAGCGTGGCGGCGGCGAGTTTCAAGCCAGAAATTCGATGGGGCGCGAGGAATGGTTTCACCGATAACTACCTACATGGAAGCGAGATACGATTCGCGACGGACGGGCTCTGGACATTGCCACGCCGCGCGTCAAAAATATAGTGAATCGGCGGCGTTGAGGGGAGCCCGCGCCTATCGCCGAACCACCTCGCGCTTCAAAGGGTAAGGACTCGACCATGGATCTCGGTCTTCGGCATCGGGCGGCTTGGAGCCTAGCGGCGTTGACATTGCTTCTCGTCGTCGGTCCCGGAAGGGGCGACGTCACCGGCGTTCGCGGCAGCGCGACGGCGCGCGTCATTCAGTTCACCAACGGAATCTCCGTGCAGACGGATTTCGGGCAGGAGATCGTCCCGCTCACGAAGGCCACTCCCCCGGCGATCGCCCGCGCGCGGCTGGAGCAACTTAACGAGTTGGAAGAGGCCACGGCGGTTGGCCAGGGCGTCACGGTCATGACGGAACCGAACATGGCGCTGTTTGGGAACCCGAACGATGTCGGAATGAGCATCGGCGGTTTCTCCGACGACGAAAAAACCAGTTGGACGATTGAGGGCGGCGCCACATCGACGCGCACGCTGATCCTTTCGATCGCCGACGTGGGCGGACGAGTCGGCCTGGGAGACACGGGTCAGGCGAAAAGCACCCTGGTTCTATCCGGATTCCTCATCCTCTTTTCCCAGGATGCGGCGGCCGATTTGACCGGCAATCAAGTGGACTTCTCTTTCAGCCTTTCGCGCCATCAAGCCGGACGCGAGAGTACCACGCCGCTGACCGGCAACATGACCATGGCCGGCGGTCCGAACGGCGAAGTCGTGTTTCCCGTCCGCGCCGGCGCGCTGAACACGATCGACGTCCCAGTGGCCGATTTTCCCCTGGGGGACGAGTTTCCGCTGGTACGGGCCGTGATTTTTCAGGGCGTGCAGTTCCCCTTCGAGTACGACTTTACCGTGGGGGAGTCCTTCGATCTCGAATTGAACGTGGCGGCGAAAGTGGCGACGACGCCGGGTGGGGTCGGGGCATGGGCCCTGTTCGGTCTGCCACAGGATGAGATCGCTTCCATCATCGACAAGGTAAAGAAGGATGATCGGGGGCAACGCCTGACGCGTATGCTCGCCGAGCACGTCGACACTACCGGGGCGGCCTATGTGAACCGGCCGCCCGTGAGTTTTTTGCCCGCCTGCGGGGTGCTGGGATTCGAGTTGGCGGGAATGTCGGTGGTCGGCGGGTTTCTCGCCGCGCGGCGCCGCAACCGCCGCCGAAGGTGACGTCGCGCCGTGCCGTCGAAAAGCACAGACGCGATCGACGCAGCCCTGTGGGGGGCCGTCCTGATCTTCGCCATCGTCGTTCTGGCGCTGGCCGTCTGGCTTTTGAAACGCCGGCTCTTTTCCACACCAGACCGGACTGAGCAATTCGATGTGCTGTCGCTGCAGCAATTGCGCAAGATGCTGGCGGACGGTCAGATAACGAACGATGAATTCGAACGTCTGAAGACTACGGCCATTGGCGAGGCGCAGCGTCCGGCCATCGGCAAAAGCGGCGGCGCGCGATCGGCGCCGCGCGGCGAGGGCGGCGCGAAAGGCGTAAAGTAACCCTGTTAGGCCAGTCGATATGTTGCAAGCCGCGCGATAGAATACCGTAACAGGCCCGGAGTGTCGGGCGGCGAGCACCAATCGCCTCGGCGAGATAATCGAAGGAAACCCTCCCTTGAAAAATGGATCGAAAGACGGCGGCGGAATGGGCGGCGACTCCAATCGCGGCGGCGGCCTGCCCCCACCCGGCGGCATGAAGCGTCGCCGGGCGAGCACGTGCAGCTTCTGCGGCAAGACGCATCGCGAGGTCGGCCCGATGGTCGAGGGGCCGAACGACGCGTACATCTGCTCGAACTGCGTCGACCTGTGCCACAACATCATCCGTCAGGAGAAGCGCCGCTCGACGGGGCTTCGCCCGCTGTTTCACAAGATCCCCACCCCCCGGGAGATCATGGAATTCCTCGAACGCTACGTCGTCGGCCAGGAATACGCCAAGAAGACACTCTCGGTGGCCGTACACAACCACTACAAGCGCCTGACCTACGCCGAGCGGACCGAAGCGGAAGACATTGAGATCGACAAAAGCAACATCCTGTTGATCGGTCCGACCGGCTCGGGCAAGACGCTGCTGGCCAAGAGCCTCGCCCGGTTGCTCGATGTGCCCATCGCCATCGGCGACGCGACGACGCTCACCGAGGCCGGGTATGTCGGCGAGGACGTGGAGAACATTCTCCTCCGCTTGCTGCAGTGCGCCGACTTCGATCTGGAGTCCGCCCAGCGCGGAATCGTCTATATCGACGAGATCGACAAGATCGCGCGGAGCGCGGGCAATGTCTCCATCACTCGCGACGTATCGGGCGAAGGCGTGCAGCAGGCGCTGCTCAAGATGCTCGAAGGGACGATCGCCAACATCCCGCCCCAGGGCGGCCGCAAGCATCCCGAACAGCAGTACATCCAGATGGACACGTCGCAGATCCTCTTCATCTGTGCGGGGACCTTCTCCGGCGTCGAGGAGGTCATCAAGCGCCGCATCGGCGGCAAGAACATCGGCTTTGCCAGCGAGGCCAACGGCGAGGAGGAATCCGCCAACGCCCGGTCCGAACTGTTGCACCAGATCGCGCCGGAAGACCTGATCGAATCCGGCATGATTCCCGAGTTCGTCGGCCGCCTGCCGGTCGTGGCGACCCTCGGCCCCCTCGACGAAAAGGCGATGGTTCAGGTCCTGACGGACCCGAAGAACGCCCTGTGCCGGCAGTATCAGAAGATGTTCGAGCTCTCCGGCAGCACGCTCGAATTCACCGACGGCGCGCTGCACGAAATCGCCAAGAAGGCCCTCAAGCGCGACACCGGCGCCCGCGCCCTCCGCGGCGTCGTCGAGGATTTGATGATGGACATCATGTTCCACCTCCCGGAGGAGAACATGCGCGGTCATTACGTCATCACCGAAGCCATCGCCCGCGGCGATGAGCCCGTCATGGACGCTCGAACGGCGCTGCGCAAAGAATCCGCCTGAGGGCGATCCTGCCAAAACCCGTTGAATGAGCCAGCGTCCGCTTTCGTTGCGATGAAAGTGCGGACGTTGACGATCGGGCGATTTAACTCCCGTCCCGCGGTCGCATTTCATCAATTTCTCGGACCGCCGGATCGCCCGTCATCGACTTGAGATAAATCGTAGAATTGACTCGCTTACGTTTGCGGCTGGCCGATAGTAATGACGAAGCCGGCCGCTGTTTTTTTTGAAGGCCCGCTGCCCCTCGGAGGCGCCCATGGAAGCTACTACCTCTACTGCTCCAACCGTGATGATGATCTGCCCGAACTTGAAGTGCCGGAAGGTCTTGCAGGTCCCCGCGCAATACCGCGGTCTGCAGGTCCGGTGCCACTATTGCAACATGACGTTCGCCGTACCGACGGGGAAGGCGAATGAGAAAAGCGGCGGCGAGGGGAAGGATCAGTAGAGCAAGCTCACGTCCAGAAATCGGCGGGCAGTGCCCGCCCTACGTTATTTTCAATTCCAACGGCGCCGGCTGCGTGGCCGCCTTGATGCTGACCTGACCCGCAAGGCGGCGGACGTAGTTCATGACCGCCTCCTGCGTGGCGGCGTCGGTCTTCTCGAAAACATCCGCCGGAGTGCCCTCGTCTCCGCTCGTGCGGATGAAGACGTTGACGGGAATCTCGCCGAGAAACGGCACGCCGACGCGCTCGGCTTCCGCTTTCGCCCTGCCCCGGCCGAAGAGGTCGTATTCCTTGCCGGTATCGGGGGCCTTGAAGTAACTCATGTTCTCGACGATGCCGAGGATGGGGACATTGAGCTGCTGATACATCCGTAGCGCCTTGATCGAGTCGAGCAGCGCGACGGCCTGCGGCATGCACACCACGACCGCCCCGGTCATGGGGATCGACTGCGCCAGCGTCAGCGGGACGTCGCCGGTGCCCGGCGGCAGGTCGATGATCATGTAATCGAGTTCGCCCCAGTCGACCTGGTCGAGGAATTGCTTGAGCACGCCGTGGACCATGGGCCCGCGCCAGATCACGGCTTTTTCGGGATCGACCATGAAACCCATCGACATCACCTTAAGACCGGCGGCTTCCAGCGGCATGAGCTTCTCGCCGCGGACGCGGGGCTTTTCGTGTTGCAGCCCGACCATCATGGGGATCGATGGTCCATACACGTCGGCGTCCAGCAGGCCGACCTTCGCTCCCTCGCGGGCGAGACCGACGGCGGAGAGGACCGCGATCGTCGATTTTCCGACGCCGCCCTTGCCCGCGCCGACGGCGATGACGTTTTTGACTCCCGGCAGGCGCTGGGAGAGGTTGGGCGTCGCGCGGACCTGCGCGGACCATTCGATCTCGACGGCCGCCGCGCCGATCTTCTTTAATTCGCGCTCGACGTCCTTTTGGATCTGGTCCTTCATCGGGCAGGCGGGCGTGGTCAGCTCGATACCGATCTTGACGCGATCGCCGGACAAGTCGACGCGCTTGACCATGTTGAGCGTGACGAGGTCCTTGCCGAGTTCGGGGTCCTTGACGCCGCGCATGGCGGTCGTGACTTGGTCGTTGGTGATATTCATTAGATTCCCGAAAGTATGGCGTCGACGAAGGGTTGCAGGTCCGCCGTGGTCACGGAACCGCTCGCGTTGAGATCGCCGCGGAGGAGGCTGCAACAGGGACATGATAGCGCGGCGGCGGGCGGGTCGAGCAGGGCGAGGACAAATCGATCCACATCGTCGAAGTCGGTCGCGCCGTCGCAATTCATGTCGCCCGGCATCTGCGCGAACGAGGGGCAGTCGAGTTCGGAGATAAAGAGGGAGGATTCGCCATTCGCCGCGGTAAAGAAACCGCCGGTAAAGACGTCCGAATCGGAAACGGCCAGCGCGCGGACGCTGTCGTTCGTTCCTTCACCGATCGCGAACCAGCCGGCGCCATCCCAATAGGCGATATGCGCGGCCGTCACGCCGCCCGCCGTCGTAAAGGAGCCGCCCGCGTAAAGCCGGCCGCCGATGGCCGCGAGGGCGAAGACGCTGTCGTTCGTTCCGGTCCCGAGCGCGTGCCATCCATGGCCGTCCCAGCGAGCGATATTGTTCGCCGGTGTGCCGGTCGCGGAAATAAAATCGCCGGCGACGATCAAATCGCCGTTGTAAGTTGCCAAAGCGTAGACATAGCCGCCGATCCAGCCGTAATAGGGCGTCAGATTCGCGCCGTCATACTGCGCGATGCCCATCGCTGGTGAGTGATTGACCTGAGTAAACGATCCGCCGACAACGAGCACGCCGCCATATTCCAGAAATGCGTACACATATGGAAATGCACCGCCGGTTATGCCTTGACCGAGCGGCGCCCAATTGAACCCGTCCCACCGAGCGATGCTTCCGATGTTCGTGAACCAGCCTCCGATAAAGAGTTCGCCGTCGAAGACGCGAACCGCGCGGACGGTTGCGTTGACGCCGCCGCCAAAAGCAGCCCAGGCGTTTCCGTTCCACGCGGCAACGCGGTTGACCGTGAGCGCACCAGCATTGGAAAAATTGCCGACGGCGATCAATTGACTCTCAAAAACATCGAGCCCGAAGACCGGCCCGTTTACGCCGGTCACCAGGGCCGACCAACTCGTCCCATCCCATTTCGCAATGTTGCCGACAGGCTGCCCGCCGGCAAGGGCAAACTGACCGCCGACGAAAAGCGCGGGGCCATTGCCGTCGTCGTAAATCGCCAGTGCATGGATGGGCGCATTGGTGCCGGGCGCGAGGTCGCCAAATGACCAATCGGGTTCGCAATCTTGCCCGACCGCACGGCCCAGGGACAAGAGAAGCTCGATGGCCGCGATCACGAAAGCGTTTCGCATGATGCCAGTGTACCGCACGAGGCGGGGCGAATCCAAGAGTTGCGACGCGCGTTATTCGCCGACATCGTCGGGCGTGTGCGGCACCCCGCATCGGCGGGCCATGGCCTTGAGGCGTTGATAGTGGTCCGCGCCCTCCTCCGCAAGTTCCTGGAAGAGCGCACGAAGATGCGCCGGGGGAATGATCTTGGCGTGGTGCGCATAAAAGGCCGCGGTCTTGCGCTCGGTCTGGAGAATCATGCGCATGGCCTCGTGGAAGGAGGCCTCGTCGCGAACATCGAGCAGACGCGTGCCGGTCACGACGAGTTCCTTGTCTTCGGGAGTCAGCACGAAGTCGGCCTGCGGATACATCTCGGCGAGGAGCGCTTGCAGACGCTGTTTGTGGCCCTGTTCCTCGTCGGCCATCTCGGCGAATTCGCGGCGGTCCTGCGGGTTCGGCGCCTTCTCGGAGAGGACGAGATAGCGATAGGCGGCGACGGTCTCACCGTAGGCCCCGATGGCCAGGAGCTTGTCGGGCCCGCGGCCTTGCGCGGCATCGGGAGTGGGGTCTTCGGACATGGCATTATTCTGCCCTAACGATCAGTCAAGAGCAATTCCAACATCACGCGATTCGCCAAAGTGAAAGATCTCGCTTAGAATTGCGGGGCTGAACACATTGCCATTCAACAGGAAAACACACCATGCAGTTTCGCAACCTTGCCATTATCGCCCACGTCGACCACGGGAAGACCTCGCTGGTCGATTGCCTCCTGCGCCAGTCCGGTACGTTCCGAGAAGGGACGATGACCGGCGATTTGATTATGGACTCCAACCCGCAGGAGCGCGAGCGGGGCATCACCATCTTCGCCAAGAACTGCGCGATTCACTACAAGGATTACAAGATCAATCTCATCGACACGCCCGGTCACGCGGACTTCGGCGGCGAGGTCGAGCGCGTGCTCAAGATGGCGGACGGGTGTTTGCTGGTGGTCGATGCCTTTGAAGGCCCGATGCCGCAAACTCGGTTCGTGCTCAAGAAGGCGTTTGAGTATCACCTCAAGCCGATCCTGGTCATCAACAAGATCGACCGCCCCGACGCGCGGCCCAAGGAAGTCCTCGACGAGACGCACGACTTGTTCATCGATTTGGGGGCCGATGAGCACTGTCTGGAGTGGCCGGTGATCTACTCCAGCGCGAAGCTCGCCTTCGCGAGGCGGCATCTCTCGGACAAAAACGAGGACATCGCGCCGCTTTTCGAGGAGATCATCCGCAGCGTCCCGCCTCCGACCGGCTCCGAGAGTGCGCCGGTACAGATGCTCGTCGCGTCGCTGGACTATTCCGACTACGTCGGACGGATCGCCGTCGGCCGGGTCTTCAACGGCGTGCTGCGCAGCGGACAGGAACTGATGCTGATTTCGCGCACCGGTCACCGCAGCAAAATCAAGATCGACACCCTGTTCACTTACGAAGGTCTGGGGCGCAAGAAGACCGACGCCGCGGTCTCCGGCGATATTGTGGCGGTCACGGGCATTCCCGACGTGGGCATTGGCGACACGATCGCCGATGCGGATGACCCGCATCCTCTGCCGATCATCCCGGTGGACGAGCCGACGCTCACGATGGTTTTTTCCGTCAATACATCCCCGTTCGCGGGGCGCGAGGGTGAATTCCTTACGACGCGGCACGTCCGCGACCGGCTGATGAAGGAGTTGCAATCGAACGTCGCGCTGCGTGTGGAGGAGATGCAGCAAAAGGACAGCTTCCGCGTATCGGGTCGAGGACTTTTGCACTTGGGCGTCTTGATCGAGACGATGCGCCGCGAGGGTTATGAACTCATGGTAGGCAAGCCCAAAGTGATCTACCGCGAGATCGGCGGGAAGAAGTGCGAGCCGGTCGAGTACCTGGTCGTGGATGTCCCCGCCTCCGCGGCCGGCTCGGTGATCGAACTCGTCGGCGGCCGGCGCGGCGAGATGCTCAAGATGGACACGAAGGAAAATATGTGCCACCTGGAGTTCACGATCCCCGCCCGCGGGCTGATCGGCCTGCGCACGCGGATGCTGAACGCGACGCGGGGCGAGGCGGTCATGCACCATTCATTCTACGAGTACGAGCATTTGCGCGGCTCGATCCCGACTCGCCACGCCGGCGTCATGGTGGCGATGGAAACGGGGCGCGTGACGGCGTTCGCCCTGGAAAATCTGTCGGATCGGGGGATGATGTTCGTGAAGCCCGGCGACGAGGTCTACAAGGGCCAGGTGGTCGGCGAGCATTGCAAGGACGATGACATCGATGTGAACGTCGCCAAGCTGAAGAAGCTGTCGAACATCCGCGTGGCGTCTGCGGATAAGACGGTCGTGCTCAAGCCCGCCCGGGAGCTTTCGCTGGAGGCGATGCTCGAATTCATCGAGGATGACGAGTGGGTCGAGGCGACGCCGAAGAGCTGCCGAATGCGTAAACGGATACTCGATCCGGTAGAGCGCAAGCGGGCGAACCGGGCGGCGGAAGAATAGCCATTCGTGGCGCGGGTGGCGGTGGGGCCAATCTGTTCGTATAATTGAGTGTATGACCGTAGCTCTTCCGGATAACGTGTTGCGGCAGGCCGGACTTGATGAGCGACAGGCAAGGATCGAGTTTGCCTGTTGGCTATTTGATTCCGGGCGAGTGGATCTTTGGCCAGCCGCCCAGATGGCAGGATTGGCGCGGGTGGAATTTGAGGCCGAACTATTGAAACGCGGCATTGCGATATACCGCTACAGCGAAGTGGACTTCGTGCAAGACATGGCGACAGCCGAGAAGCTCGGTCTATAGCACCGTCGCCACCATCAATCAGGGCTCCTTGTGCTCGCCGTCGTCAGTGATACCTCACCACTCCGATGCCTCGCTCATGTCGGTCAATTGGCACTGCTCGAACGACTTTTTACTTCGGTCGTAATCCCTCCAGCCGTCCTGGAGGAATTACGAAATGCCCTGCGAGGAGACGTTTCGGATGCCGTATTGAAGGTGTCGTGCGTTTGATGATGGACTCTCTTCGGACAACCGGTGGGTTTTATGTCTCGGACGCGCTTCGTCGTAATGTGCTGCAGCAATGCGGCGAAGCGATTTGATAGACCCTGAAACGAATGTCCAACACCGTCGGCATTCTCTCTACGGTCCGCCGATCAGATCGAGCGCTCGCCGAACAAGTCTCGACGTGGGAATCGTTGGAGTTCGGCGTCGCCCATAGTTCGGTGAGCTTTCCAACGGTTCTCGGCGCCAATCAACTTCGGGATGCCTGGCTCGTGGAGGTGGATGCGGCGACGGCATACGAGCGGGCCGAGACGTATTATCGCGAACGCAACCTGACGTGCCTTGCCTGGACGCCGGCAGTGGATCAGGCGATGGAGCCAATAGAGGCGCTGCTCATGCCAAAGGGCTGGCGGCGAGTGGACTCCCTGGCCATGCACATGACCGACTGGAGCGCGCTGGACGCCCCTTCAGACCAGGCGATCCGCGTATTGCCGGCACGGGCGATGCCAAAGGCCCTTCGGCGCAGCTTGACCGAATCAGGGGCGAGTGAGGAAGAGACCAACGCCGCCTTCGAGCGCTTGAACGATTCGAATTACGACGCCTTCGTCGCCATGTCGGGAGACCAGCCCGTCGGTCGCGCGGCGTATCTGGAGGTCGGCGACATCGGCCGCCTGGCGGAGCTCTTCGTGGCGCCGGCCCGGCGCGGACAGGGCATCGGCCGCGGCCTGCTTTTTCATGTCATGCAGCTTGTGCGCCGGCTGGGGCCGCGGGCCTTTGTTGCGAGCGTCCCCACCGGGGACGATCCCGGCGCGTCTTTTCTGCAACGCACCGGGTTTTCCCAGGCGGGCACGCTCACGCAATTTGTTCGACCGACCTGATCGCGATTACCGCGACGCGCCCATCGTTTTCGTCGGCTCGTCAGGGCCACTGGCCGTCCACTGGCGGCCGAGGTCTTTGATTGACTTGGCCGGAGGGATTTGCGGAACCTGGAAGCCGTACGACTTTCGGCGCTGACGGATGGCGTCCGTCGAGATGCCGAACTGCGCGTCGCGCTTGCTGATGAGCTTCGGATCGATCTGGTTGTCGCCGTTGGCCGACCACATCAGGATCGGTTCGCCCATGGGGATCGGCGTCGAGGGGTCCGGCCAGGTATGCCACGTCTTGCCCCACGTCGTAATCAAACCCGGGAAGATCGCGTCGCCCTGGTTGGGCATGTCCGCGGCGATGAGTTGCCCGGAGAGGATCTCGTAGGCGTGCGGGTGCCAGTACTTCTTCTCTTCGTCCGGCAGCTTGCGATAGGTCTCGTCGCTGACGATGTACTCGGTACCCAGCATCTTGGGAGTGCCGCCGCGCGCGTCGTAGATCACGCACTGATGCAGATCGCCGGCCACCGGTGCGCAATAATGATGTGCCTCGATCTGGAAGTTGGGATTCTCCTTGGCGACGTGGAACGCGCACAGGTACAGGTGCATCTTGTCCACCGGCGCCCAGTTCGCCGCGTTGCGGCCGCCGTGGTCATGACCGGCATGAGGGTCCGGCGATTTGTCGTCCGCGGAAATCGCTGCCGGTCGGCCCAGAAGCGTCGCCAGCGCGAAGCCCGCCGCAACGCCGACGCCGACAAGTCCTGCTTTGCTGAGTAAAAAGCCTCTCATATCGTCCGTCCTTTCTTCTAATAAATGCCGCTGCCCGCCCACCGTGCCCGAACACGGGGCTCGCTGAAAACGATAACTCATGCATCAACCTTCGAAAAGTAGGCTATCTGTGCGGGTGGCATCTGAAGCTCCCTGAAGGAGTAGCCTGCTCGTGTAAGACATGGCCAATGTGAAAGTTAGCACAGGGTGTCGGACGAGCGGAGAGAGAGTGACGATGCCGCGGGGGTCGGTATAAATACCGATGAATTACAATCGCAGAATATTGAAGCTGACTATTGCGAGGACCAATGTCGGGCGGTGTAATGACCTGCCACATTGCGGTTTCTGGCGCGTGAAAGTCCTGGTGCCCCTTCGGAGGATCAAATCATGCACGCAAACAAAACTCTTGTGTGGGTTCTGGTCGTTGTTGTCGCAGATTTGCTATACGCCGCTCCAAAACGGACAGGCGACCAGCCTTTGAGCCTGAATCGCACGCCGCAAACGACTGAGACGGAGACCGGCGCGACGACAACCGAAACGACCGAGACAACCACGACCGTAACGACGGAATGCGATTACGGCTTCAAAGGGGTCAACGACTTCTTCAACATCCGCGAGGCGAATTCCGACGTGAAGGCCTGCGAGTGGGAGTTCATGCTGGGCAGCGCCTGGTCCACCTTCCATAGCCGCAAACATCGCGATGATGATTTCACGTTGACCCCCAGCGTCAAGTACGGGATTACCGACGATCTGTTCGCCGAGCTTGAACTTCTTCCTGTGAACATTGGGGATGGCCTGAACCTACCCGACAGCGATGGGGCGGATGGCACCGGAGATACGGCCTTGAAGTTGTTCTGGCAGTTTCTCCACGAGGACGGATGCCTGCCGGCCATGGCGGTCTGGGGTGAGATGCGGATGCCGACCGGAGAAAACTCGGAGAAGGTCGATGGCACTCTCAATTTGAACATCACGAAGACAATCTGTGGACCGTTGCGGGCTCACTTGGGGGGCTTCGTCCAGACGGCCAACGGCTCGCGCGGCGACTGGGATCGCGAGGAATTCGGCGACCGCCGGCACTTCCAGTGGGGCGTCGGCCCGGGGCTGGATTATGCCATCAACGAATGCAACATGATTGTCTTCAACTACCTGAATCGCAGCAGCGAATATTACGGCTCACAAAACAACAACATCCTGGAACTTGGCTATGTTTACACGATAAACGAATGCTCGTATTTGCGGGCTGCGGTTGACACGGAATTACATGCCGACGCCGATGGGCCGCATTGGACCGCCAAAGTGCAGTACGCCTACAGCATTGGGGGCCGATGATAGGTATTACGTGACCGCCCGGCCCCTGCGCTAATCTACATCTTAAGTGGGAACGAGGTCATTTGTTTTCCGGCCTCCTTGGTTTCGATCTCGACCCAAAGCTTGCTGCTGACGGGTAGAGGGTCCGGCACCTCCGCGTGGGTATGCCAATGACCGGCTTCCACGTCGGCCTTGGCCTTGACCGAGCCCTTGGCATCCTCGGCGCCGATCCAGAAGCGCACCGCCGCCGCATTTCCAAGTCCGCCGTCAATCCAGATGTCGATGGGAGAATCGCCACCGGGTTTGATCTCTCCCTTGTCGCGCGAAGCCTTGACCTTGATACCGTCAATGGTCGTTTCTCCAAGCTCAATCACTTCCCCGGAGTGCCCGGCCGCGGGTGGCTCGGCCTTCGGCGCGGGGCTTGGCGTGGGCTCGGAGGTTTCGGGTTTGCGCTCGCAGCCGATCAATAGCGCGGCAGCGGCGAACACGGCGATTGGAAACAGGGCAATTCTCATCAGTCAAGCTCCTTCAATTTGGGTCGCCCTAGGCGACACAGGAACAATGGACGGCTCCGGCCCCACCTTGACGCCGAACACAAGCGAGTACCCGGCGGGTACAACGACGACGTTCAGAAACGTCGAGGTAATCAGCCCTCCCAGGACGACGATGGCAAGCGGCGCGAGGAGTTCACTGCCTGGCTCTCCTTTGGCGATGGCCAGCGGGAGCAAACCCAACGCCGCACATAGTGCGGTCATCAGGATGGGCACAAGACGCTCCATCGAGCCCTGAATGATCGCTTCGCTGAGCGCTTTCGATTCCTGCACAATGAGATGCTGGTAGTGATTAACGAGCAGGATGCCGTTGCGAACCGCGATGCCGAATAAGGTGACGAAGCCGACCATGCTGGCGATGGAAATGACGGGGGCCTCATACCGCGCACTGGAGAGCCCGAAGAGCGCAAGAGTGTTGCGGAACGGGTTGTCACATTCCGTCAGATAGACGGCCACGATTCCGCCGATCAGGGCCAGCGGCAGGTTGACCATCACCAGCAATGCGGCCCGCCATGAGCCGCTGGAGACTTGCAGCAACAGGAGCATTAACAGGATGACGCCTGCGCCGGCGACGTAAATGGTGCGGGCCGCTGATTGCTGAGCCTCGAACTGACCGCCGTAATGAATCGTGTAGCCCGCGCCATGCGCGATCGGGTCGATGCGTTGGCGCACGGTCTCCACGATGTCCCCGAGGTTGTAGCCCTCCGCCACGTTGCAGGAGATCACCGCTTTGCGACGCGCGTTTTCTCGTGCGATGAGATTGGATGTCTGTTCCGGACCGATGGTCGCGACTTCTGCCAGTCGCACGAGCGCGCCGTCCTGTCCGCGGAGCTGGAGGCGACGGACCTGTTCGATGGTCTGGCGATCCTCGGCGGCGAGTCGGACGACCATGTCGTACCGGCGAATGCCCTGATGCACCTCCGCCACGCGCTCGCCGTAGAGCGCCTGTTGCACCTGGGTCGCGGCCGAAGCCGGCGTCAAGCCGGCGGCCGCGAGGTCCTCCAGGCGATAGCGCACCGGCAGAGATGTGATCATGACTTCCCGCGCCGCATTCACGTCCCGCACCCCCGGGGCCTTGTTTAATTCCGCTTCAACCTGGCGCGCGATCTCGCGAAGTTTCGAAAGATCGTCGCCGTAGATACTCATGGCGATGGCGGCCGGCGTTCCCGAGAGGATATGTGACAGACGATGTTCGATCGGCTGGCCGACGCTGGTCACGATGGCGGGCACATCCTGGAGAATGTCTTGAACATGCCCGCGGACCTCTTCCTTGTCGGCTTCCGGATCAAGGACGACATCGATTTCCGAGTCGCTGGGCGGCTGGGCGTGTTCATCACGTTCCGCGCGGCCGGTGCGCCGCGTCACGCTGGTTACGCCGGAAATCGCCGTCAGCCGCGCCTCGATGCCGCGAGCGACGCGGTCGCTTTCGACCAGGGACGTGCCCGGCGGATTCATCAGGAAGACGGTGAATGTGCCCTCGTTGAATCCGGGCAGAAAACTGGTGCCAAAGGATGAGGCGAGCCACAAGGAGAGCGCGGTCGCCCCTACCGCAGATGACAGCACCCATTTTCGATGCCGGATCGCATATCGGAGAGAGGGCTCGTAACGTTGCTTGAGCCAGCGGACCAGAAGGCCGTCGCTTTGACTCCCGACCGCTTCGTCGTCTTCACCCGTACGGCGTCTAAGCAGGAATCGACAGAGCGCCGGCGTCAGGGTCAAAGCCACGACCAGCGACGCGAGAATCGAGACGATATAGGTGATCCCCAGCGGACGGAAAAAGCGCCCCTCCAGGCCCTGAAGGAACAGCAGCGGAACAAAGACCATGACAATGATGATGGTCGCGAACACGACGGCGCTGCGGATTTCATTGCTGGCGTCAAAAATCACCTGAAGATCAGGCCGGCGCTCATCCCTCGGTCGCTGTCTGTTCTCGCGCAGGCGGCGGTATACATTTTCCACATCGATAATCGCGTCGTCGACGAGTTCACCAATAGCGATAGCCAGCCCACCCAGTGTCATGACGTTGATCGACAGGCCCCAGATCCACAGCACGAGCAGCGCCACCGCGATCGAAATCGGCAGCGCGGTCAGGGTGATGATGGTCGTACGGACATTCATCAGGAATAGTACAAGGATGATGGCCACAATGATCGTGGCGTCACGCAGCACATGCCGGACATTCCGAACCGCGCGATCGATGAAATCAGCCTGCCGGAACACCTTGCGGTTAAGCACGATTCCTGCCGGGAGACTCTTTTCAATCTCATCCAGCGCACGATCCACGTCTTCCGTGAGCGCCAGCGTGTTGGTGCCCGGCGACTTCTGAATTGTGAGGACGACGGCCGAGCGCCCCTGGTCGGCTGCGGTGCCTCGCTTGGGTGAAGCACCGAGCACGACCTCGGCCACACTTCCGATCAGGACCGGAGTACCCTCGTAGTACTTGATGATCGTGCCCTTGATGTCCTCGACGCCCTTGACGCGGGCGGACTGTCGGATGGGCAGCTCGCGGCGCTCGACATTGGGCAGATATCCCGCGCTCGCTGTGCTGTGCGCCGCCCGCGCGGCCTCCACAACATTCGCAATGGTCAATCCGAAGAGATGCAGCCTGTCCTGGTGAACGTTGATCTGGTATTCGGGCAGCTCTCCACCAATGGCCACGACCTGCGAGATCCCGGGAATGGACAGCAGTCGGTTGCGGAGATCGAATTCCGCATAGGCGCGCAGGTCGAGATCGTTCACCCGGCCGTCGGGCGACGAAAGCGCCAACAACATGATTTCGCCCGTGATGGAAGTGATGGGCGTGATTTCTGCGTGGGCGTCGGGCGGCAGCGACTCACGCACCGCCGCAAGTCGCTCGGTGACGAGCTGCCGCGCACGATAAATGTCCGTCCCCCAGTCAAACTCCACCCACACGAGCGACAGGCCGCCGGCACTGCCGCTGCGCACACGCCGCACGCCCGGCAGGCCGTTGACCGAGGCTTCAATGGGAAAGGTCACATACTGTTCCATCTCGTCGGCCGCCAGGCCGCCGCTATCGGTCATGATGACGACCGTCGGAGCATTCAGTTCGGGAAAGACATCGACCGGCATCTGAGGAAGGATGTACCCCACGAATGCAAGGAGCAGTCCGCATGCGATCAGGACTAGCGTCGAGTACTTAAGGGAGAGGTCGATCAGCTTTGAAAGCATCTGCCTCTCCCTTTGCCGGGTTGGTTCGAGCAATTCATCCGGTGCTCCCGACTTTCAAATCCGGCTTCCACGGTCACCTGCGTTTGCAACTTTCTCATTCGTTCCCTTCGTGGAAGGTCCCATCAGGATGAAAATGACCGCCCTTTGGCGACCCGGCCGAGGTGGCCAACATGAGCTGGTAAATGCCATCCAGCACCACTTCGTCTCCTTCGCCCAAACCGCTCAATACCGCGACCCAGCGGTCGTCACTTACACCAAGATCCGGCTCCATGCGGATGACCTTGTTCGGATCTTTGGGATCGCGTCGAAAAATGATTTTTGACAGGCCGTCCTGAATGACGGCGCCGGTGGGGATGGCGAGTTCTTCCGTCGATCCGGCAAGCGTCACTTCGAGATAGGCGGTGACGCCGGGTCGTGCCCAATTACTCAGGGATGTTGGCGTGACGTAAAGGTCCATCGTCCGCTGCTGCGGATCGGCGGAGATACCGAGCATGAGCTTTCCTTCCATGGTGTCCTGAAGCGCGATGCTGCCACCGCGTGGGGGAACGACGCGCGCAGGCAGGCCTTCGCTTAGTTGTTGGAGATCGCTTTGCATTCCGTGGGCGTGGAAGCGAATGCGCTCCGGCTGGACTGTTGTGAGCACCAGGCTTGTGGCGTCGGCCCATGCCCCGTTGGTCAGCGTAATCGAATCGACGTAGCCCGGCGCGCCGGCGGCGACCTCTACGTGCTCGCGCGTGCGCCACATCGGCGCGGAAGTATCGCCATCTCCGTTTGGCTGTAGCAAGCGGCTCTTCGGGACATCGAGCAAGGTCGCGGCCGACTCGAGCAGCAGGTTAAACCGCGTTCGCGCGGTATCCAGCCTGGCCTGCACCTCCACGCGCATCACGTTGAGTTCCGCCTCTTTTTCCTTGGTTTCCGCCAATTTGATGTTGGCCTCGGCCAGCGACACCTGCGCTTGGGCCAGTGCCGCTGCGCTTATGCTGCCGGTTTCCGATCCTTTTGCGAGCTGCGCCGCTCGGGTGGTCAGGATATCGACCTGTCTCTCGATGCTGCGATGATGTTGTTCATGTGCTTCCCGGAGCGGGCCCATCATCTCAACCCGCTTTTCCGATTCTCGAATCTGCGCTTCGGCCTCGGCGAGTTTTTGCTGAAGCTCACGCCAGGGCGGAGAATCGAGGCGATACATCGGCGTTCCGAGATCGACGCGCTGAAATTGGCCGACCAGCAACTCGACGCGGCCAGAAAGCATCGTGCGATATTCCCGCCTGGCGTCCGGCAGGAATTCGAACTTTCCGGGAACACGCAACGTCCTGGCAACGGCCCGCGATTCAACCCTGGCGAAGGTAATGCCGAGGTTCTTTCGCACCGCGTCGGGAACATCGACGCGGTTGGTGATCGCTGCGCCGCTGCTTCCCGCAGCGGGTATCGTATCGCGCTGCTCCGCGGGCCCGTCATTCGGAGAGCGATCGCACCCTCCGATGAAACCGGCCGTCGCAAGAACAAGTATCAAAAAATATTGCATAGGAGCACTTTGATTCCCGCACAGGCGGGGCGCTCGTTGAGCGCGAATGCTCAACGATGACGCAAACTAAATCACTTGTTTGTAGTAATGCGCAGGAGGGCAGGAATCAGATCAACAAGGCGTTGCTGGAGCTCAAGATCATCGCCAGAGAATTGCCGGCGCGGTGATCCAACGGACAGCCTCGCGAATCGGGCGGATGCCATGCGGGCTTCGGCGCGATTCCATTCGTTGTTCCGGCGTAGATTTGAATCGGTGCGTCTTTTATGATCAGATCACCACGGCGCGGTGATGCAATATCAACGGGAACAACAAAGTAAAGCAGACTCGTCGATTCCTCGATCGCCGATGAGTTTGGAAGTTCGTTCGGCGCCGATCCGTCATGCGAATGTCGATGCGCTTCGCGCAAAAAGGTCGTCCCGTTTGTTCGGCCGACGGCGTCGGGGACGAGCGGAATATGAACATGAAGGCCGTGGTCGTCGTGATCGTGCAGAAGGACGGGGTTTCCCGATAAAGGAGCAAGCAGCAAGTGCGGCATGCACGCCAGGATCGGCAACCAGCGGATCAATGGGCGATTGAACATGAAACTAGAAAGTTCGCGACGGTCCAGCATTTTGGTCATCAATGAAACCCGGCACTTGAGATTACTTTATACGATAACCACGAAGCACAATTTGGTCAATCGCCGGTGTTGCGGATATCGCCGCCAACCAGGCGTCAAATTTGTTCTTTGCGACCGATAAGCCGCCTCATCCTTGTCGTCGGGACCCTGTCAGCCGGTTGCGCCCGCGTTTCACCGGAGGGGGACGACGAGGACGCCGCCCGGTTCGTAACCGAGCGAACGGGGGTGGAGTAAGTCTACGATCCAAGCGCGGACGCTGAAGCTGGGCAGGCCGTGAGCGCGCTGCTCGAGGGCGGGCTGACCTTGGATGAAGCCGTTCGCGTTGCGCTCCTGAACAACAGAGACTTCCAATCGGTGTTCGCCGAGGTGAGCGGCTTGGGACCTCTGCGGCTCTCATACACCGCGGCACTCATCATGTAAGTCCAAGTAGATACGAAGGTTGCTGGTAGCGTTTGGGCTTACGGCTGGACGAGCGTAATGCCCGATATTTATGACTATTGCGTACGAGAGGGCACAGATGTGTAATCGTTGGTGGCGTAATGGTTTCCCGATGTGCGCTAGCTCTTTTCAAACCTGGAGTTTTCGATCATGTCCAGAAAAAAAATAATTGCGCGAGCTGTGATTGCTGCGGCACCTATTTTTTGGCTTTCCGCTCCGAGCCGAGCGGATGAGCCGATGAGCCTGGGTCAATTTCCCCAGGACTCGAGGGCAGAGGGGGGTTCCACGGCTTCCGAGACCACAACGGAGACGACCGTCGAAACAAAGTCGGAGATATGTGACATCTATGGGTACAAGGAGGTCAGCGACTTCTTCAACATTCGCGAGGCCAATCCCCAGGTAAGTGCATGCGAGTGGGAATTCGAGCTTGGAGCGGATTGGGCGACTCGATCGGATGGCGAAGATGACGAGTTCGGTCTCGAGCAAACAATAAAATACGGGATCACCGACGACATTTTCGTCGAGTTGGAAGTGCAGGAGCCCAGCCTGGGGGACGGTGGGGACCAGGGCACCGGCGACCTGAACTTGATCCTCTTTGAACGGGTATTGAAGGAAACCGAGTGCCTCCCGGCGATCGGGCTCCAGCAGGAGATGCGAATTCCGTCGGGGGACGGCTCCAGTGGCGTGGATGGTAGGTTCCACCTGGTGTTAACGAAGCACATCATTGACAAGCTGCGTGTCCACTTGGATGGCTACATTGAAACCGCCAACGGATCGCAGGGGGCCAGCGACGAGGACGAAGATAGGCGGCACTTCCAATGGGGCGTCGGTCCCGGTTTTGATTATGAGATCGACGAACAGACGCTGGTGCTAATCAACTATCTGAATCGCAGCAGCGAGGAGTACGGCCATCACAACCAGAACATTCTTGAGCTCGGCGCAGTCCGTGAGATCGCACGGACGGAGTGCACCGCACAGCACGTGAAAATCGCCGCCGACATTGGACTCGACGGACAGGAAGAAACGCCCAACTTTGGCGCGAAGCTCATGTGGTCCATCGACTGGAAGTAACCTCCTGCAAAAGGGCCATGGATCGGCCATGATTTCACCGACTAGGTTGATGGTCTTGGCCTCACGTCGACTTTTCGAACTCTTTTCGTCGGCAGCTTTTCTTGCAGTAGCGGGCTGCGCGCGGGTGGCACCGGAGGGGGACTATCAGGAGGCCGCGCGTTTCGTGACCGAGCGAACGGGGGTGGAGCAGGTCTACGATCCAAGCGCGGACGCTGAAGTCGGGCAGGCCGTGCGCGCGCTGCTCGAGGGCGGGCTGACCCAGGATGAAGCCGTTCGCGTTGCGCTCCTGAACAACAAAGACTTCCAATCGCTGTTTGCCGAACTCGGCGCGTCGCGGGCCGACGTGGTGCAGTCCGGGCTCCTGACCAACCCTTCACTTTCACTTCTCGTCCAATTCCCCGAAGGGGGAGGGCGCAGCAAGCTGACGTTCGGCTTCGGCCAGCAACTGGTCGACCTGTGGCAAATACCCGTCCGTAAGAACATCGCCGAAGCCCAGCTCGAGCAGGCCGTGCTCGCGATTGTCCGCCGGGCGGTCGATCTCGCGGCGGACGTGCGCGTGCGCTACAGCCGCCTGGCCGCGCTGCTACGCGCCGAGGCGATCACCCGCGAGAATCTGCAGCTCGTCGAGCGGTCCCTGCAGCTCGCCCAGGCGCGTTACACCGCGGGCGAGTCGGGTCAGCTCGACGTGTTCCTGGTTCGGGGGACCCTTCTGGACGTTCAGGTCGCCTTGATCAACCTGGCGCGCGATCGTCGCGTCGCCCTCGCGGACCTGGAGCGGTCGATGGGGTTGACTCGGTCAACTCAGCGCGTCGAACTCACCGAGGAACTCAAGCCGCCACCGCCCATCGTCTTTGAAGAGTCGGAACTCGTGTCGTTCGCCCTCCACGAGCGGCTCGATGCGCAATCGGCGGCCGCCCAGGTTCGCGCGGCGGAAGCCGAACTCCGCCGACAATACCTCAACATATTTCCCAGCGTGGTGGCGGGCGCAGAAGTGGAACGTACGGACCGCCGGTCGCTGCCCGGCAGAGACATCGTCGCCGACACGTTGCGTACATCCATCGCCAATGGTGGACTGACGGCGCCGGAAATTCAGTCCAAGGACCAGCGCGACCAGGAACGACGACAGATCATCGATTCAATCATCGGGCCGTCCCTGGCCATTACGCTTCCCATTTGGGATCAGAATCAAGCGCAGATTGCCAAGGCCGATTTCACGGTCCGCCAGCGGCGAAAGTCCTTTGAAGACCTGCTGGACCAGGTGGCGCTGGATGTTCAGCAGTCCAGCGCGGCCATGCGGACGGCGCAGGAACTCGTGAGTTTTTATGAGAAAGAGACGCTGCCCCAAGCGCAAAAAAACGTCGACGCCGCCACCCGGAGCTACCAGGCCGGCGAGCAGAGCGTCGTTGCGCTCATTGAGGCGCAGCGATCCCTGATCGACCAGCGCCGAACTTTCGTCGATATTGTTCGAGACAGCGCAATTGCCAAGGCGGAATTGGAACGCGCCGTGGGCGGCCGGCTCCCGCGCAGCGCGACCACGCAGGCGACACCGAACCAGCCGGCGTCGATCGAATAGTAAGAAAGGAAAGGTAGACGAAATGGACACATCAACGTTCTTCACCGACCTGATTGGCTTGTTTTTTTCCGGTTTCCTCTCCTTCGGTCTCGACTTTATTCTGCAGTTCCTCGCTGCGTTTCTCGTCTAAGGCGGCGGAATGACTCGCGACGTTTTACGATGGTTCGTGTTGGCGATCACGCTCGGGCTGTCGATTCCAGGCTGCTCACCTGACGACGACGAGGAGGAAGCGGGCGAGACGCACCACGCGGAATCACAGCCCGTCGCGCGCAACGAACGCGGCGAGACCGTGGTTACGCTCGACGTTGAGGACCAGAAAAACGCGGGAATCGTCACTCAGCCTCTCGTCGCCGGCGCCTTGCAGCCGGAATTGACCGCCTACGGCCGCCTCGAAGAGGACCCCTCGCAATCGTTCACCCTTCGGGCCCCGGTCGCCGGGATGGTCAAACCGCCCGACTCCGGCACGTGGCCCCGCCTCGGACAGACTCAGGAGGACGGCGTCCTTATCGGCCGAATTGAGCCTCGGCTCAGCCCCGTGGAGCGGGCGGACCTTGCGTCGCGCCTCTCCGCGGCCCACGGCGAAATGGAGGAAGTTTCTGCGGAACTGTCGGCGGCGCAGGCGTCGTACGAAAGTAAGAAGCAGCTTAACATCCAGGGCCATATTGTCTCCGACCGAGCCATGGAAGAGGCAGAAGCCAGGGTCAAAGGGGCCGAGGCGCGCCTGAAAACGGCGGTGGAGACCATTCGACTGATTGAGGCGTCGCTTACCGCTACATCGGGACCAACGGAGCCCCTCGTATTGCGCCTGGTGTCCGGCGGTGAGGTCGTCGAAGTGGGCGCGCAGCCCGGCGAGTCGCTCGAGGCCGGACAGACCATCCTTCGCGTTGCGCGATACGACCGACTGCTGGCGCGGGTGGAATTGCCTGTTGGCGAATTCGTCAGGCCTCCGCCAAGACACGCGCGGGTCGTGGTGGTGGGCCGCGACGAGCGCCCCTGGCAAGCCCAGGCCGCTGCGATCGCGCCGGCGATCAATCCGCTCACGGGCGGAGAGGCGTTCCTGTTTCTATTCACTTCGGACGATCCAACGCTACGCCCCGGATTGGCGATCGTCGCCTACATTGCACTGACCGGCGAAGCACAAAAAGGCGCGATCATCCCACGATCAGCGGTGGTGCGTCTCGAGGGCGGCACTTGGATTTATGTAAAAAGCGGCGAACAAGAGTTTACGCGACGCGCGGTAAACGACTTGCGCCCCACTGAGGCAGGGTGGTTCGCCGCCGGCCTCGATCCGGATCAAATCGTCGTGGTCACCGGGGCGCAGGCGCTTCTTTCAACGGAGTTCACTTCCCGCGCGGTAGAAGAGGAAGAAGAATGATCCCTCTTTCGCCCTGACGCCCCGACAAGTCGGCGAAGATCGGGAACAAGGCACTCCGGCTCATGCTCAGCAAGATCGTCGATTTCTCGATTCGCTTCCGCGTCGTTGTCGTCGCCCTCGCCGCGCTTTTGGTCGCTTACGGCGTTTATGTCGCCTACCACGCCAAGCTCGATGTCTTTCCCGACTTCGTTTCGCCGCAGGCCTCGATCCAAACCGAAGCGCCCGGCCTTTCCGCCGAGCAGGTCGAGGCGCTGGTCACGCGGCCCGTGGAAAGTGCGCTTTCCGGCGTTTCCAGTCTCGAATCGATCCGTTCGCAGTCGATCCAGGGCCTTTCGGTCATCACGGTGTATTTCCGCGAAGGGACGGAAATCTTCGTCGCCCGACAGATGCTCAATGAACGGCTCAGCGAAATCCGCGCCCTGCCTGCGGGCGTTCAAACGCCGAGGCTACGTCCGATCACCTCTTCGACGATGGACCTGCTCAAAATCGGATTGGTCTGCGACAAGCTCACGCCAATGGAATTGCGCACTTTTGCAGATTGGACGGTCAAGCCCCGCCTGCTTGCGGTGCAAGGTGTAGCCGGCATCAGCATCTATGGCGGAGACGTTCGCCAACTGCAGATTCGCGTTCGCCCCGATCGGCTGGCGGCCTTCAATCTTTCCTTGGACGACGTCCTGGCGGCCGCGCGAAACTCCACGGGCGTCCGCGGGGCGGGTTTTGCCGAGACGCCGGCCCAGCGAATCCCCATCCAGACGGAAGGTCAATCGCTGACGCCCGAGCAGCTCGGCGAAGTTGTGGTCCGCCGCGATCGCGGTGTGAGCCTCCGCCTCAAGGACGTCGCCGATGTGGTCGTCGGTGCGGAGCCTAAGTTTGGCGACTGCGTCATCATGGGACGTTCCGGCGTACTCCTCACCATGTTGAGCCAGTATGGGGCCAACACCATGGAAGTGACTCGGGCGGTCGAGGCGGCGCTGGAGGAGATGAAACCCGCCTTAGCCGCCCAGGGCATTACGCTCTATCCGCGACTGCACCGGCCGGCTACCTTCATCGAGACGGCGATCGGCCACATGCGTTTTTCGCTGCTCTTGGGCGGCATCCTCGTGGCGGCCGTGCTGTTTCTATTCCTGTTCAACCTCCGGGCCGCCTTCATTTCGCTGACGGCCATACCGCTGTCGCTTTTGGTTGCCGTCATCATCCTCGATTACTTCGGCGTGACGCTCAATACAATCACCCTTGGCGGCCTGGCGATCGCCATCGGCGAGGTCGTTGACGATGCGATCATCGATGTGGAGAACATCCTCCGGCGGCTCCGCGAAAATGCTGCGGGCCCCCAGCCCCGCTCACCGCTCGCCGTTGTATTTCAGGCTTCGCTTGAAGTCCGCAGCGCCGTCGTCTATGCCACCTTCGTCGTGGCGCTCGTTTTCCTTCCGGTCCTGACGATGTCCGGCCTGCAAGGCCGGCTCTTCGCACCGCTCGGTGCGGCCTACATCCTGGCGATCGCGGCCTCGCTCGTGGTCGCACTCACACTGACGCCCGCGCTTTCCCTTTTGTTGTTGCCGCAGCGCGCCGACCGAGCCGTCGAACCGGCCTTCATCGAACGGCTCAAGGAGCGCTATCGCCGGCTGTTGGCGCGAATCGGCGGCAGACCGCGAATGGTCATCGTCTCTAGCGCTATTCTGTGTGTGCTTGCGGCCGGCCTCTTTTTCAGCCTCGGCGGCGAATTCCTGCCCGAGTTTCGCGAGGGGCACTTTGTCTGCCAGGTCTCGGGACTTCCCGGCACCTCACTCCCCGAGATGATGCGGATCGGCAAACAGGCCACCAATGAGCTGCTCAAATTGCCGGAGATAGACACCGTCGAACAGCAGGTCGGCCGGGCTGAACTCGGCGAGGACCCCTGGGGTCCCCATCGCAGTGAGTTACACATCGAATTGAAGCCCACCACCGGAAAAAGACAGGATTTGGTGCAGAACGAAATACGCGAGGTCCTGTCCAAGATCCCCGGAATCAATTTCGAGGTCCTTACGTTCCTGGGAGATCGCATCAGCGAGACGATCACCGGTGAGACGTCGTCCGTTGTGGTGAGCCTCTTCGGTGACGATCTCGACGTGCTCGACGCCAACGCAGAGGAAGTCGCGCGCGTCCTCTCGAGTGTTCGCGGGGCCGTCGATGTCCGCGTCTCGGCCCCGCCGGGGATTCCCCAGACGATCGTGCAGCTTCGCCCGGACCGGCTTCGGCAATTCGGCTTTCAGCCGGTCGGCGTCCTGGACGCGCTCCAGACTGCCTATCAGGGAACGACGACGGCACAAGTGTACGAAGGCAATCGCGTCTTCGATGTCGTGGTCATCATGGACCCGTCGCTGCGGCAGGATCCCGAGCAATTGGGCTCGTTTCTGTTGCGCAACAGCGAAGGCGCGATGTTGCGTTTGGATCAGCTCGCGGACGTCACTCTCGTGTCGGGCCGCTTTATGATCCTGCACGATGATGCCCGTCGCCGGCAGACGATTACTTGTAACATCGAGGGCCGCGACCTCGCCTCGTTCGTTGGGGAAGCCAAGGCGGCCGCCGCGAAGCTCCATTTCCCACCTGGAGTTTATGCCCAGTTCGGCGGCACGGCGGAATTGCGCGAACAAGCGCAGAGCGAACTTCTGCTCCATTCCGGCCTCGCCGGTCTCGGCATACTGATCTTGCTCTGGGCGGTCTTCCGCAATGGGCGCAACCTGTTACTGGTCTTGGCCAACTTGCCGTTCGCCCTCGTCGGTGGAGTCCTGGCGGCCTTCGTGACCGGCGGCAATCTATCGCTGGGATCGCTCGTGGGGTTTGTTACGCTCTTCGGTATCAGCACGCGAAACTCCATCATGATGATTTCGCACTTCGAGCACCTTGTCACTGTCGAAGGACAGCCTTGGTCGTTCAATACCGCACTTCGCGGCGCCTCGGAGCGCGTTCTCCCGGTAGTGATGACGGCCTTGGTCACCGGACTGGGACTGCTGCCCATCGCGCTCGGGACAGGAGAACCCGGCCGAGAAATAGAAGGGCCAATGGCCGTCGTGATCCTGGGCGGGTTGATTACTTCAACCATCCTTAATCTGCTCGTCCTTCCCACCCTCGCCATTCAATTTGGGTCGTTTCGCCAACAACCGGCGGATGCTCGGCCATAAGATTCCTAACCTTCTTCATGGCACGGTGTTGCTGCCAGCGACACGACATTGGAAGCGTCCCGGAATCTGGATTGACGGGAACTCCTATCGCCTTATAATTCCATGCCTTAGGGCAAGACAGCCACGCTGCCCAACGTGTAACCCTATGGCTCGCGTGACTTTAACCGACGTGACCAAGGTTTACCCCGGCGGCGTAAAGGCGGTGGACCGCGTCTCGCTGGCGATCGCGGACCAGGAATTCATCGTCCTCGTTGGCCCCTCGGGGTGCGGCAAGAGCACCACCCTGCGGATGGTGGCCGGTTTGGAGGAGATTAGTTCCGGCACGGTGCGGATCGACGATCGCATCGTGAACGACACCCCGCCGAAAGACCGCGATATCGCGATGGTCTTCCAGAACTACGCCTTGTACCCGCACATGTCGGTGTACAAGAACATGGCCTTCAGCTTGAAGCTCCGCCGACGCGAACTGGGGCTGAAGCGGGCTGAGATCGATGCCAAGGTCCGGGAGACGGCCGCCCTGCTCGGCATCACGGATCTGCTCGATCGCAGGCCCAGAGCCTTGTCCGGCGGTCAACGGCAGCGAGTGGCCGTGGGCCGGGCGATCGTGCGGAGCCCGCGGGCGTTCCTCTTCGACGAGCCGCTGTCGAACCTGGACGCGAAGTTGCGCGTGGAGATGCGCAGCGAGATTAAGCGGCTCCAGCGCCGCCTGCGGACGACGACGATTTACGTCACGCACGACCAGGAAGAGGCGATGACGCTGGGCGATCGCGTGGTGGTGATGAAAGACGGCGTAGTGCTGCAAAGCGCTCCGCCGCTGGAAATATACGAGCGGCCCGTCAATCGGTTTGTGGCGGGCTTCATCGGGACGCCGCCGATGAGTTTCATCGACGGGCGGCTGACGCAAACGAACGGCACGACGTCGTTCGAGGACGGTGCGACGAGTTTGACGCTCGATCGCCGTCTGGCCGAGGCCGGCGCCGAATACGCCGGACGGCCGATGGTGCTGGGGCTTCGGCCCGACGCCTTCGCGTTGGAGGCGGTTCCGGGAGCGGCGCGGATGAGCGTGCGGATCACGCTCGTCGAGACGCTGGGCGACCGGAAGGATGTGTACATGACCACCCGATCGGGTCGGCCTGTCGTGGGACGCGTCGATTCGCGGGCGGACGTGAGGGAAGGCCAGGAGCGAGAGATGTATGTCGAGTTGTGTCGCGTGCATCTCTTCGAGCCCGGCGAGTTAGGTCGCAATGTGACGGCGGTTCGCCCGTGAGGCGGCGGTCCATGCGAACTAGAAGCGGCTCCGACGAAGCCGGCGAGCTCTTGTGGGGCGCGCCGCGCGTCGGATGCGGGAGACGATCCATGCGTTGATCGATCCTGCCTCGGAAAGACGGAGCCCGCGGGAGGACCGCTCCCGCAAAAAGAAAGTGGGAACGCACGACGGCCCACTTTTTTGTTTGGCGAAACGCGGCCAATGGGGCCGTCCGCAAAGACAAGGCGTGTGCGGCCGCCGGAAGCCGTGCGACAAGTGAATAAGGAAGCGAAACGTGAATGCAGAACTAATTCGAATCGTCGACGGGCTCTCCCGCGACAAGAACATAGACAAAGACCTCGTCCTGGGCGACCTCGAGGTGGCGATGGAATCCGCCATCCGGAAGCGCTACGGCCAGGAAGAGGAAGTGAAGGTCGAGATCGACCGCCTGAGCGGCGACATTGCCGCCACGCTCAATGGCGAGGCCATCTCGCTGACGGAGCTGGGCCGCATCGCCGCCCAGACCGCCAAGCAGGTGATGATCCAGAAGATTCGCGAGGCCGAGCGCGGAAGCATCTTCGAGGAATTCACCGAGCGCAAGGGGACGATCATCACCGGTACGGTCTCGCGATTCGAAGGCGGCGCGCTGGTGGTGAACATCGGCCGGACGGAGGGGTTCCTTCCGCGGAGCGAACAGATTCCCGGCGAGACGCACCAACCCGGCGAGCGAATTCGCACGCTGATCCTTGAAGTCCGCGAGGCCCCGCACCAGGTCAAGATCATCCTTTCGCGGAGCCATCCGGACTTCATCCGGCGCCTGTTCGAACTGGAAGTGCCCGAGGTCGCCGAGAAGATCATCGAAATGAAGGCCCTTGCCCGCGAGGCGGGTTACCGAACAAAGGTCGCCGTTTCTTCGATCGACACCAAGGTCGATGCCGTCGGCGCCTGTGTCGGCGTTCGGGGAAGCCGCATCAAGAACATCGTCGAAGAACTGGGCGGCGAGAAGATCGACATCGTCCGCTGGAACGAATCGTCGCAGATTCTCATCTCCAACGCCCTCAAGCCCGCCGAGATTCAGGACACCGCCCTCTGCTTCGAGTTGGGCCGAGCGACGGTTGTCGTGCCGGACGAGCAGCTTTCCCTGGCCATCGGCAAGCGCGGCCAAAACGTCCGACTCGCCGCGCGATTGACCGGCTGGGACATCGATATTCTCACGCCCAAGGAATACAACCGCGGCCTGGACCGCCTGGCGACGACGCTGCGGAAGATCGAAGGCGTGGACGAGATGATGGCCGAGCGGATTTCGCTGCTCGGCATGATCAGCGTGATGGATGTCGAAGAAGTCGGCGCCGCGACGCTGGTGGAGGAGTTGGAGCTGACACAGGAGTTGGCGGACAAGATCGTCGAAGTCTGCTCCGCCGAGGCCAAGATCGTTCAGGTGGAACTGGCAGAAGAAAAGGCCCAGAAGGAAGCCGACAAGAAGGCGGCCGCCGCAGCGGCCGCGGCCGGGTTGACCACGCCGGCCGGCGAAGATCCTGCTCCGGCGACGGAAGGTACACCCGACGCTGCGCCTCCGGTGTTCGAGTTGGCAGAGCCGCCGAGCGACGTCGCGGGGACGACGGACACGGAATCGTCACCGGACGCCGAACCGTCCGTGGCGCCCACCGAGGAGCAACCGACGCCCGCCTCATAAAGCGCGCGAGACGGCGACTCCGCGGAGGTGATTGCCGTACAGAGACTCAGCCGAGGTCGGCTGGGCTGAACTCAGGGATCGTGGAGAAGACCCGTTGGCTGAAAAGAAAGTGCGAGTGCACAACCTGGCGAAGGAGCTGGATGTCAGCAGCCAGGACATTATCGAGAAATGCCGCGCCGAAGGCATCGAGATCAAGAACCACATGCACGTGGTCTCGGCCGGCCTCGAAGCCACGATTCGCGAGTGGTTCAGTGAAGGTACGCACGCGACGACTTTGGAGGAATCCAAGCGCGTCGATCTGACCACTGTTCGAAAGCCTGCGCGCCGCAAGAAAAAAGCGGAGTCCGCCCCCACGGACGAAGGCGGCATCGCCGTCATGGAACCGCCGCCGGAGGAAGCAAAGCCGGCGGAACCCACTGTCAAGAAGCCGTCGGTTCGCAAGGCCGCGGAAGAAGAATCGCCGACGGTCCCGGCGGAACCGATGGTCCAGGTGCCGAGCGTCGTCGGAGAGCCGCCGGCGGCGCCCTCCCCGGAAGAGGCCCCTGCTCAACCGCAAGAGCCCCTTGCCGCGCCTGCTCCCGAAGTTCTCAAACCCGCCGCCAAGGTCCAACCTCCGGCGCCGCCCGCAAAGCCGGCCACCGCCGGGCCCCAGAACATACCGCGGCCCGCGAAGCTCTCCGGACCCAAGGTCGTCCGCATGGACAAACCTGAGACGATCGAGCCGCGGCGGAGTTTTCGCCCGCCGCCTCGGCCGCCGGTCGGTCCTCCGCCGCGCGCGGAGACGGAAGAGGAGCGCCGGGTCCGGGCGCGCGGACCGCTCCCGGCAAAAGGTCGCACGGGCGATAAGGACGAAGGTCCCGCCGACACGCGCGTCCATCCGCGCCGCGGCATTCGCGATCAGCGCGAAGAAGTCAACGAGAAGCTCAAAGAATGGCGCGACCGCGACCTCGTCGAGCGAAAGGACCGTCTGGCCCACGCCTCCGGCCGGGGCATCGGGGGACTTCGCGCCATCGAGGGGAAACAGTCCAGCCGCCGTCCCGGTCAGCGGGCCGCCGCTCCCGTCACGGTCAAGAAAGACAAGGTCGAGTTGACCGAGCCGATTCTCATCAAGGATTTTTCCCGCGAGACGGGCATCGCCGCCGCGCAGGTCATCAAGAAGTTGATGGAGGAGCATGCCCAGCTCGCCGGCATCAACAGCGTCGTCCCTACGGAAGTGGCCCAGGCGATGGCTCTGGAAAACGGCATCGAGCTGACTGTCGCAAAGGCCAAGACCGCCCTGGATCTGCTCCAGGACGAATTCGCCGCCCTCGAGCGAAAACACGTGCGTACGCGTCCGCCCGTTGTCACGGTCCTCGGACACGTCGACCACGGAAAGACGAGCCTGCTCGATCGAATTCGGAATGCAAAAGTGGCGGCCGGCGAAGCGGGCGGAATCACCCAGCACATCGGCGCCTATCAGGCCCACGTCGGCGACAAGGCGGTCACGTTCCTGGATACGCCCGGCCATACGGCGTTCACCGCCATGCGCGCCCGTGGGACGCACCTGACCGACGTGGTCGTGCTGGTCGTCGCGGCGGACGATGGGGTGATGCCCACGACCGTCGAAGCGATCAACCACGCCAAGGCGGCGGATACGACGATCGTCGTGGCGCTCAACAAGATCGACCTGCCGCACGATATCAACAAGATCTACGGCCAGCTCACCGAGCAGGGCCTGACGCCCAGCGGAGACTGGGGCGGCCATACCGACGTCATCAAGACCTCGGCCATTAGCGGCGAGGGCATCGATGAATTGCTGACGCACCTGGCCACGCTCAGCGAGGTCATGGATCTCAAGGCCGATGCGAAGATTCCGGCGACGGGCACCGTGATTGAGGCCGAGCGCAGCGAAGGCCTCGGCAACGTCGCCCGCGTCCTGGTCCAGGAGGGTACGCTTCGCGCCGGTGACCTTATCGTTTGCGGCCCCGGCTATGGCCGCGTGCGCAACATCAAGGACGACCACGGCCGCTCGCTCAAGGAAGCCGGCCCCTCGACGCCGGTCGAAATGACGGGCCTCTCCGACGTGCCGGACGTGGGCGATCGCTTCTTCGTGGTGGACAGCGCGCAGCGCGCCAAGGAGATCGCCGAGGACACCGCCGCCCGCCGCCGTGAGGCCGCGCTCTATCGCGAAGCGAAACCGACGAACCTGGAGTCGGTGCTGGCGACGGCGGCCGAAGGACAGATCCCTGAGCTACGCGTCATCATCCGTGCGGACGTGCAAGGCTCCGTCGACGTGCTCAAGCAGGCCCTGTCGGAATTCCCAGAGGACCAGGTCCGTCTCGACGTGATCCATACCGGCGTCGGCACGGTGACCGAGTCCGACGTCGTATTGGCCCAGGCGAGCCAGGCGATCATCATCGCGTTTCACGTGGTGCCCGATTCGACGATACAGAAATTGGCGGACAACGTCGGCGTGGACGTGCGCACCTACCGGATTATCTACAACGTCATCGACGACATCCGCAAGGCCCTCGAAGGGCTGCTGACGCCGGACGAGAAGATCGAGTCGCGCGGCCGCGTCGAGGTTCGCGAGATTTTCAATATTTCCAAGATCGGCAAGATCGCCGGCTGCTACGTTCGCGAGGGCGCGATCCAGCGGAACAACATGGTGCGCGTCGTCCGCGACGGCGTCGTGGTCAAGGACAACGGTACGATCGATTCGCTGCGCCGCTTCAAGGACGACGCCAAGGAAGTGAAGGCGGGGTTCGAATGCGGCGTGCGCGTGGCGAATTTCGACGACGTCAAGCCCGGCGACGTCATCGAGGCGTTTGAAGTCGTAAAGGTCGCGCGAAAGCTGGAATCGTAGCCGGCGACGCGGCGCGGTCGCCGCGAAATGCGGCGGAAACAAGGAAGTCCGCCCGATCCGATGGTCATTGGTGTGCTGCAAATGGAGTTGACGATTCCCGGGGCCCAGTCCCTCAAAGACAAACGCCGCGTGATCAAGAGCGTCAAGGACCGGCTCTCGGCGCGGCACAACGTCTCCGTCGCCGAAGTCGACGACCAGGACGAGCATCGCCGGTGCGTGCTGGCCGTTGCGATGGTTTCCAATGACCGGCGCTTCACGGACTCCTGTCTTTCCAAGATCGTCGATGAAATCCGCGTCGTTCGCGATCTTTCGCTGGTGGATTATGAACTGGAATTCCTCTAACAAGTTTGCCGCCGGCCACGCGCCGGCGGGCTGAATCGTCGGGGCCGCGAGATGTCCTATCGCCTGGAAAGAGTCGCCCACGTTATTCGCGAGGTCGTCAGCGACGCCATCGCCCATCACATCGCCGATCCGCGCGTGAGCCGGTTCACCAGCGTCACGCGCGTCGAGATGTCGCCCGACCTGCGCCACGCGCAGGTCTATGTCAGCGTCATGGGGGAAGATGCCGAAGGCGCCACCACGATGAAAGGCCTCGACAGCGCCCGCGGCATGATCCAGTCGCGACTGGCCAAGCGCCTGGACATGCGCCAGTGCCCGCTCCTTCGCTTTCACCTGGATCGCGGCCTGAAAGTCGCGGCCGAAATCTCCCGACAGATCGACGAAGCCCTGGGACGAACGTCCCCGGCCAAGGAGTCCCCGAGCGCCGATGACCGGACGGACGACGCCGTATCCGATTCGACCGGCGCTCCCGGAGCAGATTCATGAAGAATGTTGCCGAGCATTTGCAGCGCATACGCAAACTGTTTAACCAGGTCAAGAAGGAAGGCGGCTCGACCGCGTTGCCGCCGGTGGAGGAGCCCATGGACGCACTGCTGCGCGGCGTCCTCAGCGACTACGCCGCCGATGCCCGCGCGGGCGCCGCGCTCTCGCGCCTGCGCACCGCCGTCGTGGACCTCAACGAACTTCGCGTCACCCCGGTGTCGGAGATGGTCGAGATCATCGGCGCGGATTACCCGATGGTCCGCAAGGCGGCGACCGAAATGTCCACCGTCCTCAACGCCGTCTACAACAAGCTGCATCACCTGGATCTTGCGTTTATGAAAAAAGTCGCCCGACGCTCCGCCGAGACGTTTGTCAATTCGCTGGAGACTGTCAACGCGCACGCGCGGGCCTCCGTCGTTCTCCGCTGCCTCAAGGGCCACGCCGTGCCGGTGGATGCGGCCATGTATCAACTGCTGCGCCGCACCGGGTGCATCGAATCGGACGCGTCCGTCGATCAGGCCCAGAAGTTTCTCGCGGCGCACCTTCGTGAATCGGAAGCCGTGCCGTTCTATGTCCTGGTCAAGCGGTACGCCGCGGCCCACGCGCCGCGAAAGGCCGCGGAGCCCGAGCCCGCGTCCCCCGCGGAGGATGCCGATGAGGCCGTCCACGCCGAGCGGAACAATGTTTCCACGCACACGGCGGCAAAGGAGAAAAAGGCGGCGCCGACCGTTGCCCCTCCCTCCCGGCAAAGCCCGAAACGCGAGCCGTCGCGAAAGCACGCTTCCGTCGCCTCAAAGCACCGCCGGCCTGCGCAGGCGCGCTCCAAAGCGGCGCGCCGACATCGATAACGCGACGCTCGGTTCTCAGGGTATGCCGCCTCTGACTATTGCCGCGGGCTGAGCGGCAGCGGCTTTTTGAAGGGTCTCGATGTCGTGAGCGGCGCATCCGCTCGTGGGCGCGGCAATCGATCGGCCGGTCGGCTCGACGCCTCCTTCTTGGCCAGCGGGGCGACCGGCGCTTCCCTCTCCTGATCGAGGGCCTTGAGCTTTTCTCTGATGCCGGCGAGGACGCGGCGATCCTCGGCGTTCGGCGGGGAGAGATCGTCCGGCTTGTGAACTTTGAGGGCCTTTTCCCAATTCTCCCTGGCTTCCGCGACATCGCCCTTGCGATACAGCGCGTCGGCGAGGTGATCGAACAAGACGGCATCCTCGCTATCCGACAGGCGAATCGCGCGGCGGAGATGAACGATGGCTTCGTCGAATTGGCCGCGCTTGTAAAGGACCCAGCCGAGGCTGTCGACGTACGCCCCGGTCGTGGGCTTCTCGCCGACGGCGAAGCGGATCATTTTCTCCGCCTCGTCCATGCGCCGGCCCGCATCGGCCCACGTGTATCCGAGGTCGTTGTTGATGCCGACAAAGCGGTCGAAGAAGGGAGCGCCGGGTTGCCCGGAGTCCGGGGGCAATGTCTTGAGGATCTCCTCCAGTTGCTGTGCGGCCTGGTCTTCGCGGCCCATCAGTTGATAGATACGGACGAGTGAGCCGCGCACGGCCAACAGCGCCAGGATGTCAACGCCTCGCTCATCCGGGCGGGGAGGGGGGGCTGGTGCCAGGCGGCTAAGGGCAAGGTCTTCCGCTTCGGTAAAGCGCTCGGCGTCAATCAAGACGTCAATGAGGGTGAGATCGCTGTCGAGGCGTCCGGCCTGCTCGCGATAGAACTCGATGGCTTTGTCAAAGCGGCGGGCGAGTCTTTGAGTATGGCCGAGCATCGCTTCGTAGGCTTCGCGCTGTTCGACCTCTTCGGCCGCCGACTGGGCCAGCTCGATGGCGCTGTCCCATTGCCGGCCCGCCCAGAAGAGACGTATCAGCAGACGAAGTAGGGGGGGATCGTCGGCGTCGGAGGCCATCCAGGCCAGCACGCGCTGTTGACCCTCAACATACCGCTTCGCCCCGATGAGCTGCCCGATGTACTGGGCGCGAAGATCGTCGTTGGTCGGGTCGTCGGCCAGCCATTTTCGGGCGGCTTCAACGGCCTCGTCTCGGCGCTCGGCCAGTTGCAGCGCCGCGAGGTAAAGGCCCCGACGAGCGCTGTCGGTCGGCGCCAGGTCCAGCCAGCCTTTCGCCACTTCGACGGCGTCGTCGCCGCGATGATCGAGGAACAGGACCTCCAGCAGTCGGCGGACAAACAACTCCCGGCCTTCCTTGAGATCGTCCCGCGCCGCGAGCGCCTTCAGACGCTGGGCCGCGTCAACGAAATCCGCACGGGCGATCGCCAGTTCGGCCATTCGCTGTAGCAACGCGGGATCGCGCGGTCGCAGCGTCATCAAGGCTGTCGTCGTAGCCGCGGCGCCCTCAAAATCCAGAAGCTTGATCTGGTAATCGGATTTCCTTTTCATGGCCCGCGGATGCTCAGGTGCGATGGCCAGCGCCGCGTTCGCCTGCCGAAGCGCCGCCTCGTAGTCGCTAATGGCCTCGTAACTCATCGCCAGGTCGATGTACGTCTCCGGATCTCTCGGGTATTCCTTGACAATCTCCCCCAGTGCTTCCGAGTAACGCTTCAGGCGCGCCTCACCTGTCAATTCGCGGCTCGTTGCGAATTCCATCAGGGAACCGCAGCGCCGCGCCGCCGCCGTCCCAGCCTGACCCAGCCGCTCAAAGTCAGAAAAATATTCCTTGGCCTTTTGCAGCTTCCCTGAGTTGATATAGAGCCGCACGAGCTGTTCGCGGGCCCTTTCATGTTTGGGCTCCACGTCGTCCACGATGCGTCGGTAGATCTGCTCGCAGCGCAGAACCTCGCCGCGGCGCTCGGCGGATTCGGCCAGGCGAACGAGCGGTTCGGCGGACTTGCGATCGAGTCGAAACGACTCCAGGAGGGCCGTTTCCGCGTCCTGGAACTTGTCGAGCGCTTCGAGGGCCGTGCCCTTGACCAGATAAACGGATGCGTCGGCGAGGCCGTTGTCGATGGCGTCCTCCGCGTGCTGGGCGGCCTCTTCCCATCGCTTTTGCTCCGCGGCAATGGTCGCCAGAAGAACGTGCGCCGGGCCGAAGTCTTTGTCCAATCGTAGAGACTCCTGGAGCGACTGTTGGGAATTGGGGATGTCCTTGCTGGCCCAATAGATAAGGGCAACGAGGTAACGCAGGACGGGATTTTCTGGTTCCTGAACCGCGTTTTGTAACGCAGTCAAGAGCGCCTTTTCCCTGTCCCGCGCGATGAAAGATGATATTAAGGTCACGGCGTCCTGGTAGGTGCTGGGATGGCTGCGGAGTGCGCCGGCCATGATCGCCACTGCTGAGTGAAATTCCTTTTGGTCAAGATGCAGCCCGGCCAGAAGGTAGGCGGCTTCCGACTCGTCCGGTGAATCTTCAATCACGCGGGTCAAAATCTCCGTGGCCTCGGCGGTCTTTTTGCGGTCGAGGAGCAACCTGGCGAGGCGCTTCCGCATCTCCGTCGATTGGGCCTGTCGGGCGAGTTCGACCAATTCGGCATCGAAGCGCTCCGGCGCCTTGGAAAGCTCGCATACTTCCTTCAGAAGATCCAGGGCCGACGCATCATCCGGCTTCTCCGTTAGCGCCTTTCGGGCCTGTTCGACGGCCTCGGCCGTCCGACCGCCGCGGGCCAGCGCCAGCGCGAGGCGTTTGCGAAGATTCGGGTCCTCCGGGTTCTCGGCCGCGGCGCGTTCGTACGCCGCAATCGCGCGATCAAACGCGCCGAGTTTTTCATGAAGCTCTCCGATCATGACGGAGAGCTTGGCGCGGTACAGCAGCATCGCTTCGTTCAGTTCGTGATACTCGCGCATTTCTTTGGTCGGCTGCGCCGTCAACGCTGCGAACGCCTCCAGTTCCTCGGCTGCCGCCGAAAAGTAACCCACCTCTTTTAGCGCCAATGCCAGGGACAGGTGCGCGAGCGCCACCTCCGGATTGTTGGACGAGGACTGACCGGCCAGGATCGCGGTGCGGAACGCGGCAATCGCCTCGTCAAAGCGCCGGTCCTGAAGCGCGACCTCTCCCAGCAGGCGATGAATCGCCGGATCGCGCGGCCGGTCTTTGAGGGCCTCTTTAAGATGACTTTCAGCCAGCGACGCATTGCCGTACTGCATCGCCGCGCGGGCCAGAAGCACTCGTGCCTCGGCGAGGCGCGGATCAATTTCCAGGGCCTTCTCCAGCGCCGCCGTCGCATCCGCCCAGAGCCGTTCGTCAAACCGCTCCTGACCCGTCCGGAGATAGCGCTGCGCCTGCGGAACCGGCTCGGCGGGCCCCGTCGTTGTTTCCGGGGGCAATTGCGGCGCCGGCGTGATCTGTTCAAGCCGCAGGTGTGCCCTCGGCGGCGCCGGTTCGGGACGCTGCGTTTGGGCGGCGGCCGGTTGCTGACACGATGCGGCCGTCAGGGCCAGGAGACTAATCAGGGAAAGACTGAGAGGTCGTCGAATACGTCGAATCATGGCCAAAACGTCCTCCGAAACGCGTTGCCGGATTCTAGGACAAAACTCCCGCCCGCGCCATGGCGGTGATCGAAGGCGCTGGAACTCGAGAACTCGGTTCGAAAGGGCTACAGCGATTCTTCCGGCAGCGCGCCGCGGGTGATCTGCAAAGCGCGGTTGCCCCGGAGCTTCCCGAGACGGCCGGCGAACTTGTTTCGCCCCTCGATGCGAACGACAAAATCCCGTTCGACCAGCTTCTCCAGCTTGATGACATCGCCGGGGGCCAGCGAGAGAAGGTCCGCCACGGTCATCTGTGTTTCACCGAGATAGGCCCGCAGATCGACGTCGGCGCGGTGCAGGGTTTGCGTAACGCGGCGTACTTCGCCTTTCGCGCTGGCCACGCCGGGACGGACCTGCCAGCTTTGCGTCGCCAGCTTGCCCACGACCGGCTCGATGACGTTGAAGGGCAGGCAGAGGCTCATGGTGCCGGCGCGCGAGCCGACCTTGATCTCGAAGCCGATGACCACGACGACTTCGTTCGGGGCCACGATCTGCACCATGTGCGGGTTGCTCTCGGTCCCGGCAATCTCAAAGCGAACGTCGAGCAATTCCGACCACGCCTCGGAAAGGTTGATCATCGCACGCTCGAGGAGGCGATGGACCAGCCGCGACTCGATAAACGTGAGCGGCCGCTGCGGGATGAAGATATCCGCGTTGGACCCGCCCAGGAGCCGGTCCACAATGGGGAAGACGATGAGCGGGCTGATCTCCAGGCAGATCTGACCGGAGAGTTGCGGGGCGGAGATGAGCGTGAAGCAGGTCGGGCTAGGAAGGGAGTGGATGAACTCGCTGTAGGTAAGCTGCTCGGTCGTCGCGACGCGGGTCTCGACGATCGTTCGCAGGAAAGCCGAGAGGCTGGCGCCGAAATTGCGGGCGAACCCCTCATGGATCGCCTGGAGCGAGCGCATCTGGTCCTTGCTGACCCGTTCGGGACGTTTGAAGTCGTAAACGACGGCTTCTAGTGCCGGGTCTGGCGATCGTGGCGCGGTCCCGCCGGCCTCGCCCGTGGGCGTTGTGGAAACCGCCGCGAGAAGGGCGTCAACCTCGCTTTGATCAAGGATTTCCGTCATTAGGGCCTTTTAGGCTGTTCCTGTTATCGGATGGCCCCGGAGGCCCCCTTGAAGAGGTTGGCCGCAATCCGGCCTTGGGAACTGGACCCGCAAAATCGGCCGTGATCATTGGAATAAATCCGGGCGTCCCCTCAATATTACCGGTGAGGATGACGCCTGTTTCGGGTCGTCGCTGCGGCGGCGCCCATCAGACCTGCAAGGAGACAGCCATGTTCAAAGACACCGGAACCACGGTCGTACGAAAGCCCGTTTCGTTTCTATCCATCGCGGCGTTAGGGATCAGCAGCGTGCTCATTACCGCCATCGTATCGGTGGTGGGCCTTGCGGCTTATAGCGTCCACGTCTTTGACAAGAAGACGAGCGACCTGCCCACGCTCATTCAGGAGACCGTCGAAATTCTTCCCGAACTCCGCGCCTCGCTACCGCCGGCCCTGGCCGACACCCTCGACGATGTCCGGAGGCCGGAATATCGCGATTCGTTGAAGATCACGGTCAAACAAACCGCCAAGGCGGACCGCTGGGGCGGCAGGAAGGTTGGGGTCGTTGTAGAAAACCAGGGAGATGAGATGATCTCACTGCTGTCGATGCGCGTGGTCGGAACGGACGAGGAGGGGACGCCCGTCACCGAGAAGAACATCTGTGCGGCCACCCCGCTCCAGATCGACAACGATTGGCGCGGCCCGCTGATGCCCAGGGAAACCCGCCGACTCGTGGTCTATTGCCATGATGCCGAGGAGGCCGCCGAGTTTACCTCGGAGATTACGGAAGTCCGTGTCTGGCAGAGAGATAAGACCGAGAAGGCGCAGTCGAAACCGGCGTCAGCCAAGGGAAAAACAGACGATGATGCCCAAGTCGATGAGGATGCTTGACGGGCGTACGCCCGGCCTATAACCTGTCATTGAAGTGTGCGGGCTCCAGACTCGTTAAGTGGGTCTCTGGAGCCCGTTTGATTTGAAACGACCCAACTCGCCGGGCCAGAGCGTAAGGAAATGCTATTCAACCTTTGATGCGAAAAGCGGTTACGCGAATTGAGGTCTTGCTCGGCCTGTTGGTTCTGGCGGGCGCGACATGGCTGTTGCTGCCGAACATCGGCTCCAGCAACATTGACGCGAAACGCACCCAATGCCTTTCTAACTTGGACACCATCGGCAAGGCGCTAACATCCTACTTGGCGGATTCCGACCAGCGTTGGCCATATGTTGCCAAGCTTGCAACGGTGGAGCTGCATACGCCGCCCTGGCCAACCCTCCCGAATGTCCTGGATCGGTACGTTAGTGGCGGTCGGGCGGTTTTTCATTGTCCAGCCGACCAGCGCGAGCTGTCGCCCGAGAGTGCGTTAACCAAGAAGTTTCCCAAAGAGACGACGTGGTTCGAGACCGAAGGAACGAGCTACGAATGGCTCTGGGGCGAGGCATACGGCGGTAAGAAGGTCGGGGAGGAATCGCTGGCCCAGGCCAAGGGTTTCGGCATGGGCCGGGCGGACCAGCCGCTGCTCGCGGATTTCGCGCCGTTTCACGCGGGCGACGGCGGCGGATCATTCAACACACTGAACGCCGACTTGAAACCGCGAACTGCCCGGAACGAAAAGAAATAATCGATCGGCGCGCGGCCGTCGCGGCCGTACCGAGATTGGAGAACCTTGGATGACGACCGGTGAAGTGAAAAGCACAATTAAGCGCCATCGCACCGCGGCGTACGCCGGGGGCGCGGTCGGCCTGGCGCTTCTGGTCGGGTGGATCGCATACAACTCGGCGATGACACCGGCGCGGCCGATCATCCAGACCGCGACGGCGGGCGAGGTTGTCGAGTACATCAGCAACGAGCGGGGCCTGAACAGCCTGGCGCAAATCGAGCAAAAGCAATTCCTCGAACAGTGGAAGGCCCAAGTCATGCAGGAGGGCCCCCGGAAAGAACTCAAGGAGTACTTCGAGGGCATGGATGAGGATGCACGAAAGCGATTCGTCGCCGCCATCACGCGGCATTTCAAGCGGGCTGGGATGGAGGATGCCCGGCGATATGCGCAGCTCACAAATCCCGGCGATCGTAACGCGTTTATTTCCGAACGCCTGGATCAGTACATTAGCGAAGGGTTTCTATTCAAGGACCTGGGCCGGAGCTTCAAGAGCGACTTTGCCGGCGGTCCCGACGAAGTGCAGCGCTGGATCATGGAGAATACGACGCCGGAGGAGCGGGCCGTTTTTGAACCCTACGCCGACGCCCTCAAGCGTGTCCGCGAGCAGAAGCGCCAACAGGAACAGGCCCCCAAATCCCCCACGGCCTCTGCAACTCCGCGGTAGGGGGGGCCCTTACGTCGGCTGCCACTTGATGACCGGCCGCAGCAGAAACTCCTCGCCGGCGAGGGCCTGCCGCAATCGCGCCGGCGCCTCCAAGACCTCCTTGTTGGCCTCGAAGAATTTCTCGACCATGGCCCAATTCCGCACGACGACCGCGTGCGAACGGAAGCGATTGCTGTCGGCATCGTCGATGATGATGGGAAGAAGTCCGTTCGCCGCGTAGGCCTCGGAGTCCGTCCGCGCATTTCCGATTCCGATCAGGAGTCCGTCGGAGAGGACCTGCAGATCGGCGATCGTTCCACCCTTGAACTTCTGCACGCGAATCGCCTCGGCGAGGCTCGGCGTGGTGATGACCGGCCCGGCGGGAAAGCCGTGGCGGGATAGCCAGCGACGCGTCTTCTCCAATAAAAACCGGGGCCGGGCGCTCACATAGAGGACGTTGAACCTCTTGGCCAATCGCCCCACCGCCTCGGCCGCGCCAGCAAGCGGTTGCGATCCGATGTCCTCCTCCTTGCCGTCGATGAGCGTTCCGTAATTCGTCGCTGAGATCGTCTCATCGATGTCCACCACGATGGTCGTCCGCACCGGGTCCCAGACAAACACACGGCCCAGGCCCTTTAATGCACGGCCATCGATCTCGGCACGGCCCTCAATCAGTTGGGCCCCCTGGGGGACACGACAACAATACCGCGCAAACCCGCGGGAGTCGGTGGTCGCCGTGCCGATCTCCTTGCCGTCGGCGAGGAACGTGACGTTGACGCCGAGCAGTTTGTCGACGTGACCAATAGGGGCGGTATGTTCCGCGTAGGCATCGAAGGTCGTCTGCAGGCCATTGACCGCGATCACATCGTTGACGGTGAGCATCGGCCGGGCACAGCCGGAGGCCAACAGGAATGCGGCGATGGCCAGGGCGAGAAGCGTGAGGCGGGGTTCAGAGTCTTGTTGAGTGTTCATGGCATCCGATTGGATGCCCGAGACACGAGGCGGTTACCGGCCAGGTGGACTTTTTTGCCGAACGGCCTCTTGCAGGGAAAAGCCGCCCCGCGGCCGAATTACGGATTTCTGGCACCGATTTGTGAGGCCGGGTTGCCCGGCTGCGGCACCGCCCGATAGTGGCCCGGGATATAGCCGCTCGGCGTATGCTCCGGCCGAGTGTAGGTGCCGTCGCCGCGATAGTGGCCGGGGATATATTCCCGCGACGTATGCTCGCCCGGTGTAAAGTCGCCGGTTCGGCCGTAGCGGCCTTCGATGTAACCCGTCGAGGTGTGCTCCGGTCGCACGTAATAGGTCTGCGGATAAATCGGCTCGGCCGTAGTCCTGTCGATCGGCGGCGGACCCTTGCCGACCGGTCGGCTGTAGCGGAGCCGCACCGCCTCCGGCAACCCCTCGCCGCTGCGCCACCGCGAATCCCGGAGATCATCATCACCCGCCTGCTGCTCGGGCACGAGCCCGCCATCCGCCGTGCGGACATAAATTACCGGCCGATCCGGAATCGACACCTCGCGCACCGGCGGATGAACCGGTTGAGAACACGACGCGCCAACCACCAAGAGCATCAGCGATTTGTAGCTTTTACGAAACATGCGCCACCGGTTGATTCTAGCGCGTGTGATGCTGCCCGGCACGTTGGAGCGAAGAGAAGATACGACCCTTAATTATCTCCCAACCGATTGATCGTCGACGCCAGATACCCCGCCCCGAACCCGTTATCGATATTCACGACGCCTACCCCCGTCGCGCAGGAGTTCAGCATCGTGAGCAGCGGCGCGAGGCCCTGAAAGCTCGCCCCGTAGCCGACGCTCGTCGGTACGGCGATGACCGGGGCCTCAACGAGACCACCGACGACGCTGGCCAGGGCCCCTTCCATCCCCGCCGCGACGACGACGACGCGCGCCTCGCGCAGGGCCTTGGAGTGCGCCAGCAAGCGATGGATCCCCGCCACACCGACGTCGTAAAACTGCGCCGTCTTTTGATCCATGATCTCGCACGTCACGCGGGCCTCCTCAATCACGGGAATGTCGCTCGTCCCGCCGGTCACCAGCGCAATCGTCCCCGTACAGGCGCGCGGCGGCAGTTGGCGCAGCGTAATCGAGCGCGCGGCCGGATGGTAATCCGCGGCGGGGAAGGCGAAGCGGACAGATTCGTATTGCTCAGGCGCAGCGCGCGTCGCCAGGACATTAACACCGCTCGCGGCCAAGCGGGTAAAGATGGTCACGATCTGTTCGGTGGTCTTGCCGGGGCAGAAAATGACCTCCGGAAAGCCGCAGCGCAGCGACCGATGGTGGTCCACGTTGGCGAATTCCAGCGGCTCAAAAGGCAGGTGCTCCAGGCGCTCCAAAGCCTCCGCGATGGTTGTCCTACCGTCTTTCACTGATTGAAGCAGGGTTTTCAGTATGTCAGGCTGCATAATTTTGCTGAACCGAGAGGCCCGGCAATCATTGCCGTTAATTCACAGGTGATGCTAGTGCGGCGGCCAAAGAAATAACAGGGTCCGGGTTTGACTGAGCGGGTGCGAAAAGGTATACTTGTTTTTGCAGTTCGAAAGTTGCGCGAGGCGAGCCGCCAATCTCGAAACCGCCGTCGCGCCGGACCGTCCGGGGGCCCCGGAGCAATGCGGGCTGGTCATTCGCCGCAGCCCGCTTAACGGACATTCTCAGGGATTTTTTCATGGATGAACAGCGGTACGCCGGTCAGCGGCTGGTTCAACTTGCCGCTCCCTACCTCGATCGGAAAGACCGGGTCGGCCTGGCTGCCGCCCTCGAAGGCGAGTGGTCTCCGGAATGCCTCGCCCTCCTGCTGGAAGATGACAATGAGGCGGTCGTCCGCGCGGCCGCTGTTAGCCTGGGAGTGGTTGGAAGCGGCAAGGCCGGTCCCTCCCTGATACATCTCTTGGGACACGAAAATCCCGACGTGGTCGAAGCGGCGGAAGACGCCCTGTGGTCGATCTGGTTCCGCGCCAAGGGTTCCTTGCCGCAGGCCGTGCTGGGCAAGATCGCCCAGGCCATCCGCAACGGCGAAACGGAAAATGTCGTGCCGATGCTGACCGAGTTAATCCGCACGCAGCCGACATACGCCGAGGCCTTTCACCAGCGAAGCCAGGCGCACTACCTTCGCGGGGAGTACGAAGAAGGGCTGCGCGACGCGCGGCGGGCGTACGAACTCAACCCGCTCCACTTCGGGGCCCTTGCCAACATCGCCCACTGCTACGCCGCGATCGGGCACTATGCCGAGGCGCTCAAGTCCTACCGCGACGCGCTCGCCCTCTATCCCCACCAGCCGCTCATCCGCAAAGCCATTCGCGAGCTCCGCGAACGCGTCGCCCGGACCCAGCTCACAGGCGAATTGATGCTTGTCGAAGCGGAGTAGCGGCTCTCCTCAGGGACTGATCGCCCGCAAATACCGAAAATCGTAAATCCCCGTCGAATGACCGTCCGCCCACGTGATCTGAATTGCGTAACGGCCGACAAGATGCGCGTCCGCGAAGACCGTCGCGCGCTCGATCCCCGCGGGCAGGATCGTCAGCGACATCCCCGTAAGCGCCGGCGGTTGCTCGCGGGTCTCGCGGCAGGTCGCGCACGGGCAGCGCTTTCGCAAGTAGGCTAGAGGGAAAAGGCTCTCCGCGCCGTCGGCCCACTTGATCCGCAGCCCCTCCTTGCGATCGAGGTGCAGGTCCACCGGCCGAACCTCATCGTCCGTCAGCGGGCGTTCGAGCGCCAGGGCGATCCGCTTTTCTTCGGCGATCTTTGAAGTGTCTGAAGGGGTCATCGTTTCAATCGATTGAGAGTCCAAACTCATCCTTGACGCAGGACGTATGATAGCAGGTGCGTCTGATGCGGCCATATTACTTCGGAGCGACGTCATGATCCTGCGACCGGTGAGGGCGGCGGATATCCCGGCAGTCAGCGCGATCTACAACCACTACGTCCTCAACGCGACATGCACGTTCGCAACGGAGCCGGAGGGCGAGGCATATTGGCGCGACTGGCTGGCGGCGCACGACGGTGCGCATCCGGCGATCGTCGCCGAAGACAGCGGGCAGGTCGTGGGCTGGGGCTCGCTCTCGCGCTGGAACAATCGCTGCGCCTATCGGTTCTCGGTCGAGGACTCCGTGTACATTCGCACGGACCAACATCGCCGCGGCATCGGCCGGTTGCTCTTGACGGAACTGGTCGCCCTGGCGCGAACGCACGGCCATCGCAATATCGTCGCCCAGATCGCCGACCACCAGCCGGCTAGCGAGAAGCTCCACGAGGCGCTGGGATTTCGCCAGGTTGGCGTGCTGGAGGCGATCGGCTTTAAGTTCGACCGGTGGATCGATGTGGCGATCTGGCAACTTCGTCTGGACGGCGATTGAGGAGGTCGACGTGGAAGGTCTCGAGTCGCCGCCAGTGCTCGATGTGCGCGATCCGGCGTCCTTCGAACGGCTGCATCGAACGGGGGCTGTGAATATTCCGCTGGAGGAGTTGGGGCGGCGGATGCACGAACTGCCCGCGCGAGACACACCGCTGGTGATCTTTGACGGACAAGAGGCCAGAGCGATGTCGGCGGCGGAGCGGCTGCACCGGGCCGGACGGAACATCGCCAAAGTCGCCTTCGGGGATGCGTGGCTGCACGAGGGTCCGACTCGGACGGGCCCTTCAACCAGCCAACTTTGGTCTCCGCACGGAATCGTCTGCGAGGCGATAGAACATGCGAAGCCACTTTGGGGCCACGTTGCAGGTCGACGGGCGCTGGACATCGCCTGCGGTACCGGCCGCGACGCCATCTATCTGGCGACGCAGGGCCTTCACGTCGACGCCTGGGACATTCTCCCCGACGCCTTGGAGCGTTGCGACGATCTGGCATTGCGGAATGGCGTCTTGGTGCAAACGGCCTGCCGGGATGTCGAGGCCCAGGGCCAGATTATCGCGCCGGACGTGTTCGACATCATCGTCTGCGTCAATTTTTTACACCGCCCCCTAATGCCGCAGATCGCCGCCGGGGTGCAGCCTGGCGGCCTGGTCGCCTATGAAACCTTCGTCGAACCCCAACGAGAACGCTTCGGAAAGCCTGCCCGCGAGGCCCACGTGCTCAAACCGGGCGAATTATCCACGTGGTTTGTCGGCTGGGAGATATTGACCCACCGCGAGGGGCCGGCTGGGCCAAGGCGAATCGTCGCCGGGCTAATCGCACGAAAACCTTGAGTTGTCCACTATCGCCTGGGCCCGGGACGGGTCTAAAATGAAATAGTCGTGGGCTTGGGGGCGGAGGTCCTGTCATGACGCAGCGATCCTGGGTCGCCGGTCTGGCCGTCGTTCTTTCACTTACTTCGACTATTATCTCTGCACAACAGCCAACATTCGATGGCGATCGCGCACCCGGTCGCATGGAGGCCGCGGGCGGCCCTCCGATGACGCCCAGCGGCGATCCCTATCAAATGAACCCGGGCCATTACGTCGTCCCCGGCCCCGACGCGCCGGACTACTGGAGCCCGCATCTTCGGCCCTTCCCCGATTACAGCTACGAGCGCAGTCCCTTTTCCGCACCGCTGAGCCGGTCGCACACGCCGTTTCGCCATTACGGTAGACAACCCGCCAGCAACGGTGCATCCACATACGGATGCGGGCCGGTATTCGGTGGCGGACATGCCTATGGTTATGCCGCGCCGTTCTGCGGCGACACCGCCGACGCCTACAACCAGGGCCGCTACGACGCCGACCGGGAATACAACTGGTTTCTCGCCTCGCAGCGCGCCGGCCGCCTGCTGAACCAGCATTCCGCGATGTTCGATCAGGGCATGAGTGAATTCCGAAACGGCCATTACGATCAGGCCGTCGTCCATTGGCTCGGCGCCGCGGAATCCAATCATGCGAATGCGGCGTGCCGCCTGCACGCCGGTCACGCGATGTTCGCCCTCGGGCGCTATCGCGAGGGCGTGCAGCACATCGCGCGGGCCCACGAGCTTTCGCCAAGCCTGGCCTACAAGACCTTCGACATTCGCGACGAATATGGCGACACGGCGGAATTCGACGAGCACCTGGCGGCGCTGCAGGCATTTGTTGCCCGCCACCCCGACGACCCGTCGGGAATGGCAATGTTGGGCTACGTCACGTTTCATACGCAAGGTCCCGCCGCGGCGCTGCCCGTCCTGGAGCGGGCCGGTCGTCTAGATCGGCAGAGCTTCTTTATTCCCAAGCTGCTTCAATTGGCACGGCAGGCAAGTCCGACGACGCGCGAATTTCGCTCCAACAAGTCTCAAATCGGACACAACAAATCGACATTACGGAATTCCCCTAACCGCACATCGACGTTGCGTATGTAAACGCGCAGTCCTCATCACGAATTCAACATGCTGGCTCGAAGAGCCAAATTTCGCTTCGTATAATCGAATGAATTCGACGAGGAAAGTCTATGATTGCGCAAAGCGCGGCGCGATGTATACAGCGGCGCCCTTCACGGCCAAAGTGGCTGTTTCGTGTAATGGCCATCGTCTGCTCGCTTGTCGTCTTGGAGGCATTGTCCTGGCTTGGGCTTCATCTGCTGAATCTTCGCTATCCGATGGATCCCATGGGGGCGATCACGCCGGCAAGCGTGAATTCGTTTCTCGACGGCACGAATCGGTTGTGGCAATACGACGCGGACTTGGGATGGACGGGTCGACAGAACTCGCGTGCCGGTCCGATCAACTCGCTGGGCGCCAGAAGTCGACATGAATACCACAACTTGAGGCACACCATCAGCGCCTACGGCGACTCCTATACGTTTTGTCACGGAGCCTCGGTCGACGATGCATGGCCGACGCTCCTGGAGTCGCGCCTCAACGTCGGCGTTCTCAATTTCGGCGGCACCGGCTACGGCACCGATCAAGCCCTCCTGTGCCTGGAAAAGCAATACGATCGCGCGCCCTCATCAACGGTACTGCTGTGCATACAGCCTGAGAACATCAACCGAGTCGTCAGCATCTTCAAAGGCTTCTACGAGAGCGGTTTCGCGCCGCCCAAACCTCGGTTCATCTTGAAAGCCGGTGGGATGGAGCTCTTCAATCCCTGGAAGACGCCCGAGGCGGTGCGCGATATTCTCATCGATCATCCCGAAAAACTGCTCGAAATGGCGCGCCGGTATGACTATTGGTTCGGATATGGCGCTGCGTTGGGAGCGGGCGCGCCGTGGCAAATCCGCTTTCCCTATTCCTATCGATTGGCGGCGAGAGTGCCTTTTCTGTACAGCCGAGTACGAATCGCAGTCACGAATAGAGCGGCGCACACTGCGCTTTACGATCCGAATTGCGAGGCCTTCGCCGTCATGAAAGCCATCATCCTGCGCTTTCGGGCATTCGCCTCCGCCAAGGGGAGCAACGGTCTGGTCGTGATCCTACCTCCTCCCCGCGACATTTACCGATTCGCCGAACACGGTGAACTCACCTACCAAAGCCTGCACGATTTTCTGAACGAGGAGAGAATTCCCTTCACGGACCTGATTGAAGAGTTGGCCGGCGAACCGGATATCCCGGCGAGCTTCGTCAATCGCAGTGATCACTACTCTCGCAAAGGCAGCGAAATCGCCGCCCGTGAAATTGCCGCTTTCCTTGCCCGTGAAAACGCGGTCCCTCGACCGACTTTGTCGTCGGGCACACCAGCCCGCACCACAACCACTTTGCCGGTTTCTCCATAGGCGATTCGCCGTCGCCTTCCCCTATCCTCTGGCCGATCGTGTACATCGCCGTGATACTGCTCGACGAGGTGCTCGTCGTGGTGCGACAAGGAAGGCCGGTCATTTTTGCAATCGCGGCGGGGCTTTATCTGGCCTGTGCCCTGTATCCCTGGCACGACCAGATCTCCATCCGCCGCGCGACCGGGATCGTGTTGGTCACGCTCGTCCTCTGGATCACGGAGGTCGCGCCGTTGGGTGTCGTGGCCATGGCCATCCCTATCGCGGCGACTTTTGCAGGGCTGCTTTCATGGAAGGACGCCGTCGCCGCGTGGGGAGATGAGATCATTTTTCTGTTTCTGGGGGCCTTCCTGCTGGCGCGCGCCCTTGAAAAACATGCCGTCTTCGACGGTCTCTTAGGAATGCGCATGCTGGGAGGCGGCGGACGAAGATCGGATGCCTGGCTCGTCCTGGTGGTGCTCGCCGTTTCGGGCGTGCTGTCTACCATGCAGAACAACACGGCCGTGACGGCGATGATGCTCCCGCTGGTCATCACCATGTCGCGGCGGAGCCGCACTCCCGCGGCGCTGCTCATTGCGCTGGCCTGGGGAGCCACCTTCGGCGGCATGGCCACACCCGTCGGGACCGCGCCGAACTTCATCGGCTATGCGGCAATGAAAAAACTGGACGCGACCGTCAGCTTCGTCTCGTGGATGAAAGTCGGCGTGCCCGTCTGGCTGGGGACGACGCTCATCGGCTGGGGCGTCCTACGTCTGGCGACGGCCATGGGGCGTGGTTCGGCCGCAGCGCGCCGCAACGCCCCTGGAATATTCGACGACCCGACGCTGACCGACGTCGGGCCGATGCTGGGAGATGATGCCGCTGACCGCCCGGCGGGGAGCTCGCGGCCGGCGCGACGCTGGGTCATCGGGGCCTTCATCACGGCGATACTCTTGTGGCTGGTTCCCGGTATCGTGAAGAGCGTGACGTCGCCGGACGAACCCGCGGCGATTTGGATCCGGACGTATCTGCCCGAATCGCTCGTCCCGATCGCGCTCGCCTGGGTGCTGTTTGTCGTTCGGCCCGGTCCCGACGCGCGGCCGATCCTCGATCGCCGCGACTTTCAGGCGTTGGACTGGGATACGCTCTTCCTGATCGCCGGCGGTCTGACACTGGGGCGGATGTTGGAGACCAGTGGCTTCGCGGGTGCGCTCGCGCAGGGACTGGCAGGAGTGAAACTGCCGCCGCTGGTACTTATGCTTGCGCTGGCTTTCGCGACGGTCCTGCTCTCAGAGCTGACGAGCAACACTGCGACCGCTTCGCTCATGGTCCCGATCGCCGGTTCACTGGCCGAGGCGCTGTCGATTTCTCCAGTACAGGCGATCTGGCTGGTGTCGTTGGCGGCGAGCCTGGGCTTCGCCCTGCCGATCTCCACGCCGCCGAACGCGATCGTCTATGGCACGCGGCGCGTGCCGCTGCGCTTCATGGCCGCGACGGGCATCGTCGTTGACATCCTCGCCACGGTCTGGCTCGTCTGCTGCGTGACGATGTTGGGGTAACCGGAGGGATTAAGGGATTAAGGGATTGAGGGATTGAGGGGTGGGGCGCTCCGCAAGTGCTTTCTTCAACATCGGCGGAAGTTGAAACGTCGTGCTTTCTTCGGCCGTGGTACAGAGTTGAACATCGCCCGCCCCGAGTGACCGCAGGTGATCGAGGACTGCCTGCACGACGGTCTCCGGCGTGCTGGCCCCGGCCGTGACGCCGATCGAGTTCGCGTCGCGAACCCACTCCGGGCGAATCTCATCCGCACTGTCAATCAAATGACCTCGGACACCGCGAGCTAGGGCGACTTCCACCAGTCGGGCGGCATTGCTGGAGTTCCGCGAGCCGACGACAAGCAGCAGGTCCATGCCGCTGCCGCTCATCGCCTTCACGGCATCCTGGCGGTTCTGCGTCGCGTAACAGATATCATCCGTCGGCGGCAAATCTAGTGCGGGAAAGCGCTCCCGCAGGACGGCCAATACGCCCGCGGTGTCATCGACGCCGAGCGTCGTCTGCGTCAGGACCATGAGCTTCTTTTGTGGAGCAGCGGCCCCCGGCTGCTGTTCGTTCGGCGGCAGCGTAACAGTGCGGGCCTGCGCTTCGTTTTCGACGAGCGTGATATGACCGGGGGCCTGGCCCATCGTGCCGATCACTTCGTCGTGACCGGCGTGGCCGATCAGGACAATGTGATAGCCCTGCTTGACGAAGCGGTGGACTTCGAGGTGGACCTTGGTGACCAGCGGGCAGGTCGCGTCGATCAGCCGCAGGCCGCGGGTCTCGGCCTCTTTGAAGACGGTCGGCGCAACGCCATGCGCGCTCAGGATCGCGACCGCCCCGGCAGGCACCTCGGACAATTCCTCTACAAAGACGGCTCCTTTTTCGCGGAGCCCGCGGACGACGTGGCTGTTGTGTACGATCTCCCGGCGAACATAGACCGGCGGCCCGAAGACTTCGAGGGCCAGATCAACGATCTTCACGGCGCGGTCAACACCGGCACAAAAGCCGCGGGGATTGGCGAGGAGGATATTCATGGGGGGGAACACACATCGGAATTATACGGAGGAAAGTGGTAGAGGACTATCCTTTTAGAAATCCGACTCTAGGGGCGTCAAAATCATCCCATTGCAACGACCGACGCCTCTACGGCTTCCGTGACTTGTTGCCAACCTTCGCGATCATTCGGCATTTCACCGAACGACTTGGGCAGTCCGATCTTGAGGAAAATCCTGGCCGGCCGAGGCAGGCGACGGTTGGGAGGCAAGGCCTGGAACGTACCGATTAAGCGGCATGGCACAACAGGCACCGATGTGCCGGCAACCATCATTCCCAGCCCTGCTTTAAACGGGGCCATTTGGCCCGTTCGAGTTCGAGTGCCTTCGGGAAACACGATGTAAATGCAGTCGTCCTCCGTCAGGCGCTGCCGAAGGTCCGCCAATGCGTGGCCGCATCGGCGTTGGCGCCACATCGGCAGGGCATTGATCAGAAGCGCGGAAAGTAATCCAGTGATAGGGCTTGAGAAGAAGGTATCGCCTGCAGCGATCGGATATACTCGTGTACGCTGTTGCCGGGAGACCGCCGAAGCCAGCACAAGCGAGTCCAGGTGACTGGAATGATTGGCCGCCAATACATACGGCCCTGAGGTCGGCAGATGGTCCTGGCCTTCGATAGAGAGTCGATGAACCGTCTTTAGGTAAAAGCCGATCACAACGCATGAGGCGTAGTTCGCCACGGCGCTGATCAACCCCCCTTCACGATGCGTGCTTCGAACTTGGTCGCCGAGCGACAACCCGTGATCGCGCGCCGGTCGTAATTCCCATTTCTGCATCATCAACCATCGCGAAGGCGATCGCTATAGAGATCCCGAGAAGACACGAACCTGTTCGTTCCATCCCTCGTCGAGATAATATTTCAAATAATGAAAGATGGCGGGAGAGACCAATAAAAGACTGTTGAATCGATCCAAGACCCCCCCGTGACCAGGAAACGCCGCGCCCATATCCTTAATTCCCACGTCGCGTTTGACGCTGGACAGTAGCAAATCGCCGATTTGGCCCATCAGGCTGATCGTGATTCCCATGAATATGACGTGTCGCCATTCAGCCAGGACCGTGTCGTAAAAGACGATCCTCGCAAGGCCCGCCGCTAGGATCGTCGTCAGCGCCAAGGCGCCCGCGGCGCCGCCGATCGTCTTGTTCGGACTGGTGTGCGGGGCGAGCTTGCGTCGCCCAAAGGACTTTCCACAGATGTAGGCGAAGACATCGTTCATCTGAACGCAAAAGAGAAGCCAAATCATCATGGGTCGGAAGCGGAGGTGGTTGCCCAGGAAGCCGAAGTGGGCCAGGCACATGCCGAAGAGCATGAAGCCCAGGACGCTCAGCCCGACGCGTTGAATGTACCCCGACGGCCGATCGGCAAGAATGGCGACGGCCGCAATCAGCCCCACAATCAACGGCGCTAGCGACGTGAAGAGCCCATACCAATTGTCCAGCGACGAGAGCGCCACGCCGACAATTCCCAGGACGGCCATCGAACTCATCAGCCGTTCGCGGAACAGACCCGTGGCGCGCGCATATTCTCGATAACAAAGCAAACTGAGTACTCCAACCGCCATGATGGCGTAGGGCGCCCCCAGGAGAACCGGCCCGATCATCAACGGGGCCAGAATTAGCCACGAAAAGTACCGGGTCCACAATTCCTTCACGAGCGGAGGGCCGACGGAGCCGGACTTTCCAAGTGCGACAATGAAAAGGGGCGTCAATCCGAGCATAGCGCCGATGGTGATAACAGAATACAGAACGAACGCATCGTCGATTACGCCGTGGACTTCGAAAAACCCTCGGCGAGACGGGATCATCGGGGTCGGCTCCGCAGCGCCGATGCAATGTTCAACATGCGGCGTCCTATCGTAATCAAACAACCGACGCAAATCACTGCCAGACACCACAACACCGGGCTCAATTGTTGGAGGCCTGAAGGAGCAGCGGCATTCAAAAGGGCCACGACAGTAACGAAGAACATTCGATGCGGCTTGGCCATCGGGCCGCGGAAATCCGAGGGCACTCCCAATGATTTGCCCAGCACGCGAACGTAAGCAGTCAGGAGCGCCAGTAGCGCAGCCACCCAACCAAGGATCGGGTGACCCCCCAGCGCGTAACCCATGCCGATGAGGATAGCGACATCCGAAATGCGATCGGGAGCATCATTAAAGAGTTCGCCAAGCGGTGAGGCTTTTCCGGTCGAAATGGCCACCATTCCGTCGAGCAGATTGGCCAACAAACGCAGTTGGATCAAGGCTGCTGCCGCCAACCAGGTAATCCTCAACGGGATGACATCCGCGGTCGCCGTCTGCCATAGACACACGCCGCCAAGGATTGCGCAGATCATTCCAGAAAGGGAGATGGCGTTTGCCGAAACTCCGGCACGGGCCAACGCCGCCGCCAATCGATTCATGACGGCCCATTGTCGTGCAGCGATCGGCCGACGATCGGTGGCGTGATACACATCGCTTCCCATTATCGTCCCATCAAGTACATTCCCCCGACCAGCAGGATCATTCCTCCGATATTAGCCGGTTTGATGGGTGTCCCATAGGCGGCCCGGGCAATCACCGCGGCCCAAATAAATGTACTTGCGTATATTGGGTAGAGCGTCGCTAACGCGCCTCCCCGTTTGAAGGCCGCAACAAATAAGACCATCACCGCGACGTAACACAATACGCCGCCCGCCAATCGAAGATTAAAGAGGTACGACCCTATAGCGCCCGACGCTTGGTCGGCTCCGCTCTTGTAAAGATACTGTCCAAGGGCTCCGAGAATCGCAGCGATAGCAAAGTACAAAATCGAACTTGCGGGTGTCGCCATCACGGCCTCCTTTGGAGGCAACGATACCGTCGCTATAGCGGTTTCACCATGTCGCGCAGCATGGCACCGTCAGTCTACAACCGGCTTGAAGTGGGAGGAGTCCGGGCAGACTTTATGCCTTTTGGGCCTACCGGCACTGACAGGCGAAACATGAGACGAACGTCTGCCCGCTAGCGGGGCGGCTACGAGCCCTTGCCGTCCTTGGACGCGCCGGCCCTGTTCAAACTCGCCCGTTCCCTGGCCGCCAGGTCGGCGTACTGCGTCGTCGCGCAATCTTTGGCCACTTGGTCGTAATACTGCCTCGCCTGGCCCGGGTGCCCCGCGTTGGCCAGGGCGCGGGCCAGGTGCAGCAGCTTGTCGCAGCGCGCTTCTTGTTTGGCGTTGGCTTCGGCGCGGGCGATCATTTCCGCCAGCTTGGGATCCGACTTCAGCGACTCGATCTGGCTGGAGGCCTGTTTGGCCACCGGCGCGTCTCCGAAATCCGAAACGATCCGTTGGTATTCCCGCAGGGCCTCGACTTTTTTTCCTTCTTTAAGCAGCCGGTCGGCCTGGGCGATCCGTTCGTCCGCATGCCGCGTCGCGACCGATTTCGCGACTTTGGGCGGCTTTTCCACAAGCAGCTTGTCGATCGCCGCCTCGGCGGCCCTGGCGCTCGTCCCCCAGAACGCGACCTTGCCGTCAGGATCGATCACATAGACGGTGGGAAAACCACGGGCCCCGTACGCGCCACGCGTGCGCGAAGACTCCAGGCCCACGAGATAGTTGACCTTCATCGCGGTCATGAGGCGAGACACCGTCTGCAACCGCTCATCGGTCAGCGCGAGCAGTACAACGCCCTTGTCCTTATATTTGTCTTGCATCTGAACCAGATGCGGGATGCCAGAGCGGCAGGGCGCTCACCACGTCGCCCAGAACTCGAGCATCACGATCTGGCCTTTGAGGTACTCCAGTGGGAGCGTCTTCATGCCGGGCGGCAGGTTGGACCACGCGCCGGCCGTAATGTCCGGCGCCGGGTCGCCGATCTTGACGCCCGCCAGGGCGGTTGAAGCGACGCTGCCGAGGAGGGCCAGCAGCAAGAGCGATCTTGAGACCATCGCACCAAATCTCCAAAAAAACGCGGCTGCCGTCCTCTCAGCGCAACTCTGCGCGAGAGCCCCGCAGCCGTAGCCGTATTGTAGCCGAAACGCACAAGGAAGTGACCCCCGAATTTGGCCCGTTTTGCCGGGTTTATGGCGCGCCACGAAGGGGCCCGCCCCTCTAGTCAAGATTGATGATGTAGCTGTAACCGTGCCTGACAAAGCCCAGGGATTCATAAAACCGATGGGCCTCGGCGCGTTTAACATTTGTCGACAGGGCGAGCTTGTAGCATCCCTTCTGACGGGCGAGTTGCATGGCGTGTTCCATCATCCGGCGACCGATCCCCTGACTCCGGCATTCCGTCGCGACGATGACATCGTCCACAATCGCCGAGGGCGTTCCCAGATGATTGAGTTTTTCCATGACCAGCAAGGCGAACGTGCCGACGATGCGGCGGGCCTGCCACGCCACGTAGATGTGGTAATCGGGATACCGTCGCAGCCCCTCGAAGCGATTCCGTGCCTCGTCCAGGCTCAGCGTGCGCCCGTCGTCAAACTCCGGAAGGGCATACAGACGCAGGATGTCCGGTAGATCGTCCGCCGTGGCCGAGCGAATATCGAGTGATGGCGTCATGCCGAGCCCTCGTTATAGACGGAAAGGTATTGTAACCCGGCGTGATCGTGGTCATCCTATACTCCGGGACCATTAGGCGAGCGATAGGGAGAATCAATATGTCAAGCCATTTGTTGGAAACCGGTCTGGCGGCGTTGGCCTTTTCGCGAAAAGTGTCATTGGGCCTGTTCGAGGACATTCCCGACAACAAGATCTGCCACCAGCCCTGCGCGGGCGCCAACCACCCGCTGTGGATCCTGGGGCACCTCGCCTGCACCGACGAGTTCTTCCTCAAGGGCGTCGGCGGTCGCCCGTACAACCGCTTTGAGAAGTGGGAGAAGCTCTTCTTCATGGGCTCCAAGCCGACCTCCGACCCGAAGGTCTACCCGCCCATCGCCGAGGTGAAGGAGGCCCTCGACAAGAACCGCCAGGAGATGATCGGCTGGTTCAAGTCGATGAGCGACGCGGAGCTGCTCAAACCCCTCGAGAGCGACCTCGCAGACTTCGCCGCCAATCGCGCCGTCCTCATGTCCATGATCGCCTGGCACGAAGGACTGCACGCCGGTCAGTTGTCCGTCGTCCGCAAGAGTCTGGGGCTAACGCCGAAGTTCGGTTGATCGGCGGCGGACCGTCGCTCACCGCCGGCGCTTCTGGCAGCGGGGGCAGTAGTGTGTCGAGCGCCCCGCGGCGAGAATGCGACGAATCTTCGCGCCGCAGCGAGTGCACGGGCCGCCTTCGCGATCGTAGACCCGCAGCCGATTTTGAAAATCGCCCTGTTGGCCGTCGGCTCCCCGGTAATCGCTGATGGTCGTACCACCGGATCGGATGGAGGCACGAAGCACCTTCCGGATCGCGCAGGCCAGGTTCCGCACTTGCGATTCGGAAAGTGCGGCGGCGAGCGTGAGCGGGTGAATCCGCGCGGAGAACAGGGCCTCGTCACAATAGATGTTGCCCAAACCGCTGATCGCCTGCTGGTCCATCAGAAGGGCCTTGATCTGCCGCCGGCGTTTGAGCAGGGTGCGAAGCACGGGCACTCGAATCGAGAGGGCATCAGGGCCCAACGTATTCAGCCGCTGCGCTTGGCCATTCTCGCCGGCGCCAAAGAACCAGATCCCGCCGAATCGGCGTGGATCGCGAAAGCGCAGTTCATCCGTCCGACCGGTGAAGGCGAATCGGACGTGGGTGTGCGGCAGGACTGGTTCCGACGCGGGCAACAGTGTGAGCCAGCCCGTCATTCCGAGGTGGACGACGAGATCGCCGCCGTCCAGTCGAACAAAGAGCCGCTTGCCGTGCCGATCGACGGCCGCAACCCTCATGCCTGTCAATCCGCTCGCCACGGTCTCGCCGCCGTGGTGAATAATGTCCGCGCGGTGGATATGGACCGACTCGATGACCGCCCCCGGCAGATGGGCGGCCAGTCGGCTGGCGATCGTCTCGACTTCAGGCAGTTCAGGCACGCCTAAAGAAAAGCGGCGATATATCGAAAAGTCAAAGCGTCGAGACGGATTGCTCGTGTGACATTGACGATGAATAAGGGGGCGAATAGCGTTCGAGGCAGCGGGAGCGCGGTCATGTGGTCGATCTTCAACGGCACGATAGTCAATGTGGCCACCGTCGCGGTCGGCTCCACGGTCGGCCTGCTGCTGGCCGCGAAGATCCCCCAGCGCTATCAACGGATCATTTTGGATTGCCTGGGCCTGGTGACCGTCACGCTGGCCATCGATGCGTCGGTCCTGGGCATGGGCCGCGCGGTAAGCAACTTTGGGGCCGGCGTGCCCACGTATGGTGCGCGACTCGGTATGGTCATGATCGGCTCACTGATCGTCGGTTCGATTCTGGGAACGGCTCTGCGACTGCACGAGCGGATTGAGGGCCTGGGTCGACTCATTCACCTCCGGATGGGCGGAGGATCAGGGGACACGGGCGGCGGGCGGTTCGCTGAAGGCTTCCTGACGGCCAGCGTAATCTTCTGCGTGGGGCCGCTCACCTTGTTGGGTTGTTTGCAAAATGGAGCTGACGCGAAGCCGAACCTGCTCTATATCAAGGCGTTCCTCGACGGCTTCTGTTCGATGGCCCTGGCGGCGTCATTGGGAATTGGCGTTCTTTTCAGCGTTTTAACGGTACTACTCTTGCAGGGCGGCTTGGCATGGGCGGCATACGGTTTCGCTGAGAGGATTCCCGAACTCTCACTGGAGCTGATGAACGTCGTCGGTGGTGTCGTTCTGCTGGCGACGGCCCTGATGATCCTGGAGATCAAGAAGATCCCCGTGGCAAACATGCTGCCGGCCATCTTCCTGCCGCCGCTCGCTGTTTGGATCGTGGAGCGTATTTCTCCGGGAACGCTTTTGCCCTAGACCGATCGGTCATCGGCGGATTATCTTCTTCACTCAGCCAGGAGTCCTGACCCCGCGATGAATTGGCAAGGTTGGTTTACCCTCGCTCTAGTCCTGGTGATGCTTCTCGGGCTGGCGCGCCGTGCGCATCTGGCCGACATCATTTTTCTGGGCGGCCTGACCCTGCTGGCGCTCCTCGGCATCATCTCGCCGGCCGAGGCCCTCTCCGGTTTTTCCAATCCGGGAATGTTGACCGTCGCAGCGCTCTTTGTGGTCGCGGCGGGCCTGCGGGAAAGCGGCGCCTTGGACGGTTTGGCCCGACGCATCCTGGGGCAACCGCAAAGCGAGCGGCGGGTATTGGGCCGGCTTCTTCTCCCGATCGCTGCAATGTCCGCGTTTCTCAACAACACCACGATTGTCGCGATGGGCATGCCGATCGTCGTCGACTGGTGCCGCAAGCATCGGCAATCGGCGTCGCGATACTTGATGCCCATGAGCCATGCGACCGTGGCCGCGGGCCTGTGCACGCTCATCGGAACGAGCACCAACCTCGTCGTCCACGGGATGATGGTCGACAACCCCGAGACCCGCCACACGGGAATGGGGTTCTTCGAGATCGGTTACGTCGGGCTCCCGGTCACCATCGTTGCGATCCTCTACCTTGTCTTCATCGCACCCAAACTCCTCCCCGCGCGGCAGGAACTCTTCGAGCAATTGGGAGAATCGCGCCGCGAATACATGATCGAGATGCTGGTTGAGCCGGCGTGCCCCTTCGTGGGCCAGTCCGTGCAGGCCGCCGGGCTGCGGCAACTGCCCGGCCTTTTTCTCGTGGAGATCGAGCGGGACGCGCAGGTGCTGTCGCCGGTCGGCCCCGACGAACTCCTCGAGGCCGGCGATCACCTCGTCTTTGTCGGCGTCGTCGGCACGATCGTCGATCTGCAAAAGACCAAGGGCCTCGTGCCGATTGAAGAGCAGGGACGGACCTCGCGCCTGGACCGCCTCGATCGCCGCCTGTGCGAGGCGGTCGTCAGCCCGGCGAGCCCGCTGGTGGGCCGCAGCATCCGCGGGGCGAACTTCCGTACGGTGTATGACGCTGCGGTCATCGCCGTGCATCGCAGTGGGGAGCGTTTGCAGGGCAAAATCGGTAATATCGTCCTGCGACCGGGGGACACGCTGCTGTTGCAAACGGCGACGGGCTTTCTTCGAGCGCACCGCAACAACCCGGACTTTTATCTCGTCAGCGAAGTGGACGAGGCGGTGCCGGTGCGCCATGAAAAAGCGACGCTCGCGCTGGTGATCCTGGGCGCGATGGTCGTCATGATGGGGCTGCCCGACGTCCTGCAATGGACCGGCGCCGACCCTCAGTTGGCAAAGAGCCTGGACCGAAGCCGCGTGTTTTTCGCCTTCGCGGCGGCGGGGCTGATGGTGATCGCCCGCTGCGTGGCGCCATCCACCGCCAGGCGCAACATTCAATGGGACGTGTTGTACGTTATCGCGGCGTCTTTCGGGATCGCGCGCGCGATGGAGAATACGGGGGCGGCCAAGTTCATCGTCGATTTGTTCCATCCGCTGATCACGCCCTTCGGCCCCGTTGCCGCGGTCGTTGTGATCTATCTCATCACCAATCTGCTCACCGAATTGCTGACGAACAACGCCGCGGCGGCCCTGGTGTTTCCGGTGGCCATATGGACGGCCAAGGAGTTACAGATCGATCCGCGGCCGCTGGTGATGACCGTGACGATCGCGGCGTCGGCCGCCTTCGCCACGCCGATCGGCTACCAGACAAACATGATGATCTTTGGTCCCGGCGGCTATCGATTTTCCGACTTTGTGAAGGTCGGGCTGCCTTTGAATGTCCTTTGTTTTCTGATTAGCGTGCTCTTGATCCCGCGCATCTGGAGTTTGTAAGACGAAGCAGCGCATGGACAGCGGCGGAATCGACGATCCACCTTCTCATCGAGCCGCCAAGGCGCTTGGGCTGGCGGTGCTCCTGGCGGCACTGCGGTGGGCCTACCTCGAACATCCCTGGCCCGTGCATGGCGATGAAATGAGTTTCGTCTCGGCCCTCGGATTCCCCGCGCAGTATCCTGTGCACCACCCCGGTTATCCCTTGTGGGTGGCAATGGGGACGGCGCTCAACGCCCTTGGGTTTTCACCTTATGCGTCGTATCAGGCGTGGTCCGTTGCCGCATCCGTTCTCCTGCCGGTGCTGTGCTATCTTGCACTCCGTCGAAGCGTTCGCGATTCTCTGGCGTGGTGGACGGCGCTGGCGCTGGGCGTGTGTCCGTTGCTCTGGTTCGTGGGGACGACGGCATTGAACTACGCGGCGGGATGCACGCTTGGGTGGGTTATTATTGTATTGTGTCATCAGTCGATGGCGGAACATCGCGCGAGGCCGCTTCTGGCGGCGGCGCTGGTGATGGCGATCGGATTATGCCTGCGCGTCGACTTGTTGCTGACCGTCGGGCCGGTCATCGCTTTCGCCGTCTGGCGAGGCCGCGCCGTCGGGGGATTCAAGGCGCTGCTTATCCTGGCCGGCGGTGTCATTCTCCTGACCGTTGCGACGGCGGCTGTGTATGGCCGAGCCGATGTCCGCCTGCCGGCGCCGCATTTGAGGCATACGGTTGACGTTGTCTTAAATACGAGCGTCTTTCGGCTGGGCCCCGTCGACGGTCTGGCGCGAAACGCAGTCAAGCTGGGAATCAACATCGGGTGGCATATGGGAGCTGCGGCGTTGTTGCTCCCCTTGGCGGTGATGTATAACGGTCGGGGAGCGAAACGCGATACGCGGATTCTCCTTCTCTTGTGGTGGATGCCGACGGCGGCGTTTCTGCTGCTGATTCACATGACCGAACCAGGACACATGCTGCCGCTCCTGCCGCCGGCTTATTGTTTGATCGCCCTATGGCTGAACGATCGATTTCGGCCCGAGGCGGCCGACCGGTGGATGCGGGCGATCGTATTCGTATCAGTGATCCAATTCGTTGCGTATCCCTGGTCGGCGTCGAGTACGGGATTCAAACGCATCCTGGACGCAAAAATCGGATACGTGAGCGGTGAGGGGCTGCGCCACATCGATCGCCGAGCGGAGATCCATGCCCCCGGTGATTTCTGGCAGACGCCGCTGCACCGGAAGGAACCGCCGACAAACCAAGACAATGAAAAGTCAAAACAAGAGGAGGCCGACGGGCGGTGAACGGCTTCTGGGCGGTCTTGTTGAAGGAATTCTCGCACATCCGGCGCGACCGGGGGACGATCTTCTTCGCGTTCGTCGTTCCGGCGCTGCAGCTTACGATCTTCGGGTATGCGATCGAGGTCACGATCGAGAACATCCCGCTCGTCGTGATGGACCTGGACGGCCATCAGGAGAGCCGGCGCCTGGTGGAGGCGTTGACAGCTTCGCGGACGTTTCGCGTGAAGGCCCGCGTCACGGACGCGGACGCGTTTCGGCGGGCCCTGACTTCCGGAGAGGCGAAGGCGGGCGTCCTGATCCCGTCGGATTACAGTGAGCGGCTGCTTCGGCAGGAGCAGGCGCACGTCCAGGTGCTCATCGACGGCAGTGATTCTCAGGTGGCCACGACGGCGCTCAACACCGTCAACTTGCTCGCCTTGCAGCTTTCGATCGGCAAGGCGCGGGCGATGGTGGAGTCGCTGCAGATCGGCCCGGCGCGGGACGAGCGCGGCGAATTCGCCCCGCCCATCGAGGCCCGCTCGCGGCTCTTGTTCAATCCCAACCTGGAAAGCTCGCACTTCTTCGTGCCGGGACTCATCGCGATCATCATGCAGCTTGTGCTGGTTTTCCTGACGAGCTTTTCCATCGTAAAGGAACGCGAGCACGGGACATTGGAGCAGCTCTTCGTAACCCCCGTCGGCCGCGCCGGCCTGATGTTCGGAAAGCTCGTGCCCTACGCCTTGATGGCCTTTGGCGAGTTGCTGATCGTTCTGACGGTCATGACCGCGGTATTTGGAGTGCCCATCAACGGGAGCCTGACGCTTCTCCTGGCGTTGTCGTGGCTGTTCATCGTGACCGCGTTGGGCCTGGGGCTCCTACTGTCCACGCTCGCCAAGACGCAGCTCCAGGCGATGCAATTCTCGTTTCTGGTAATGCTGCCCTCGGTACTCCTGTCGGGCTTCATGTTTCCGCGGTCGGAGATGCCGACTGTGTTGTATCTGGTCGGGTTCATTTTGCCGGTCACCTATTTCATCGAAATTCTGCGAGGTGTCATCCTTCGCGCGGCGGATTTCGCGGATATGTTCACGCACATTTCCGGGCTGGTGATCGTCGGCGGGGCCATCCTAACAGCGAGCGTCCTGCGGTTTCGCAAGCAGCTCGACTAGGCGCCGGATCGTGCGAGCCGAGCACATGGAACGTCCGCAGCCCACAACCCCGGAACCATCGTGGGTCCGGGGTTGGAAGCCGCGTGATGCGTCATGGGAGTTGAAGCGTCGTCGTGGCCGGGGCCGATGTGTTGCCCGCCTCGTCGGTGGCGGTCACCTCGATGATGCTTTCACCATGCTCGCCGTATTCCGTGACGCGGGTGCGTCCGACGGTCCAATCCAACAAGACGCCGTTCATGTAGATGTCGTAGCGTATGTACGGTTGCTCGGTGACGTTGTCAGTCGACGCCCCCCAGACCACCTCGAACTCCGTGTCGCCGTCAAAACCGATCGCATAGAGATTCGTCGGCGTTGTAGGAGGCGTCGTGTCATTGGGGTCCGGCGCCGGGGTCGTCACCGTGATCGCATTGCTGTGTGGCGAAAAGCGATTCTTCCCATCCCGGGACTGTACGGTAATCGTGTGCGTGGTCTGCGGCTGGAGGTAGTAAAGTGTGTGGGACGTCGTCTGGCCCGCAGAAAAGAGCAGCTGGCCGTTCCAGTAGAACCAGTAGCGGATGGGCGGACCGTTGTCGGACGCGGGCGTCCACGCGAGTGCGATATGGTTGGGCCCGACATGAGTCAGCGTGAGAGTGGGCGCGCTCGGCTGACTACCGGCAGGTAGCAGCGTCGCGGTCGCGATATTGCTGTTCTGTGACACATTACCGGCTTGATCGCGAGCATAGACGTAAAACGTATAAGTGGCCCCCGCGTTGTGTCCGGTTGTAAACGTGCAGGTGGGGTTCGTCATCCCTGCGTTTGCGATTTGCCCGGAGCTGGAGACGATGACATAAAAGAAGCTCCCGGAGTTGTCCGAGGAGCCGTCCCAGGCAAGGGAGACGTGGAAGTCGGAAACGCCCGTGACGTGCAGGTTGCTAGGCGTCGTGGGCGGCGTTCGGTCCCGGGGGGGACGGGGGGGGAAGGCCCCAGCCGTGGACGCGCAAAGAAGTGTGGCAAGAACGAGCGCTGTTTGCGCGATCTTAATGTTTGTTCCCAGAAAATGTCCGATTGTCATAATCTTCTCCCAGGAGTAAGGGTTTGAACACGTACACCAAATCCAATGTCGGGGGAAGATGGGGATATTGCAGAAATGTCGAATCGCCTGGTGGTTAAGACGGCGTCGAAGCGTATTAATCTCTTGCCGTTAACGTCTTGCCTGGGCCGTATATCAATTCAATTCAGACGACTTCCACTCCCTCGGTCTCGGTCAATTTTCGGTACAATTCGCTCAGGCGCGCGGTCATCGGCCCCGCACGACCATCGCCAATCACTCGGCCATCCACTTTGATGACCGGCGCCAGCTCACCCATCGTGCCGCTGCAGAAACACTCCTCTCCGCGATAGAGTTCGGTCAACGACAGGTCCACCTCGGCACAGGGAATTCCATGCGACTGACACAGACCCAATACGGTCGCCCGGGTGATGCCCTCGGGACAGGCGATCGGCCGGCTGGTTCGCACCATCCCCCCTTCAACGATGAACACATTCGTCGCATTCGTCTCGGCGATGAAACCCCGCGTGTCGAGCATCAAGGCGTCGTCCACGCCCGCGACGTTGGCCTCGATCTTGGCGAGGATCGACTGGATCAGATTGCAATGATGGATCTTGGGATCCAGACAGTCCGGAGGAAAACGGCGGATGCTGCTGGTGATTAAGGTGACGCCCGACTTGTCGTAAACCGGCGGCTTGTGCTCGGCGACAATAATCAGGGTGGGCCCGGCGGTATTCAGCCGCGGATCCATCCCGCTGGTGTACTTCACGCCGCGGCTGAGGGTCAGCCGAACGTGCACACCGTCTGTCATGTGGTTGGCGGCGAGTGTGCGGCGAAGTTCGCCGACCATGTGTTCATCCGCGGGAATCTCGGCAAAGGCGAGGGCCTTGGCCGAGCTGCGCAGTCGCGCCAAATGCTCATAGAGCTTGAAGATGCGACCGCGGTAGAGTCGTAGCCCCTCCCACACCGCGTCGCCGCCCTGGACCGCCGAATCGAACGGGCTGATGCCCGCCTCGTCGCGGTGGATCAGCCGACCGTTGATATTGATGAGGAGGTCCTTGTTCAGCGGGTTGAAAGATTGGAGCATGGTCTTCCAATGATGGCGCAGACGTCGCCTTCAATCAACGGCCCAGGCGCTGGGCATAAAGCGCTTCATAACAGCCCAGGCATTCTTCGAGAAGGGGTCGCAGGTGCTCCGGCATCTCTTCGTGTTTGGGTCGATACGGCTCAAAGCCGGTGGATTTCTCGACCGCCGCATACCAGTGTTGGGCCCAGATCCCGTCGGTGGATCGTCGTCCGGCGGGCCAGGAGAGCATCGACTCTGAGAATTCAACTCCCAGTGCGATGCAAAGCAGTTCGAGCATCCGGCGAGGGTTCTCCAGGACGTCTCGTGCATCAACGATGGGCGGCGCGCTATCCGTAGCGCCTTCGATGAACTGAAGAATCTCGAGTTGCTGGGGAAGGCCGGTGTCCGCCAATCGCGGGTGTGGAAGGACTTTGGTGAGCGATGTCAGCATTTCTGCGGGATGGCGGATCAGCAGCCCATTCGTCAAATGCCGCAGGAAACCACGGTCGATCTCCGGCAACAAATGATGCGCCATGTGCTTTTGATAATAGATGCGCTTGCCCTCAGGGATGGGGCCCGTCAGAGAGGCCACGACCTTCCGCCAATCCGTCTCGTGATGAGCGACGACTTCGTCACGACCGGGATGATCCACATCGGTTTTCAACAGATAATGAGCGTAGAGTGGCTCGTCGCACACCGCTGTGTCGGGCCGATTGCCCCAAGCGCGCATCAACGCCGTAGAGATGTTGCGCGGGCCGGACCACATGGCTATGCGCAAGGGGGATTTCATACTTGGGTTTTTGAGCCAATCGACCGCAAAAGAAAACGCGGAGAGTGCGCGAAAAAGCCCGTCCTTATTGGCTTTTTCGCAACACTCCGCGACTGGAGGCGGCGGGAATCGAACCCGCGTCCCGTAGCACTTCAGAAAAGGCCTCTACGTGCATAGTCGATGGTTTGTCGTCGACCCGGTGGGCGCCCATCGACAGGCTACCATCGGGTCCAGCTCCGCTGTTTTCTCACCGGCTCACGGCCGAGCAGCGCAAACCAGCCAGCCTGCTGGTTACCGTCGCCCCGCCTAGCAGGCGTTGGCGGATTGACGGGCAGTCGTTTTAGGCTGCCATGCTTAACTGAGAGTTAGCATGTAAAATTTTGCCAGGTGTTTTACGAGGCCGCCTGACCACCTCGGCACGCCACCTTTCCGTCAACTTGCCCGGTCGAAGCCAGATCGCCCCCGACCTTCAAGGAATAACTCACTATCCCGAATAGGCCGAGATAACGAGACGTTCATCCGGATTATAGAGATGCGCGACCGATAGAGCAACGCCGGTATCCCTGCTAATGACCCTGTTCGCACAGCGCGTTGTGTGAGCATGCGCTGGTAACGTTTTCGTTAACGCCGGGGGGATCGAGTTTTCGAGTGTGAAACACGATTTTGGCCGGGAAGGCGATTTCGGCACGCAAATTGCTAGAGATGACGGGCCGGCCCATCTGGGCGGTGCCGGGAATTTATCGAAGCAGGCGTTTTAAACTTGCGGTGAGGGCGTGATTCCACGTCCGCGCAGAGCGTGCGCATTCGTTCGATGCTGGGTTGGGGGAGAGGGAGTCATCGAAGGTCCATCGGACCGGCGCGGTACCACTACAAAACTGATTCTGACGAAATCCGTGCCCGCAGGTCCGCGGCCAGATGGTCATTAAAGAGAGGAAATTTCCATGAGCCGAACCCATCTTTTCGCGTCGTACTTGATGAGCATTCTTTTTGCCGCGCCGGTCAGGGCCGGTGAAGCCCACCCTCCGTCGGCCCTGCCGGATTTTGACTTCGCCGGAGGTATTCGGATGGAAACCGGCGCGAGCGTCGCGCTGAAGCCGGCCCAGAAGGCGAAACTGGCCGAACTGGAGGCGGCAATCGGGGGCGACTTGCGCATCACAGTTAACACGCAGGGTCTTGCGCCAAGGAGCCTGGCGGGCTCGAGGCCGCTGACAGCTCCTTCGGGTCAACCTGCCGAGGCCATCGCGGAGGCGTTCCTGCGCGCCAACAAGGCTTTTTATGGATTCACAGACCAGGAGATCACCAACCTCCAGCTTGATGCGCAGTACACGGACGCGCACAACGGCGTGACGCACGTTTTTTATGGGCAACTGGCCGACGGGATTCCTGTTTTTCCGGCCAGCCTGGGTGTCCACATCAACGCGCGCGGGCAAGTGCTAAGCGTTCAGGGCGATGTATTCCCGGGGGTTCGCGTTCCGGCCGCGGCCGCGCTGACCCCCGAGCGGGCGGCGGAATTGGCCGCACAACACGTGGGTGTCAACTACCACGCGACTCGGACAGGAGCCAGAGGTGACAAAGTCGAATTAGCTCAAGGGGCGTTTTTGGCTCCGGTTAGCGTTACGCGAGTGGTTTACCCGCTCTTGGGCAATCCCCGGCTGGCGTATCGGATGTTGCTGGAGAAGAACGGCTTGGAATGGTATGACGTGGTCATCGACGCCAATTCCGGGCAGATCCTGAATCGCCGAAACCTCTACGCTTGTACGGGCCTGCTAACGCCCTCGTCGCCCCCCGAGGCTAACCCCGCCGGGCCCCGCGCCCTCGTTTATACGGATCATCCGCTGGCGACGGTGCGAGGAACCGGCGATCAGTCGCGAAAGTATCCCTACACGTGTGACCCGTCCGGGCATGCGCGCGGCTATGCCAATGCGCCGCTGAATGGAGCGGACAGCTATTCGGTGACGCCGCACGCAGGCGAATTCGTCATCGACCAGACGCTTTTGCCAATGCCCAATTCGACGAACCCGGTGCGATCCAACAGCCTGCCGCTGGTGTCGACTCCGCAGTCGCCGAGTGGATGGTTCACTCTGCAGGCCGGTCATTACACCACGATCGGCAACAATGTGGATGCCAAGGATGATCACGCGGCGGATAACGAGGCGACCATCGGCTTTCGGCCGGATGGGGGCCTAAATGGTGACTTCAGCGGCCCCGCATATGTGTACCAGCATTATTACGCTCAGAACGGTCCCTACGCCGACACCGCGGCGCGGCTGGCCGGGGCGGCGCCCGATCTACCTGCGGTCGTCACGAATTTGTTCTATTACAGCAATTGGTATCACGATTTTCTCTATCACTTGGGGTTTACGGAGGCGGCGGGAAACTTTCAACAAGATAATTTCGGGCGCGGCGGCGCCGGCGGTGACTATCTTTACGCCGACGCCCAAGACGGCTCGAGCACGGACAACGCCAACTTCGGCACGCCGCCGGACGGTTCCCATCCACGCATGCAGATGTTTCTCTTCACATCGCTGCTCCGGGATGGAGATCTCGACGCCGATATCGTGTATCACGAGATTTCTCACGGATTGTCAAATCGACTCGTCGGCGGGCCAAACAATACGTCTTGTCTCGGCGTCGGGTTGGTGGGCGAATCCGGTGGCATGGGCGAAGGATGGGGCGATTGGTACGCCGCAATGATCGCCGACGAGCCGGTGATGGGAGAATATGCCACTGGCGATACGGCGGCCGGCATTCGCCGCTTCGCGATGAATGAAGGGCCCGACGACTTCACGTACGGCTTCATTTGTACGGGTCCTCCCAGCAACCCCAGCCTGGTAGCGTGTGAAGTTCACGACATCGGCGAGTTTTGGTCCATCGTTCTTTGGGAAGTGCGCGAGGCGATGATCAATCGCTTTCACAATCGGGCATTCCCCGGCGGACCGACCTTTCCCACCTTTACCTCGGCGGGCTCCCCTGCCGGCAACATCAAGAATGCCCAGGGTCGAACGACGGACGGCAGCAACAGCCCCGCGCAAATCGACAACGCGACGATCGAGAACGCGACGTTCGCCGTGTTGTTTGATGTGACCGACGGCATGAAGCTCGCACCGTGTAACCCCACGATGGTGGACATGCGCGACGCGATCCTGGCGGCCGACCGGGCGATAGGCGGTTCGCTCGTCGACGTGATTTGGCGGGCATTTGCCAATCGCGGTGTCGGCAGCGCGGCGTTCTCGACCGGCGGACAGGATTCCGGAGCGGCCGCAATTGTCGAAGACTTCACGGTGCCCCAGAGTGTGGCGGATTGCGAAGCCGCAGGCGGGCCTCTCTCCGCGCCGGTATTTACGGCAGTCTCCAACTCTCCGAACACGGTCGATATTACGATCACGCCCAATGGGGCGGCGGAGTACATTATCTACCGCAGCACGACGGGCGCGGGAACGACAGTTCAGCCCACGCCGTATGTCGAGATCGCTCGCTCAGCTTCGACCGTGTTTACGGATACGGGCCGCGATGGCGGTTTGACGCATTACTACCGTGTCCGCGCGGCGCGCAACGATGATTGCGTCTCCGACAGCAATGTCGTCAGCGTGATTCCGCTCGGCGGGGCGCTGCCGTGTGCGACGGATCCGTTCTTTAATGGACTAACCCGGGTGATCATACCCGGCGACTGCGCGCGGGTCCTGTTGGATTGGCTGCCGGCGCTTTCAAACTGCGCGGGCGGGCCGGTCGTTACCTACAACATCTATCGCGATACGTCGGCAACCTTTACTCCGAGCGCCGGCAACCGAATTGCCACGGGTGTCGCGGGCAACAGCTATTCCGATACGCCTGGCGCCTTGAATACCTTGTATTATTACGTCGTGCGGGGCGAAGATTCGACGACAGGTAATGGCGGGCCGGCGAATGACGGAAACGAGGATACAAATACGCTGCGTCGCTCCGCGCTGGTTACCAGTGCGGCACTCGTGTCCCAGGGCTTCACTGACGATGTCGAGAGCGGGCCTGACAACCAGAGTAGCGCTCACTTCACTTCGATTGGGTTTACGAGCCCCGCACAAATGGAACGCGGTGGCTGGTTCCGGGACAGCAATTCGGACCTGGTGACCCCGCACTCACCGGCCACGATGTGGCATACCTTTAATCCCGACAATAAGTCCGTCGCCCCGTCGGGCGATACGATTTACACGCTGACCAGCGACGTCATCACGATCACTCCGACCAGCATTCTGAGCTTCTACCATTCGTACCTGACGGAGCCGGCATTCGACGGCGGCGTGGTCGAAGCGGCGCTCGTCGACGACACGACCGGCCTCGTCGGCACATTTGTCGATATCGGGCACTTAATCTACGAGAACCCCTACAATGGCGTGCTCGACGCGGAGGGAAGCGACAATACGCTGGCAAACCGGCCGGCTTACACCGGCGGCAATCTGGGATCCATGATTCGCTCGCGGGCCTTCCTGGGCGCCTTGGTTCCGATGAGCGAGCCGGATCAGGAAATTGTGGTCCGCTTCGTCTTCGGCAGCGATGTCGCCAACACGATCACCGTCCCGCCGGTCGTGGAGGGGAGTTATTACCCCGGCTGGTATATTGATGATATCACGATTGACCAAAGCTGTTGTCCGCTCTCGTCTGCACCGGAAAACCTGATTGCAGCCGCGGCGGGAAACAATCAGATCGCGCTCAACTGGACCGCGCCCGGAGGCGCCGTGAGTCAGTATCTGGTACTGCGCGAGCAGGTCGGCGCGGGCGTCCCCGTCGTCTTTGACGATCTGATCGGCTCGGTGCCGGGCACGCAGACGACCTTCACCGACACCCAGGCCGAAGGTGGCATCACTTACGCCTATGTGGTGCGCGCAGTGCCGGATTCGGGATGTCCTTCAGGCGATAGCAATGTCGCGACTGCCACGACGACCGGCGTGTGCCTGACGCTGCCGAGCTTCCTGGGAGTCCGTCGGGTGACCGAGCCTCCGCTGGCCACCTGCGGACTGGATTTGATGTGGCAGGAGGGCATCGCGAATTGTGTCGGTGCGACGGTCAGCTATAACATCTATCGAAGTACTAGTTCAACGTTCACACCGGGCCCAGCGAATCGGATCGCCGAAGGCGTCAGCGGGCTTACATTCCGCGACCAGAGCGGTTTGGTCAGCGGCGCGACCTATTACTACGTCGTTCGCGCAGAGGATTCCACACCAGACGGAGGCGGTCCGGCCAATGGCGGTAACGAGGACCAGAACTTGGTTCGTCTGAGCGGCGTACCGCAGGGATTGCTCACGTCGGGTCCCGACTTCAGCGACGACATCGAGCCGGCGGCCAGTGCCGGGTATACGACGTTCAGCACTCGTGACGCGGGTGGGTGGCAAGTGCTGCCTGACGCGACGGCCCACAGCGCGACGAACGCCTGGGTCGTGCTGGACGACCAGCCGGGTTCCCCGACGCTTACCTCCAAGGACGATCGCCTCACACTGCCGCCGGTCAACCTGACCTCGACCAGTGTGATGACGTTTTGGCACAATTACGATTTCGCCCGGTTCTCGGATACGCTCCCTCCGCCCGATTTCCATAGCGGCGGCATTTTGGAGATTTCCGCCGACGGCCAGACGTGGTTTGACCTGAAAGACCACATCACATCTGGCGGATACACCGGCACCATCGACAGCGGGGCGACGAATCCGTTGGCCGGGCGGATGGCATGGGTCGGCTCCAGCGACGGCACCCCCGGAAGCCCCATTCCTGGGCGCGCGGACGCCATGCACCAAGTGCAGGTGAACCTCGGCGGGGCGATCCAGGACGTGAATTTCTTCGGCGTGACAAGCCTGCCGGGCGCGCTCGTTCGCTTCCGACTCGGCGGGACGTTCCAAGCCCTGCTAGGCGGCGTCCAGGGCACGGGCTGGGGCGTGGATGACCTCACGATCACCAACGTGCTGCAGGCGCAGGCGTGCAGCTCCTGCGCGGCCTGCGTGGGCGACCTGAACGCCGACGGCTATATCAACGGTGGCGATGTCCAGGTCTTTACGGATTGCGCCCTGGGCGGCGGATGCGCGGCCCCGGCGTGCGCCGACTTTAGCGGCGACGGCGTCATCGATCTGGACGACCTCGCGCCGTTCGTCGATGAGTTGATGAGCGACGACGACAATATCTGCCCGTAGCCAAAGGGCCGGGAGAAGAAGGTCGGCTTACTCATGGCGCGGACGGGCTCCGCGCCATGAGACATTTCTCAATGTTGCAGAGAGGAACTCGCTCCGGCCGCCGAGTCTAACACCGAAGCCGCTGTCCGAGCACCGGAGAAAGTTCGGCAAGGTGCTGATCGACCAGCCGCTTGGATCGGGCTTCCAGGACCAGGCGTAGCGCCGGCGGCGCTTCGGCGCGGCGAAGGTTGAACCACCAGTCGGCGTAGCGGACGGTCAGACCGTCAAGGTCGTCCACGTGTGCATCGGCATGGGCGGCGGCGATCTCGTTGAAGAGTCGGTCGGCGTCCTGATGCTCGAAGCCAATTTCTCCGGTGCAGCGATAACGCACGATGGGCCGTACGAGATTGGAGAGGGAGCGACCGGTCTCGGCAAGAAGGCTGACGACGTGGGCGACGGCGAGGAAAGCGGATTCGCCGTAGAAGTTGTCACGGAAGTAATAGTGGCCGCTAATGTCGGCGCCGAAGATGGCCTGCCGTTCAAGCATCATCTTCTTGAGCAGTTGTGAGCCGATGCGGCTGGGGATGCAGACGCCGCCGGCCTCGTCGATTTCCTCCAGCGCGGCGCGCGTGCACCGCAGGTCGAGAACAATGGACGCCCCGCGCTCTCGCTCAATAAAGCGGCGGGCTAATAACGCGGCGATGATGTCCGGGGCGACCACCTTGCCCTTGTCGTCGACAAAGACGCAGCGGCTGGCATCCCCATCGAAGGCGACGCCGAGATCGGCGCGGCGGTCCTTCACTGCGGCGCGCAGCTCGGCGGTGTTGGCCGGGTCGAGGGGGTCGGGAGTGCGCGCTAACCGGCCCTCCTTGTCGAAGTTGAGGCGTTTCACGTCCAGTTCCGGAACATCGTCGAAGATAAGGGGCCACCACTTGCTCGCGGCGCCGCGCGCGGCATCCACCACGATTTTGACCGGTCGACCCAACGCGCCGCCGCCGATGAGGAAGCGCCGGATGAAATCGCGATATGGCTCCTTCAGGTCCTCCTCGCGACAGCCGGCGGTGGAGCCGGAATCGTGCCGCGGCACGCGAAGGGCAATATCGCGAATACTCATCAAGCCGGTCTCCGCGCCGATGGGGAAGCCCTTGGCGGCGGAGATGCGAAAGCCGCTGTAGCCGGCGGGATGGCGGCCGCCGGTCGTCTGGATTCCGCCGCACGCGCGAAAGTAGTTCACGGCGAAATAGAGCTGGGGCGTATCGATCGCGCCGATGTTGATGACATCGATACCGGTCGAGCGGATTCCGTCGATCAGGCCGATTTGAAGCTGCCGGCTGATGCTCCGCAGGTCGCGGCCGACGACGAGTGAACGAACCTGGGGATCGGCGCGCTCGAGGCCGCGCAGGCGCCCGTGAAGATATTGACCGGCGGCGTGACCGACACGCCAGGCCACGTCCGGGGAGAGCGGATAGGGCGCCGGGCCAAGGATGTCATGGGCGCGAAAGAGGGCCTCGATGGTCGCGACATCGCGCGGTCGGCCCCCCGGGGCGATGGCATTGCCGGGCTTTTCGTCATCATTGAATTGACAACCCGGGCACCTGGGAAAGTTGGTTCGGCGTCGGCCGCGACAGATGGCGTTGGAGATCTTGATGTGCTCTTCGCCGGGGCAGAACTTGAAATAGTCAAGCGTCGGCGGGGTAGGGGCCATGATGGGGATGTTACCGACAACGCGGCTGAAATACCACGGCGTGCGAAATGAAGTTGCCGCATCGCACGGACAAACAAATGTGCGTACGGCGCGCGTCCGGCGCGAGCTGCATCGGAACCGCCTTTGCCGGGCGCGCTGTTTTCCAGTAAAATCGCGGTCGCTCGCCCGGTGAAATGGCCAATGAGCGTTTTCGGAGGTTAAACATCATGACGGACACCCACATCGAATCGGTTATGACCGGGTCGGAAAAATACCCGCCGTCGGCGGCGTTCTCCGCGCAGGCCCACGTGAAATCCCTGGCGGAATACGAGCGTTTGCACCAGCGCTCGATCAAAGACCCCGAGGGCTTCTGGGGCGAAGTGGCGGGGAATTTTCACTTCTTCAAGAAATGGGACCGCGTTCTGAAATGGAACCTGCCGTTTTCGGAATGGTTCGTCGGCGGACAGACGAACATGAGCTACAACTGTTTGGAACTCCAGATCGAGCGCGGTCGCGGCGATCAGACGGCGATCCTCTGGGAAGGCGAGCCGGTGGATGAACACGGGCGGCCGAGGGAGGTGCGAAAATATACTTATCGCGAGCTTCTTCGTGAAGTGTGCAAGTTCGCCAATGGCCTCAAGTCGATCGGCGTCAAGAAGGGCGACCGCGTCACGATCTACATGCCGATGACGCCGGAGCTGCCGATCGCGATGCTGGCCTGTGCGCGGATCGGCGCTCCGCATTCCGTAATCTTCGGGGGGTTCTCAGCCCAGGCGATCGTCGACCGGGTCCAGGACGCCGAGTCGCACTACATCGTCACGTCGGATGGCGGTTATCGCCGGGGTTCTATCGTCCCGCTCAAGACGAACGTGGACGAGGCCTGCGCGATGACCGACCTGGTTAAGAAGGTCGTCGTGCATCGGCGTTGCGGCAACGATGTCACGATGAAAAGCGGGCGCGATGTGTGGTGGCATGATCTCGTGGCAAACGCGACGGACAACTGCCCCGCCGAGCCGCTCGACAGCGAGCACATGCTCTTTTTGCTGTATACCAGCGGCAGCACCGGCAAGCCGAAGGGCATCCTGCACACAACCGCCGGCTACATGGTTTACACGGGCTATACGGCGAAACTCCTCTTTGACTTCAAGCCCAATGACATTTTCTGGTGTACGGCCGACATCGGTTGGGTCACCGGACATACCTACATCGCGTATGGTCCGCTGCTCAATGGCGTGACCGTAGTCATGTACGAGGGCGCGCCCAACCATCCCGACTGGGACCGCTTCTGGGCGATCTGCGCGCGGCACAAGGTAAACAAATTCTACACGGCGCCGACGGCGATCCGGGCGTTTATGAAGCAGGGTCCGCAGCATCCCGAGAAGCACGATCTGACCGGCCTGCAACTCCTGGGCACCGTGGGGGAGCCGATCAACCCGGCGGCCTGGACGTGGTATCACGAACACATCGGCGGCAAACGCTGTCCAATCGTCGACACGTGGTGGCAGACCGAGACCGGCGCCGCGATGATCGCGCCGTTGCCGGGGGCCATCCCCACCAAGCCGGGCTCGGCGACACGGCCGTTTTTCGGGATCGATGCGGCGATCATGAGCAAGGAGGGAGTCGTACAAAAGGCCAACAGCGGCGGGTTCCTGGTGATCCGCAAGCCGTGGCCCGGGATGCTCCGCGGGATCTACGGTGACGAAGCCCGTTTCCGCAAGCAATATTGGTCGGAGATCCCCGGCGTTTATTTCACGGGCGACGGGGCGCGCTGCGACGAGGACGGCTACTTCTGGATCATGGGCCGCGTCGACGACGTCATCAAAGTCTCCGGTCATCGCCTGGGAACGGCGGAAGTGGAGTCGGCGCTCGTCTCGCATCCCAAGGTGGCGGAGGCCGCGGTCGTCGGGTTTCCCGATGAAATCACAGGCGAGGCCATTGCCGCGTTCGTTACGGTGAAGGGCGGCGCGAAGCCGGACGACGCACTCAAAGATGAGCTGAAAAAGCACGTTACCGCGCAGGTAGGGGCGATCGCCCGGCCGAAGGACATCCGTTTCACCGAGGCGCTGCCCAAGACGCGAAGCGGAAAAATCATGCGCCGCCTGTTGCGGGAGATGGCCACGAAGGGACGCGTGGAGGGCGATACCACGACGCTGGAAGACTTTACGACGATTGCCAAACTTCGCGATGACGAAGGATAAGCCCTATCGCGTTCGGCCCGGACCTGATATAATCCGCTCCCGGTACGTTGGGCATTGAAGTACTCGCGGCGGGCAGCACGTGGAACGGCCGACCGGCCTGGACGATATAGCTCCCGTTTAGAGGGTCCCACGGACGCGGACCCTGAAGACGACGGACCGACCGAGGGTTGGAAGGCGCGGCGCGGTCGCCTCGGGCCTCGCACAAATGCGGCTCGCGATGGATCGGAGTTTTCCGCCGAGGGCGGGTTTCCGAACAGGCGGGCGGCGATGAGTCGCGAATTCTTGCAGAAAGGATTGTCTGCATGGCAATGGAATCAGCGTGTAAGCTTCAAGTCGGCCGGGATCATTACGACGGGAAGGTGCGCATGGAGGCGGACCACATCGATTTTGCCGGCCAGACCAAATTCCGCTTTCGCATCCACGAAATGACGGCCCCGCGGCGGCAGGACCTGACGATTCAGTTCGGGTTCCACGGCCACGGCGTGATCATCGAACTGGCCAGCGAGCGGGCGGTGCAGAACTGGATCGACTATATCCTCCACCCGCGAACGCTGGCGGACAAGCTGGGCGTCAAAGAGGGGCATACCATCCGGGTGATGAACCTCGACGACACGGAGCTTTTGGATTCTCTCCAGACCAAGAAGACCAAACTGGTCTCCCAGGCGTCGTCGCGTTGCGACCTGGTCATGCTCGGCGTCGAACGGTCCAGCGAACTGCGCCAATTGGAAGACCTCAGCGAGAACCTGCGTCCCAACGGCGCCATCTGGGTCGTCCTGCCCAAGAGCGGCCGGACGGTCACCAAGGCCAACGTCGTCGCGGCGGTCCGCGAAGCGGGCCTGAACCATGTCGAAGTCGTGGATTATTCCGAGACGCAGTCGGCGCATAAGATCGTTCGCAATCACCTCCGCAAAAAATCGGGCAACGGCGCCTATTCGAGCGTGGTGGACCCGGATCCGCCCACTCCGCGCCGTGTGTCCGCGAAAGACAAGTAAGCGCGACGGACTCGATCGACAATTTCGTACCATGGATTGCACGCGCGGGGCCGTAATCTTTGACATGGACGGCACGCTCACGCGGCCAACCCTCGATTTTGACTTGATCCGCGCGGAGATCGGCATCGTCGCCTCCCCGATTCTCGAAGCGGTTGGAAGGATGACGCCGGGGGAGCGCGAGCGGGCCGAGTCGATCCTCCGCCGCCATGAGTCCGAGGCGGCAGCCAACAGTGAATTGCAGCCCGGCGCGGCCGAAGTCGTGGCGGCACTTCGAACGGCGGGCTGGCGGGTGGCCCTGATGACGCGAAACTCGCGGGCGTCCACCCGCGTCCTTCAGGAACGTCATGGGCTGATTCTCGATTTCGTGCGAACGCGCGAGGATGGGACATTCAAGCCGTCGCCGGAACCGATCTTCGACATCTGCCGGGCCCTGGAGCGGGACCCGGCCGCGTCCTATGCCATAGGAGACTATCACTACGATATTCTGTGCGGGAAAGCGGCGGGCGCAACGACCGTTCTGCTACTCGACGGCGGCGGGGATCGGCCGCCGTGGGCGGACGAGGCGGACCTGGTCATTTCGCAGTTGACAGAACTGTTAACCCATATGGGTCTCCGGCCCTAGGCTCGCCAGGAGAACGCCTCGTGCCTAGAATCGTCAGCATGATCTCCAATTTCCAAAAGGATCGTCCCGCAGGATCGCCCTCGTGGCCCATCGTCCACGTGCTGGTTGCGACAATCGTTGCGACGGGTTGTCTGGCCGATGAGCCGCCGCCGAAGGAGTCCGCGCCGACGAACGTCCAGCCCGCGACCGACCGACTGTCGTCGGGGGACGCGAAGCTTGACGCCATCCTCGATCGTCTCGAGACCAAAGGCAAGACGATGAAGGGACTCTCGTGCAAGTTGCTTTATCGATACGTCATGGTGGAGGTCGTACAAGACGAGCAGGTGAAAGAGGGCTCGCTCCTTTTCGCCCGGGGAGAGCCGAATTCCCGGTTCTTCATCCACTTTAATAAGTTGCTCGCCGACGGCGTCGTCAAGGATACCGGGGAGTATTGGGCCTTTGACGGCCGTTGGCTCGTCGAGCGCAATGATTTGACGAAGAAGATTATCCGGCGGGAGATCGCCCGCGAAGGACAGCGCGAGGATCCTTTCAAGATCGGCGAAGGGCCGTTTCCTCTGCCCCTCGGGCAAAAGCGCGAGGACATCCTGGCGAACTTCAAGGTCAAGCGCGAGGATTTCACGCTGGGCGATCCGCGAAACACCGACCATCTGCACTGCGTGCCCCTGCCGAACACCGCCCTGGCGGACAAATACAGCCGCGTCGAGATCTACGTCGATCGCGCCCTGGAGTTGCCGGTGCGGGTCGTCTCCGAGCGGGTGAAGGACGGCAATCGCATTGAGGTCGATTTCAGGGACATCGACGTCCGGCAGGCGCCCGACGGTTCAAGATTTCGCATTGAAGAGCCGAAGGATTTTGAAGTGTCGATTGAACCGCTCACGCCTGCAAATCCATGAATACCCGCAATAACTGGATCGGAGTTTTTCGCACGGTCGTCGCGATGACGGCGCTGGCAGTTCTGTCGAGCTGCGCGGCCGATCCGCGCCCGACGACCCCCCGCCCGACGACGCCGCGAAACGACTTTTCGAAGATGCGGACGGCGACCATCGTCATCACCGGCCGAACCACGTACACGGCCTACGTCGCGGACACGGAGGTCACGCGGGAATTCGGGCTCATGAACGTCACCGAGGCGGAGTTGCCCGCCGATCAGGGAATGATCTTCGTCTTCGACCAGGACCGGCTGCTCTCCTTCTGGATGCACAACACGATTATCCCCCTGGACATCGCCTACATCCGATCCGACGGAACGATCGTGAAGACCCACACCATGCAGCCGCTCGACGAGCGCGGCTATCCGTCCATCGAGCCGGCCCGATTCGCCCTCGAGGTCCGGGCCGGCCAGTTCGCGCAGTGGGGTATCCGGGCCGGCGATCATGTCGAATTACCGGCGGAACTGCTCAACTAACTGCCCTTTCCCATCGCTTCGCACTCAACCCTTCGACCGAGAGGACCGAAATAGCGAGACGGGCCCTTTTCGTGGGCTTCGAAAGGGATGGAAGCGATGCCATCGATCTCGCGCGCAAAGACAACAGCTGGGTCCGTCGGGACGGTCCCGTCAATTTCGGGCCCTGGTCCGGTAATTGAAATTGCGCTCGTCGCCTGTGAATCCTCAATCCCTGAAATTGCGCGAGGCCTCCTGAAAGAGCGAGAGTGGTGTCGTGTAAAGCAATTCAATGTCGGTGCGGCCCTGGAGGCGAATCTGGAGCGGTTTGACGTGGCGCTGATGGCGGATGCGTCAGGCCCGTCGCATGCCGGTCGCGCCGCCTGGGGCGAGGCCCTGGGCTGCCAGGGGATCGGTTACGTACGACTCGCGAAGGAAGCCCTTCCTCAGCACGAGGGCGTGGTGTGGCTGCCGCCGGATGTGCCGATGGAGCGGCTTCGGGGCGCGCTGACGGCGCTGGCCCAGCAGCGATCAGTCCTGCGGGCACACGCCCGGCAACTTGCGGGAATGCATCGCCTGCAACACAGACTCAACCATCATTTTGACGAACTGGACCACGAGCTACAGATGGCCTCGCGGCTGCAACGGGAGTTCCTGCCGCGCAGCGAGATGAACATCGGGCCGATCCGTATCAGCACGCTGTACCGGCCGTGCACGTGGGTCAGCGGCGACATCTTCGACATTTTCATGCTCGACGATCGGCACTTCGGGTTTTATCTGGCGGACGCCATTGGTCACGGAGTTTCTGCCGGACTTCTCACAATGTATATCAAGCACGCGATCCAGCCCCGGCGCGTCAGCTCTGCCGGCGTGGAGATCGCCCGACCGTCCGAGGTCATGGGGAAACTCAACGATCAACTCGCGGCGCAGGAACTTCCGGACTCGCAGTTCATCACGGGATGGTACGGGGTGATCGATACGCAAACGCTTCGACTGGAGTACGCCGTCGCGGGCCATCCGCCGCCGATGATCTTCGAGGGCGGCGAACTCGTGCAGGAACTGTACGGTGAGGGGCCGATGCTCGGCCTGGTCGGCGGTCAGAGCTACAGCGACGAGTCCATCGTGCTTGAGGCGGGACAGCGGCTTCTGCTTTTCAGCGACGGCCTGGAGCCAGCATTGATCGCTGAGCGAAGACCACGGTCGGAGCTTTCGATCCTCCAACCCGACGCCCGGAATTTCGTCGCGGCTCCGGCGGAGATACTGATCCGCGCCATCGTTTCGCAACTCGATGCCCAGCCGGGGAGCATTGCCCACGCGGACGATGTGTCGATGCTGCTCTTCGACGTTGAGCGCTAAGCACGTCCACTCGAAGCGCCGGTTGAGTCCATGAGGTCGGCTGGCAGTGGAATTCGCTACGCCGCCGGTTGCGCGAGATTGGCGTGCATCTTTTCCAATTCAGCCAGGTGACGCTGGTAGTCGGCGAGGAGGCGGGCGATAAGGGCGTCGGCCTGGGGACGGCCGGTCGAACCGGCGGATTCATAGGTCTTGACCAATTCCCGCACGCTGGTAATGACCTGCGGCATTAGGTACGACAGTTTGAGATAGTGAACGCCGCCCATTGAGGAGGGATACCTCGGCGGAACCGCTGCGCCGCGGAGTGTCAGGATCATTTCGACCAGCTCGCGCCGATGGCGGCCGACGTCGGCCACGATTCTCTCCACGACCGCGCGGTCGGCGGCGGCGGGCCACGTCACAAAGGGGTTCGATTCGCTGAGCCGATGCACCAGACTGCTCGATTCGGCATCCAGCAATCGGTTCAAAGTATCGACGGCATGTTCCATGTTTCATCCGTTGAAAGGAGGCGAATCGCTAGGGCTTCTCCGCAATGACGTTGCGCGGCGTCTGCTGTTGGGCGTAGGCGTCACGCGATCGGGCGTCGGAGAAACTCTTGAGCCGGCCGGCGGCGAACGTGCCGGTCAGCAGGATGCCCACGGCGCAAATCGCGACGGACACTTGTCCGAGCGGCGCGGTGTGTAGGGTGGGCTGGCCGTCATCCGTGAAGTACATCGCGTAGGCGATCCGGGCGTAGTAGTAGAGGCTGATGAGCGTGTTGAAGACCGCGACGAAGACCAGCCAGATCAGCTTCGCGTCGAAAAGGGCAAGGAGCAGATACCACTTGGCGATGAACCCGCCGAAAGGCGGCAGGCCGACGAGGGAGAAAAGGCACACGGCCATGACGACGGCCAGGAGCGGGGCGCGGCGGCCCAGGCCGTTGAAGGCGTCGAGCGTCTCCTTGCCGGTCGCCCAATAGACCAGGGCGACGCAGCCGAAGGCGCCGAGGTTCATCAGGAGATAGACGACCATGTAGGCAATGACGGCGCTGAACGCGGGATTGGCGGCGACGTCGGCATCAGGGCTCGCTGCCGGGACCCAGAGAATGGCGGCGGCCATGAGCATGTAGCCGGCATGGGCGATCGAGCTGAAGCCCAGCAGGCGCTTGAGGTTCGTCTGGCGGAAGGCGGAGAAGTTTCCGACCGTGCAGGTCAGCGCGGCCAGGATGGCAATGGCCAGCGAGATATTTCGCAAAGCTTCCGGCGAGTTCAGCGAGGCGGTCAGGACGGAGACGATGCGGAGCATCAGACCGATGCCGGCGGCCTTGCTGGCGACGCTCAGCCACGTCGTCACCTCAATCGTCGCGCCTTCGAAGACGTCGGGCGCCCAGAAGTGGAAGGGAACAGCGGAAACTTTGAAGCCGACGCCGACAAGGAAGGCGAAGATGGCGACGCCTTGGAGAAGCGAAACTCCCTCGAGGGCGATTCGTTCGCCGATCGTCGCCAAATCGAGCGTATGAAAGCTACCGTAGAGAAGCGACGCCCCGTAGATCATGATCGCGCTGGTGACAGCCCCGAACAGGATGTACTTGAGCGAGGCTTCGGCCGCGGGACGATGCTTCTTGCGAAACCCGGCCAGACCGTAGGAAGGCAGCGATGCGCTTTCCACGGCGAGGATGATCATCAGCAGGTTCGTCGTGCTGACCATGAGGGCCATGCCAAACGCGCTGCCGATGAAAAGGACGAAGAATTCGACGGCATCCTTGCGCTGCGTCCGCAGGCCGGTCAGATCGGAAGACTGACCGACGCACCACATGCCGGTGATCAGCACGAGGAAAAGGCTGATTAGAAAAATGAAGAAGTTGCTGAAGGGATCGACCACGAGCATCGGCCCTTCGGACTTGGGAGTAAGGCCTGCCCACGTCGTCGGATGGGCGAAGTTCCTGTAGCAGAGCCACGCTGTCAGCAGGCCCCCGGTGACCGCCAGAATGCCGCAGAGCCGCCAGTTGCGACCGCCGATGAGCGCGCCGAGCAGGATGGCGACGATCGTGGCGGCGATGCACCAGAGCGGGCCGAGCCGGGCCAGCTCTTCGGCGGATGGCATCCAGATGGTGGAGAGCACGGCGCTCGTCATATCAGCTTGCTCCGCCCATCACAGCGATGATGTCTTTGAGAGTTCCGTTCATCAGATCAAATGTGTAGCCCGGGAGGATCCCCATAAAGATCGCCAAGGCGGCCATGGGGAAGAGGATGGCCGTCTCGCGGGCATCGGCGTCGGGGAAGTGCGCGTATTCTTCGCGCTTCTTGCCGAGATAGACCCGCTGGATCATCCACAAAATGTACGCGGCGGTCAGGACGACACCGAAGGCGGCAATGACCGCGAAGGTCTTGGCCCAGGGGAACGGGGCGTTAAACGTCCCGATCAGCACCCAGAACTCGCCGATGAAGCCGCACAAGGCGGGCAGACCCAGCGAGGCAAAGAAGCCGAGTGTCGCCAATGACCCGTAGCGCGGCATGGCCAGCCACAATCCGCCGAAGCGATTGAGGTCGCGATGGTGCGCGCGGTCATAGATGACGCCGACGAGGAAGAAGCACATCGGGCTGGAGATGCCGTGGGCCAGTATCTGGAACATCGCCCCCTGAAAACCGACGGTCGTCATGATCGCGATGCCGAGGACCACGTAACCCATGTGGCTGATAGAGCTGTAGGCGACGAGGCGCTTGAAGTCGGTCTGCGCGAGGCAGCAAAAAGCCCCGTAGATGATGTTGATCAGGCCGAGCGTGGCGACACCGTACGCCAGCGCGGAGGCTGCCTCCGGGAAGATCGGATAGCACACCCGCAAAAATCCGTAGGCTCCGAGCTTTAAGAGGATTCCCGCCAGGATCATGGAGATCGGCGTGGGGGCTTCCACGTGCGCGTCGGGCAACCACGTATGGAACGGGAAGAGCGGCACTTTGATCATGAAGCCGATGAAGAGCATCACGAACATGGCCTGGCCAAAATTCCAACTGAGGAACTTCGTCGCCTCGCTGTTGAACATCTCGCGAATGGCGGGATTCGTCGCGTATTCGATGAGATTGAACGTCCCGCCGGGCGTGCCCATCGCCGTGGCGCTGGTGTAGTACATGGCCAGCAGCGCGACGAGCATCAGCACGGAGCCGGCCAGCGTATAGATGAAGAACTTGATCGCGGCGTATTCCTTCCGCGGCCCGCCCCAGACGCCGATGAGAAAGTACATCGGCAGCAGCATCACTTCCCAGAAGATGTAGAAGAGGAAAAAGTCGATCGCGGCGAACGTGCCGAGCACGCCAGTCTCTAGGATCAGAAAGAGTGCAAAAAAGCCCTTGGCCCCGCGATTGACGTTCCAGTGATCAAAGTTCCAACTGGCCCATGCGGAGAGCCATGTAATCAGCGTGGTAAGAATAATGAGCGGAAAAGAGAGCCCGTCGATGCCGACGTGGTAGTTGATATTGAAGTTGCCAACGTGGATCCACTCGACCTTGGTTTCGTATTGGAGGTTGGTGCCGTACTCGCCGCCGAAGGCCCCGCCGATGAACGGGCCGAAGAGGCTGCAGGAGATCAGAAAGACGGCGAAGGTAAATCCCCAGGTGATCGTCCGCGCCAGCCGCGCGGGGGCGGCGAGCACAATGATCGCGCCGATTGTCGGTAGAAAAATGAGCCAGTCAAGTATGCGTGCCACGGATCAAACTCCACAATTCATTTCTGTGCGACCGTCGTCGTCTTACTCGTAATCCACTGAAATCCCTCCGCCAGGCGCTCGTGAAACAGCACCGCCATGAGGGCAATCGCCGCCGCTCCGGCGACGCAGAGGACGTAGTTGCGTATTCGACCGTTCTGCGGGCGACGAATCTCCGTGCCGATGTCCAGCATCGCCCCGGCCAGACCGTTGGCGACGGCATCGACCAAACCGATGTCGCCGCGCTGCACGGGCATGTCCAGTTGCCGGCCCGTGAAGACGCCGAAGACGCGCGTGATCGCCGCGACGGCGTTGACGAGGCCGTCGATCACAAGCTTGTCGAAAAGACCGGCGATGCGCCCGAACAGGACCGTTCCGGCGACGAGCACGCCGTCATAGACGTGATCGAAGTAAAGCTTGTTCTCAAGGGCGGTGTGTACGGGTCCAAACGACCGCTTGAGTTTTTCGGCGACTTCCAATCCGCCGCGGTAGATCATGACGGCCAGGCCCATGCCGATGATCCACGCGAAACCGACGCCGTACTTCAGCCAATCGTGGGGGTTCTTACCGGCCGCGTGCGTCAGCGTCAGCATCGTGCCTTTTCCTGCCTCCGCGACGCTCTGCGCCTCGCCGTCGATGGCCACGATCGCCGGGGCATTCGTCGCCACTTTCGACGCGTCGTGAATCAGCGGACGAAACGTTGCATAGCTGCAATAGATCGTGCCGACGGCGAGAACGGCGAGCGGCAGGTACATCTTCCAATTCTCATGGGCGTGATCATAGACGTGGTGATCGCGCGGTTGGCCACAGAAGGTCAGCCACCAGACGCGCATCATGTAGAAGGGCGTGATATAGGCGATGAGGATCGGCAGCCAGAACATCCATTTGGGGAGTGTGCGAAGATTCGCGGCGATAGAGAGTTTTTCAGGTGTTCCGGTGCCGTGTTCTCCGCCGTGCTGGGCGGCTGCCCCGCCGTGCGGTGGGTCGCTCATGGCCAGGAGCAAGCGATTGTCGTTTGTTGCGGAGGCGATTTGAATTGGGCCTCCGGTTGCCTTCGCATGTTCCCCGGCATCGTCCGCTGCTGCGTCCGTCTTTTTCAGTGCCGGTAGGTTGAACGCCCGTTCGTAGGCGACGGCCAGAATCTCATCCTTGCTGAAAAAGCCGCCAAGACCGATGTGGGTAGCGGGAATACCGAACCCCGCGATAGCCAGCACGCCGATGAAAAAGGTCCAACACGTGACCGGCATCTTCTTTCGAAGTCCGCCCATCTTGCGGATGTCCTGCTCGTGGTGACAGCCTTCGATGACCTGACCGGAGCCGAGGAAGAGCATCGCCTTGAAGAAGGCGTGGGTCATCAGGTGAAAGAGCGCGGCGACCCACGCGCCGACGCCCAGGCCGAAGATCATGTAGCCAAGCTGGCTGAGCGTGGAGTACGCGAGCACCTTTTTGATGTCGGTCTGCACGATGGCGATGAGGGCCGTGATCGTCAGCGTAATACACCCGATGACGGCAACGAACATCTGCGCGTCGGGCGTCAGCAGCCGGAAGATCCGTGCGACGAGATAGACGCCGGCGGCGACCATCGTGGCGGCGTGGATCAGCGCGGAGACGGGCGTCGGGCCGGCCATCGCGTCCGGCAACCAGACGTGCAGCGGAAACTGCGCGGACTTGCCCATCGCCCCGCAAAAGAGGCCGATGCCCATGAGTGTGGCGAGCGAAAACCCGAACAGCGATATCTTCGAGGCGAAAATGCCCGTGCCGCCGCTGAATTGATCGGCGAAGTTCTTCGCGGCCAGGTCGAGATCAAACGTCCCCAGATAAAGGACGACCAGGGCCAGCCCGAGGATAAAGCCGAAGTCGCCGACGCGGTTGGTAATAAAGGCCTTCATCGCCGCGTCGCTGGCGAACTTCTTGTCGAAGTAGTAGCCGATCAGCAGATATGAACAGAGACCGACCAGTTCCCAAAAGATGAACAGGAACAGGAGGCTGTTGGCGACAACGAGCCCCAGCATGCTGAAGCAGAAAAGGCACAAATAGGCGAAAAAGCGATGGTACTTGCTGACGCCATCCACCTCGTCGCTGTGGCCCTCCATGTACCCGATGGAGAAAAAGAAGATCCAGAACGAAATAAACGTGACCATGAAGTACATGATCACGGTCAGCGAATCGAGCTTGACACCGACGTTGATGGGGATGTCGCCAAAGGTCGCCCAGTGCACCTGAGCCTTGACGGCGTGGGCGGTCAGCGCGTTGCGTTCGTTGCCCGATTTGTTAAGCCAGCCGAGGAGAACCCAGGCGGAGAGCAGGCAGCTCAAACCGATCGCTGCCAGCGCGACGTAGGAAGCCCGGGGCTTGCCAAGGCGCGGACCCCAAAAGGCGAGGATGGCAAATCCCGCCAGGGGTATGACGACGCCGAGTGCTAAAGCGGTGTGGTATTGCATTACAGTGCGTCAATGCCTCAGTTGGTCGCCCTGATCGACGTCGATGGTTTGCAGCGTGTTATAGAAGTTCATGAATATGGCAATGCCGATCGCGGCCTCGGCGGCGGCCAGCAGGATGACGAAGACGGCAAAGATATGGCCGTCGCCCGTTCCCGTCTGATAGCGGCTGAAGGCCACGAGGTTGATGTTCGCGGCATTGAGCACCAGTTCGACGCCGATAAGGATGCCGATGGCGTTCCGCTTCGTGACCATGCAGAGGATGCCGAGCGAGAAGACGGCCGCGGCGAGGAGCAGATAGTGATGAAGGCCTATGGTCAGCATCGCGGCTATTTCTCCGGTCGCGCCAGGTAGGCGGCGCCGATCATGACGACAAGCAGTAGCACGCTCGCGGCCTCGAATGGCACGAGATAGTCGGTCAAGAGCGATGTCCCGACGGCCTTGACCTGGGGTGAGGCCGCGAGTTGCCCGGCCGAGTGCGACCAATCGGCTTGCAGAAGGAGCGTAAAGAGCCCGCCGGCGAGCAGGAGCGTTACCAGAACGGAGGCGATGATCTGACCGCGCGTGGGCGAGAAGATGACAAACGGCGATTTGCTGGTGAGCATGACGCCGAAGACGATCAGGACGAGCGTTCCGCCGGCATAAACGATGAGTTGAATGACGGCCAACAGGTTGGCGTGCAGGACAAAATAGAGGGCCGCCACGCCGCCGAGCGTACCCAGGAGGCAGGTCGCCGCGCGGACGATGTTGCGCGAAAGGACGATGCCCAGCGCGCTGGCCAGCACGACGGCGGCGAATACATAAAATGCAAGGGCTTCAATCATCCGTTAATCAACATCAGCCTCTTACGATCCCGGCAAATGGTCAATGACCAACGTGCCGACGAGCCGCTTGCGATGCACATACCCGTACGTGGCGATGGCCAACATGCCGATCACCGCCGCGTAACCGATTAGCACCAACAACCAGTGAATCCCGCGGTCCAGGGCGATCATCCAATTCAATTGCAAGTGCGTCGTACCGAGGATCCAGAGCGTGTTGCCCAGGAGCATTACCATCGTGAGCGGTAGCAACACCTGAACACAGGCGTAGAGCACCTGGTCAATGCGAATCCGCGGCAGCGTCCAGCGAATCCACAGTTGAACGTAATAGAGGAACGCAGCCTTGAGGACAAAAAGGATGGGGCCTTCAAAAAACAGCCCTCGAATCAATCGCGGCATGAAGCCGTCGCCACCTGGCGCCCAAGCGGCCGGCATCGGCGACTTCCAGCCACCAAGGAAGAGAATCACGGCAAGGCCGGACACGACAAACATCGCAACATATTCGCCGAAGAAAAAGAGCGACCAGCGGAACCCGCTGTATTCGGTGTGAAAGCCGGCGACCAGTTCCGACTCCGACTCCGGCAGGTCAAACGGCGCCCGTTTGCACGAGGCCAGCGAAGCGATGTAGTAGCTGAAGAACGCCGCGAAGCACCACGGGTTTTTGAAGATGAACCAGCTCGCGAAGCCGTCCCCCTGCTGATCGGCAATGGCCGTCAATTGCAGCGTCCCGGCCGTCATCACGGGGATCAGCAGGCTCATGCCCATCGGGATTTCGTACGAGACCATCTGACACGCCTCGCGCATCGCCCCATAGACCGACCATTTGTTGTTGCTGGCCCAGCCGGCGAGGATGACGCCGACGACCTCGATGCCGAGCATGGCCAGAATGAAGAGCAGGGCCACGTCCAAGTCGCGAAAGACCCAGGCGCCGGCGAACGGCAGGGCGATAAACGCACAGACCGGCGGCACAAACGTCAGATAGGGCGCGAGCCGAAACAGAAGTTGGTCGCCCTCGGGAGGGATGAAATCCTCCTTGAAGATCAGCTTGACGCCATCGGCAGGCGATTGCAGCCAGCCATGCCAGCCGCCGACGCGCATCGGTCCCAGGCGGGATTGAATGCGACCGGCCACCTTTCGCTCCCACCAGATGCCAAAGACCGGCACGATGCTGAGGAAGCCGATGATCGCGGCCACGGCGACCAGATCGCGGATGAGATCAAATTGGAGCGGCCAGAGGACGTAGGCCACGAGCGGCACGGCCAGCAGGGGACGTACTTGTTGTACGCTCTCGTGGATTTCGCGCGTGGTAAGCGGCGCCCTGATACCCGTTCCGGGAATGGTCGTGACCACTGAGTTTTTGCCGGAGGTCGCCAAGGTGGACCGCGTGAATGCGAACAGCGCCGCATGGAGCCAAACGATGAGGCAAACGCCTATGACCCCGCCGAAGAAAAGCGTGAAGGCGACGTAGGGTGCCCGGAGAAATGCGCCGATCTGGCGATACCCCGCCACCGCCAGACCGCCGAGCACAAAGACCACGCCTCCGACGAACGGTCCCACGACGAGGGCCAGCGCGGGAAGGATCTTCCAATCCGCAATGCGCCGAGGATCGCCGAGTGCACAGAGCCAATAAGCGACCAAGGCGATCGATAATTGAGCCACACCCAGCCCGATCAGCAGTCGAATCGCCTTGGTTCGGTAGGTTTGAAGGACCTCGCGATCCTTGTATGTCCAGGGGATTGTGATCTGGCTCAAAAACGGGCGCTCCGGGGTTGTCCAAACTCCCACCCCATTACAGGGGCCCCGCGTTATAGCAATTCGGCCCGGGGTTTGCAAAGCCGCCCCTTCGGCGTGAAACCGGATCGGGATTCACCCCTATTCGCATGAGACTTGTGATAACAGGGGGTGAAAAGTTATACTGGATTTCTCGGGGTAGGAAGTCCCCATTCTGGGCGGGCCGGGGCAGTATGCCCGGAGCCGAAGGAACTATAAGCCCCTCCGGATTTCATGGAGGGCCGCCTCGCAATACACCGCGACGTCCACACGCGAACATTTCCCGCAGGCACGAGCGAGGAATGACGCGAACGGAGCATCCGCCGCGCAAGCGCGATGCCCCCGGACTTCGCAGGGCTCAAATTCTTTGCGCGAGGGCGTATGCACTTTCCTGCATTGCCCCGAAGGAGGGACATTCCATGTCTTGGATGACTCGTCGATTCCGTACCGTTTCCCTGACCTTAGTCTGCATCACGTTTGCCGTTTCCTTACTGCAGTGCACGCCCCAGCAGCAGGAGCAGCTAACCGGCCTTCCGTCGGGAAGCACGAACCCCGCTGTGGTGAACCAATTCGCCGTTCTGGCCCCGCCCAAGGCGGACCTCAACCAGGTCCGCAACGGCTCGGGCACTTCGATGACGACGCCTGCGTGGAGTTGGGAAAACGGCAACGTCAACGCCAGTCAGGCGCACATGATCGAGGGCTATTCCATTCCCTATCGCTGCGTCCTTGAGAACATGCCCACCGGGGTGGAGATCCGGTTAGTACTGGGATACGACGTCAAGCACAGCGATAAGCACGCGATCGACTACCTGACGCACTACCAGCGCCTGGAGCCGCACAATCCGCCCTTTGCGCACAGCGCAGAGGTGATCAACCCCCTGGTGGGCGTGTCGGGCGTGGACGCTCTCACCACAACATGGCCGTTGCCGGCACCGCGAGTCAACGAAATCGTGAGCTGCCTGCCCGGTAACTTCTCGCAGCCGGAAACAAGCTTCAATGGCCTCCCCGCGAACGAAAGAGTCATGACGCTCTTCGGCGGAACGCTTACCAACGTCTTGTTTGACACGGACGGCGGATTCACGGGCCCGGACTTTGCTGACGAGCAATCGGAAGAGCGAATCGCCATAAGCTTCATACTGGACAGTCCCACGGCCGTCCTCGCCTGGGGGGGGCACATCGGCAGCCGGGAGGATTGGGGCTGTCCCAACGACCCGCAATCGGCCGGTGGAATCAGCGGCTCGCCTTATCACATGCGGCGGCACGGCTGGAGCGGCGACGACAGCCTGCCGAACCTTGGCAGCACGGATCGATCACTTTCCGCCGGGGCGATTTTCGTCGTAGATTGCGGAACCTGTGAGGTCGACGGTCCCTCTACGGTCTGTCAGGGAACCACCAACGAATACACGTCGACGATTACGGGCGATTGCGACACCCCCGTTCATAGCTGGTCTGTGACGGCCGGCGATTGTTCGATCGACGGAGCCGACGACGAGGCGTCCGTAATGATCGTGGCCGGTACGACGGCCTCTTGCACGATTCAGGATGCGCTGAGCTGTTCGGAATGCCAGGGTACTCCGCTACCTTGTGAGCTGACCATCACGGTAAACCCCACATCCACGGCATCGGCCGGAGACAATCAGTCAATCTGCCAATCCGAAAGCGGCGAAAGCTGCTTCGATCCGCTGGACGGCAATGCGTCGGGCGGAACCCCTTCGTGGTCGGTAATCAGCGAACCCTCGATGGGCTGCGTGGATATCACCAATGGTAGCACCGCCACGCCGACAGTCTGCTTCGCAGAAGGCTGCACGGGACAAGCGACGCTGCGGATCACCGTACCCGGTGCTGCGCCGTGTCCCGACGACACCGACGATGTGATATTGACCGTGAGGGCGCGCCCTGTGGCGGATGCGGGCGATGATCAAACCATCTGCCAGGCCGAAAGCGGCGAGACGTGTTTTGCCCCGCTCGCCGGCGACGCTGACAACGGCACGCCGTCGTGGTCCGTCATCAGCGAACCCTCCATGGGCTGCGTCGACATTACGAACGGCAACACCGCCACCCCGACGGTCTGTTTCGCGGCGGGTTGTACCGGCCAGGCCACGCTCCGGTTGACAGTGACCGGGACATCGCCGTGCACGACCGACGCGGACGACGTGATCTTGACGGTGACGGCGCGACCTGCGGCGGACGCCGGCGACGACCAATCGACCTGCCAGGCGATGAGCGGTGCGACCTGCTTCACTCCATTAGCCGGCGACGGCGATAATGGCACACCCTTGTGGTCGGTCATCGATGAACCTTCGCCGAATTGCGTCGACATCACCAACGGTGATACCGCTACGCCGACGGTTTGCTTCGCAGAGGGTTGCACGGGCGAGGCCACGCTTCGCATGACCGTGACCGGGACGGCCCCCTGTACCACCGACACAGATGACGTGACGCTGACCGTCACGGCAGAATCCAGCGCGAGTGCGGGTGACGATCAGAGCATTTGCCAGGCGACGAGCGGCGAGACGTGCTTCGCCCCGCTGGCCGGCAGCGGCATGGGCGGAACGCCGTCCTGGTCCGTGGACAGCGAGCCCTCGGCCAATTGCGTCGACATCACCAATGGGAACTCCTACACGCCGACGGTCTGCTTCGCGGAGGGCTGCACCGGACAAGCGACGCTGAAATTAACAGTCATGGGCGATGAGCCCTGTCCGGATGCGGAGGACACCGTAACCTTGACGGTGAGAGCGCGGTCGACGGCCTCGGCGGGACCGAATGACACCAAGTGCCAGGCGGTTAGCGGGGAAACCTGTTTCGGCCCACTGGCGGGCAGCGCCTCCGGCGGAACGCCGACGTGGTCGGTGCAGAGCGAACCATCGGTGGGCTGCGTGGATATTACGAACGGCAATACCGCAACTCCCACAGTCTGCTTCGAAGCGGGCTGCACGGGCTCGGCGACACTGCGGATCACGGTGCCGGGAACATCACCCTGTCCGAACGCGACGGACGAAGTAACGCTGACGGTCGTCGAACGACCTACAGCGTCGGCGGGGGACAATGACACCGCGTGCCAGGCGACGACCGGCGAGACGTGCTTCGGCCCGCTGGATGCCAGCGCATCGGGCGGAACACCGTCATGGTCGGTTGAGAGCGAGCCAGAGCCCAATTGCGTGGACATTACAAATGGCGATACAGCGACACCCACCGTCTGCTTTGCGGAGGGTTGCACCGGCACCGCCACAGTGCGGCTGACCGTGACGGGCACTTCGCCCTGTCCCAACGCCACGGACGACATCGATCTGACGGTCGTCGCGCGGCCGACCGCGGCGGCGGGCGACGACGACGGTCAATGTCAGGCGGAAAGTGGCGAGACCTGTTTCGGCCCCTTGGCCGGCAGCGGATCCAACGGAACGCCGTCGTGGTCAGTGGTAAGCGAACCTTCGCCGAATTGCGTGGATATTACGGACGGGGATACATACACCCCCACGATCTGTTTTGCGGCGAATTGCTCAGGATCGGCCACGCTGCGATTGACCGTTACGGGCACGTCGCCGTGTCCAAACGCCACGGACGATGTCGTTTTCACCGTAACGGGCCGGCCGACTTGCACTCTTTCGGCACCTGACCCTCTCCCGTCCTGCCGCACTACGGGCAATCAATTGACCGCTGATATCTCGGGCGGTTCAGGCGATCTCACGCTGACGTGGATGTTGACTGGTGACGGCTGGGAGATCACCGACGGGCAGGGAACGGACACGATTACGTACAGCACGGGACTTGGAGGGGCCGGCACGTTCACGCTCGAAATCGTCGACAACGTGACGGATTGCGAGGGATCTTGTGAGGTGACGTTCGAGTGTAACCCGAACGAGTCAGATTGCTTCGTAACACCCATTACGGGATTCTCCTGTGACGACGGTTCGGCGATGTTTTGTGCGCAGGCCGTAACGGGCATCGCACCGTTCCAAATCACCTGGTACGACGACATGGACAACGTCCTCGAGACCTGTTCTGACCGCGGCTTGAATGAGACTTGTTGTTTTACGGTCACGGATCCAGCCGAGGGTACGTATTTCTATCACGTCGTGATCATGGATTCGGGCACTCCACCGTCGATGGATACTTGCAACGCCACACTTCTGGTGGGTACTTGCGAGGAGTTTTGCAGCCTCACCCAGGGCGCCTACGGCAATGCCGGCGGGACGTTCAACGGGCTGGGAACGCTGGACTTGATCGAAAGCCTGTTAGCGAGTGACCTTACGGTCGGAAAGCCGGGCCGATCCGTCACGATCCAAATGGCCGCGGCACAATGTATTATCGATCGCATGCCGACCGGCGGTACGGCAATGACGTTGCCCAACAACCTGGGCGCTCCGATCCTCAACGCGATGACGTGCCAGACATCGCCGGTCGGCCTGCCGCTGTTCGCCAACAACGGCCGCTGGAAAAACATCCTGCTGGGGCAGACGGTCACCCTGGCGCTGAACATGCGCCTGGACCCGATGCTGGCCAATTTCATGCTGCCCAGCGAGGCCTTCTGCACGCAGGCGACGCTTCCGGGCGAGGATGGGCTGCATGGCGGGTTCGACAACGATGACGAACTCGATCCGGGGCCCGACGGCACCTTCGGCTGCAATGCCGAGGGGATCAACGACGATCCCATTATCGAACTGGTCATTCCGCCGTCCGTCCTGGCGGCTCTCACGACCCTCGGATTGGATCATGATGTCACGGGGCTCCTGGAGCTGTGCAATCGCGCGTTGGCGGGACAAGACGTGGGCGGCGCCAACCTGGGCGCTATCACCGAAGCGGCCGACGTGATCAACCGCGGATTCGACGAATGTCGCATCATCGTGCCGTGTCCGGAGCCGTGTCCGCCGCCGCCGGAGCCCACCACGATGCCTTCGTAACCGAACGGGAATCCGCCACGGCTCGATCGTGCCTGTCGGCCTGTTTTGACTGTCCGTCGGCTAGTTCTTGTACACCGTCACGACGGCGGACGCGCCCATGTTGCCGGCGGCGTCGTAGGCCCGGCATTGCAGGTAGTGCGCGCCGCGAGCCCAGCGGCGGGGGTTGAGTGAGAAGGAATAAGGAGCCGCCGTTAGGGCATCGCTCAGCACGCCGTCGACATAGAGTTCGACACGGCTGACGCCGACATTGTCCGTGGCCGTTGCCGCGACGGTGAGCCTTCTCCCCAGCGTCGAGCCGTCGGCGGGCGAGACGATGGCCGCTGCGGGAGGAACGGAATCCAAGGTATTCGTCACGACGACTTCAAGTGCCACGCTGCTTTCGTTCCCCGAGGCGTCCCGCGCGGAGGCCTGAAGCGTATGGCCGCCATTTGACGCGCTGGCCGTATCCCATCCAAACGAATAGGGCGGCGAGGTGTCCGTGCCGAGCGACGCGCCGTCTATCGTGAGGTTGACGGAGGCGACACTGACATCATCCGAGGCGCTGACTTGGACATTCACCAGCCCTCCGACGCTCGCCCCGTCTGTCGGCGAGGCGAAGCTGACGCTGGGCGGGTTGGCGTCGGCTGGCGCTCCGGCGCTGTTCAGTGCAAGACTCACCGCCTGCGCGGCGTTCACGCGGCCCCAGCCGAAGGTCGGGTCCCATCCTGCCGCCCCGAGATCATCGGCCGATTGTTTAAGAAGGTCCTGAAGTTCCGGCCCGGTCAACTCCGGTTGGACGGACAGGGCCAGCGCCGCAATGCCTGCCACAATTGGCGCCGAACACGATGTACCGCTCGCACTTGCGTAGCCGCCGCCGTGCTCCGTCGTATTGATCGCAAAACCCGGCGCCGAGAGGTCCACGTCGTTGCCCGTATTGGAAAATGACGTGATCTGATCGCTTTGGTCGGTTGCGCTCATATTAAGGACATAGGGATTGTCGGCCGACGCGATAAAGTATGCGTTATTCCCCGCCGCAACCGTGACGACGCCGCCCCCGTTTCGGCCTTGAAAATACTCCGCCGCGCTGGCCACCGTGGGACTGGCGGAAATGCCGCCGTAACTGGCGTTGGCCACCCGCGCGCCATGATCGGCCGCCCAGGTCAGCCCCGCGGCGATGGACGACGTGGTCGTCGTCCCGTTGGCGCTCGACACGCGAATGGGCATGAGTTTGCATCCCCACGCTATGGAGGCTACGCCCGTTCCGTTATTGCTGGCCGCCGCCGCAATCCCCGCGACGGTCGTACCATGACCGTTGGCGTCGCTCGTGTCGGAGTTGTTTGCCGGAATGTTCCAACCCGGAACCATCTTGGAGGCCAGATCGGTGTGTCCCCCGTACACGCCGGTGTCGAGAATAGCAATGACAACGCTGGAACTGCCGGTCGTGACATCCCATGCGCCGGGTGCGGAGATTTTCGGCAGGTGCCATTGCGGCGCGGCGCTGTTGGCGTACCACGGATCGTTCGGCACCACGGCCGGCTCCCACACCCGGTCCAGCTCCGCGAACTCCACTTCCGGTCGCACCTGAAAAGCGCGAAGCTGCCCGGCCGTATCGGCCGCGGGATCGAGTTCAACGATATGGACGCCGGTCTGCGGAACTTCGCCGGACGCATTGGCGTTCGTCAGCGACAGGACGGAGTTCGCGCCCTCCGGTGACGTTGACTTGAATTTCACAAGGAGCTTACCGGTGACCAATGGAGAATTGCCGGCGTCCGCTTCAACATCCGTGGGGACCTGCGAATCCTGCAACGATGGCTCCGGCGCGGGGTTTGTTCCGCAACCGACCGCCAGGTAGCACGACATCGCAGCAATAACGATCAGTTCCCAGATCGGCGGAGATTCTTCCGCGTTGCTGACGCGATCACGCGGCGCGGACCGCCGCAAAGAAGGATGGGTTCCTCCCATGATGCACCTGATTGAAAGAGGATCTCACCGGCAGGAGCGCCGGTGGCTTGGCCGCTGCGCCTCGTTACCCTGGCACACCGGTACTCAATGGAGAGTACGATACGCGCGGCGCGATGAGCAAAGTATGGCCGTCAGAAGCAGGCTCGCGTCCGGAAAAAAAGTATGGAATGAGTAGGGCTCAAAGACGCGCGGGAACCGAGCTTAATCGGACCAACGCAAGGTCAAGGAGTGCGACGCGGCGGCCATCAACTCCTTGGAATCACAGCCTTACCGATCCACCTCGCCCATCACCACATCGATGCTCCCGATGATGGCGGCGACGTCTGCGAGGAGGCAGTTCTTACAGACGTGGTTGGTGATCGAGAGGTTGCAGAAGGAGGGGCCGCGGGCCTTCACGCGGGCCGGGATGGCGGAGCCGTTGCCGCGGACGTAGAAACCAAGCTGGCCGCGGGGGTTTTCCATCTCGTAGTAGATTTCGTCGTCGGGCAGCTTGAGCGTCTTGCCGCGCTTGTCAAGCGTCTCGCCCTCCGTGCCGCGCAGCTTTTCCAGCGCCTGCCGCAATATGCGCACGGACTGCTTCATTTCCAGGATGCGAACGTAATAGCGGTCCCAGCAGTCGCCGATGGTCCCCTTGAGCCCCTCGCCGACCGGGATGTCGAACTCGAATTCGTCGTAGCAGCAGTCGGGCTGTACCTTGCGCAGGTCCCAGCGCACGCCGCTGCCGCGCAGCAGGGGCCCGGTCAGGCCCCAGGCGAGCGCGTCGGCCGCCGAGATGACGCCGATGTTCGCCGTTCGCTTGACGAAGATGTGGTTGTATGAAAGCAGGTCGTTGTACTCGTCGATCTTCGGCTCGAAGTAGTCAAGGAACTCGGAGGTCAGATCGATAAACCGCTCCGGGATGTCCTGCGTCACGCCGCCGATGGTGATGTAGCTGTACGTCAATCGCGCCCCGCAGGCCGACTCGAACAGGTCGAGAATCCGCTCGCGCTCGCGGAACGCGTACAGAAACGGCGTGAACGCGCCAATATCCAGACCGTAGGTCCCCATCGAGACCAGGTGCGAGGCGATCCGGTTCAATTCCGCGAAGACCACGCGGATGTACTGCGCCCGCTTGGAGACCTCCAGACCGGCGAGTTTTTCTACGGCCAGCGAGAAGGCCAGGTTGTCGTTCATCCCCGCCAGATAGTCCATCCGGTCGGTGTAGGGAATGTATTGGTAGGGAGCGACATTCTCGCCGATCTTCTCGGCACAGCGGTGCAGGTAGCCGATATGCGGCACGGCCTCGAGGATCATCTCGCCGTCGGTGCGAAGGACGACACGGAGCACACCATGCGTCGCCGGATGCTGCGGCCCCATATTGACCAGCATCTCCTCGGTCTGCAGGTCTTCCTGCACAATCCGATCGGCGGTCAGGTCGGCGTATAGGTCGGGCTGGGATTCGAGAAGAACGTCAGGCACTATTTACCTCATCAATGAATCGGCCGCGTCTGGCCATACTCTGTCACCGCCGGGATGCCGTGGTATTCCATCGGGAAGACATAGTCTTTGCGAAGCGGGTGGCCTTCCCAGTCGTCCGCGCACAGGATCCGCCGCGGATGGCGGCCGGCGGGATCGTCCACGCTGTCGGGATGATCGTCGAAGACGATGCCCATCAGGTCGTACGCCTCGCGCTCGTGCCAGTCGGCGGCGGGCCAGACGTCCGCCACGCTGGGGATGTGCGGATTGCCACGCGGCACCGTCACGCGGACCGCAAAGATGTGCTCGCGCTTCCACAGCTCCGGCCGGTTCGGCTCACCGACCAGCGCGTCCAGGTCGTAGATCGCCGCGAACTGGTCGTCCTCCAGCAAGTCGAGCGCTGTGACGCAGCGGAGCATGTTGAACCGCAGGCGCGCGTCGTCGCGCAGGAACCGGGCGACCTCGGGCCACGCCTCGGCTGAGATGCCGACATAGGGGTGAGCCGTTTGCAGGTTCGACGACGTGACCTTGTCGCCGAACTTCTGCTTGAGGATATCTGCAATTGCCTCGGGGGCCATCGTGGTGTGTTCCTTTACGCCGACTCCGCTGCGCCAACGAGCGCCTCTTTCTTCGCGATTATCCACCGATCTTTGGCAATCGTCTGATGCTTGATCTTGTCCTGCAGCCGCATGAGCCCTTCCAAAAGCGACTCCGGACGCGGCGGACAGCCGGGCACATAGATATCGACCGGCACAATCAGATCGACGCCTTTCACGACGTGATACCCGTGCTTGTAGTACGGCCCGCCGCCGACCGTGCACGCGCCCATCGCGATCACATACTTCGGCTCGGGCATCTGGTTGTAAAGCCGCTTCACCCGGCTGGCCATTTTGAAATTCACGGTCCCGGCCACAATCATCAGATCGGATTGCCGCGGCGTCGCCCGAAACGCCCCCGCCCCAAACCGGTCAATGTCAAACCGGCTCGCCCCGACCGCCATCATCTCAATCGCGCAGCACGCCAACCCGAACGTCATCGGCCAGATGCTGGAGCGCCGGCCCCAGTTGATCGCCCAGTCCAGCGAAGTGACGATCAGGCCTTCTTCAAATCTGTTCTCAATCCAACTCATGCGTCAGCACGTCCTTGTTATCACGCCCATCGTCGGGCGGCCCGGCCCAGTTCATCGTCGGGCCGAACAATACGTTCACGCTTGTCGTGGAGACCCGTCGCCCGGACCCAGTCGAGGTATCCGAACCGCCACAGGTAAACAAACCCTACGACGATCACGCCGAAGAAAAAGAGCATATCCCACAGCGCGGCAATCCCGGCATCGGCATATACGACCGCCCACGGATAAAACAGGGCGATCTCAATGTCGAAGATCAAAAAAACGAGGGCGACAACATAGAAGCGCAGGTCGAACTGCACCCAGCTCGACCCGATCGCCGGCTCCCCGCACTCGTACGGGGCATCCTTCTCCGGGTGTGGCAGCCGCGTGCGCACAAAGCGCCCTATGATCAGCGCCCCCGCCGACATGGCGATCCCCGCGATCGTAAAGATCAGCAAACCCAGGACCAGACTTTGACCTTCGGGCATCGAACTATTCCTTCTTCGCCGTGGACGGAGACAGCGCCTTGATCATCTCTTCCCGGACCGGCTTGGCCCGCTCTTCCCAGCGTGCCTTCATCGCCGCGGCCCATTCCGGCGGATTCGGCTGCTGCATCCAGAACGGCTCCGGCGTCTGCTTGCCTTCCTTCGCCAGGTCGGTGAACTCCACGCACATGTCCTCCCGCGTATAGGCCGACAAGTCGTGATTGTCCCCCATGTGGATACAGTCCGTCGGACACGGATCGCAGCATAGGGCACAGAACATACACTTCGCGTAGTCGATCGCATAGCGGCTCAGCGCCCCGCCGACCGCGATGCCCGTTGCCTTGTCGATCTTTCGCGGACCGCTTTTTTCGATGTAGATGCAATCGACCGGGCAGGCCTTGGCACACATGTCGCAGGCGATGCACTTTTCCGCCTCGAACCAGTGGAACCCCCGATAGCGGGGCTGCGTGACCGGGGCCATGTCGGGGTACTGGACCGTCACGGTCCGGGCAAAGCAGTATTTCAGGGTGATCCGCATCCCGATCGCGATGGTGCGGACGGTATCGTAGATATTCCGAAAGTAGGCCCGGACGGAACGATCAGAATCGGCGTTCGATGTCGATGCAGCGTAGGCCATACCCCGTCTTTCCTTCCTGCCGGCTCAAAAATCACCGGACAACGGCCCGATGCCGCTTCCGGGGCATTATAGGGAAAAACCGCCCAAGGGTAGCCTGCGCGGGCAACACCGGCCCAGGTCGCGGGGGCGGTGGCGGTCCGGATACTCTCTCATGAGATTCCCGCCATTGGCCGATGCGAAAGATTGACAACCTACGACCGTTGTAGTAGGATGGGTACGACGTTGGTAGTAGAGAAGGGTGCTCGGCGGCCTTATGACCGATCGATTGAATGAACTCGGGGCGGCGGAACTGGAGGTCCTGAAGGCCCTCTGGGACATCGGCCCCGCCACCGTCCGCCAGGTTCTAAACCACCTGCACGAGCGCGGCCGCCGCGTCGCCTACACCACCGTCCTGACCTTCCTTAGCCGGCTGGAACAAAAGGGCTTCGCCGCCAGCAACAAGAGCGGCCTCGCCTACGTATATCGCGCCCGCGTCAGCAAGGAGCGAGTCAGCCGTTCTCGCTTACGATCATTGGTCGAGCAGCTTTACGACGGGGCGGCCGGCCCTCTGGTCCTCCAGCTGATGAAAAGCGAACGGCTCACACCGGAAGAAATAGACGAACTTCAGAAACTCATAGAGAAGCTGGACGACAAGACCCCCGAATCGGGTTCGTAGGGATTCGGATGGCGGAAACGACGCAAGCCTGGTTGGACGTTCTGTGGCGTGGCGCGCTGGCGGCGACCATTCCCGCCCTCGTCATCGTCGGCATCGGTCGGTTCGTCACCATGCGCCCGCCGACGCGGCATGCCATGTGGCTGATTGTCCTGATCTGGTTCGCCGTTGCCCCGATCCTTCCTGCCGCGCCGAAGGGCATCGTGTCGCGTCTCTTGACCCCACCGAAAGACTCGGTGCCAAGTCCTGAGCAAATAGCTTCATTGAAGACTGGCGATTCGCCGGTTCAAAGGAATCCTATTAACCGTGCGCCCCTCCCTTCCGAGGAACGAAGGGACTTGCGGATTAATGTATCGGGAACTGACGCTTCCCTTAATCCCTTAATCCCAGTTCCCTTAATCCCTCGTGAGCGGGATTCCATCCACGCCTGGACCGGCTCGTCGGCGCCGAAACGGCTCGCACGCGCGCCGCGACCGGTCGGGCTTGGACGGAGCGAGAGATCAACCGTTCCTCCTCCGATCAGCATCCCGGCGTCGCCCGATCCTTCGTTGTCCATCGCATCGGGTGGGTCCGACAGCATGAACAAAAAGACGCGTCCCAAGGCGGCCCCGGAGTACGCGCTGCGTCGGTCCACGGGTTACCTCCTGCACGACCGTACGATGCCAAGCGAGGTACGCGCCCAACCGCTGGAATCCGAAGCCGGCTCGGTTTCAGCAAGTATCGAGGCCGCGCCGCACACTCCCATGGAGCCGCCGTCAGCCATCGCGCTATGGATGATCGCTTGGCGATCGGCCGGCGCGACCATCGCGGACGGGCTATCGCGAATCCCGCCGATCCCGCCCGCCGTCTGGCTTTGCGGAATCGCCTTCCTCCTCGCGGCACGAGCGCTCGCGTGCGCTCGATTTGCCCGCGGACTGCAGACCGCCAGTCGCGCGCCGTCCAGCATTCAAAGATTGGTTCGCCGTTCCGCCCGGTCTATCGGTCTCTCGCCCGCGCCGCAGGTCTTGATGATCGCGGGCCGCGTCTCCCCGATGGTCTCATTCATCGGCAAGCGCCGACTGCTCTTGCCGACGGACCTCTGGTCGCAGCTCGACGAGCCCGGCCGGCAGGCCATCGTCTATCACGAGCTGGCCCATCTTCGCCGGCGCGACGACTGGGTCCGCTGGTTCGAAAACGCCGTCCACTGCCTCTATTGGTGGCACCCTGTCGTGTGGTGGCTCTGTCGCCGTTTGCGCGATGAAGCCGAGAATTGTTGTGATGCCTGGGTAACCTGGCTCATGCCCGGCGGTCGCCGCGCCTACGCCGAGGCCCTGCTGACCACCCGCCGTTATGTCGGATCGAGTTCAACCGCCCTGCCCGTGGTGGGCATCGGCGCGACCAGCGTGCGAGCCAAACGTTTTGCAAGGAGACTGACCATGGTAATGACAAGTCCTTCGCGACCCCGTATTTCCCGGTCCGGCGCGGCCCTTACTGCCGCGTTGGCCCTGGCTGCATGGCTGACCACACCCGCCTGGTCCTCGCCGGGGACGCCTGCCCCCGATCGGCCGGCCGAGGCCCCCGCCCCGATGGCAAGTACCCCATCCGCAGCGACATTGCCGCCGGCCCCGCCGCTGATGCCGATGACGCCCGCGCCACCCGGCGCCCTCCTTCCAGCAGTCTCTTGCACCGCTCCAACGCCGCGGCCGATGACCGGTCTGACGCCGCCGGCCCTGTTCGACGCGATCGGCACGACCGTTGCTGGTCTTATGTCGGCGACGGAGTATCCTCCGCCGCGACGGCGATCGGACGGGGGCGACTTGGAAGCGCGCCTGGAGCGCCTCGAACGCCGGCTCGAGGAAATGATGGAGCGATTGGAGGGGCAGCCCTCTCCGCGCGCGCCGCGCGTCGTCGCCATCCCCCGAACACCCGCCCCGCCCGGACACGCGACCATGGCGCCCCGCATGCGTCATGCGCCGGAAGCGGACGGCGCTAAAGAATGGCGACACTACGACCTTCCGGACGGCAAGCGGGAGGCGATGGTGGGGCTCATGTCGCGCGACGACGTACCTGTTCTCATCCGCACGGTCGAGGGAGGGATTGATGTCGAGGCAACGCCGGCGCAGCACGAGATCTTCGAAGCGTTTGTCCGGCTGATCGACCCCGCGCCAGGCCAACCGGCGCCGGAGCGATCGCGGGTCCGATCGCGAGTGCGGGCGCCGCGCGCCCGCGGACCCGGAGCCGACGGATCGCCCATGATCATTCGCCAGCGCAGTTCGAACGCCCGCGCACAGGCGGAGGCCAAGGAGGCCGAACTCGAGGCCATGGAGGCACAAAAGGAGCAATTGGAAGAACTTTCTGACTCTCTTCGCGAGAAGGCCGAGTCGATGCGCGATAGCGCCGAGGGCCTTCGCGACGAGGCCAAGGCGCAGGTCATGAAGCAGGTGGCCGAGATCGTCGAACAGGCCAAGGCCATGGCCGCCGAGACGAAGAAGATCGAACAATCGCTCCGAGAGACGGCCCGTGAAATGCACACCCTGGAGCAACAGGCCGACCTGTTGGAGGAAGAGGCCGACGGCAGCGAAGACGCTGTCGATGCCGCCGATGCGGAGGACGCGGCGGAAGAAGTGGCCGCGGTGCAGGCGATGGCCAAAGCGCTCAAGGCCCACGGCAAAGGGGCCGGCATCGATCACGCCAAAATGAAGGTCAAGGAAAAAGACAAGGAGCGGGCCAAAGCGGCACAAAAGGCGGACGAAAAAATCTCTCAAAACGGTGACGACGGTCGTGCATGGTATGACCGCGGGTACGCCTACCACATGGAAGGCCAGTACGACAAGGCCCGCGAAGCGTTCTTGAAGGCGGCGGAACTCGGGCCGCGGACGGCGGACTCTCTTTACAACATTGCGTGCGGCTATTCACTGGCCGGCGAGGAGGATCAGGCCATTGCGTGGCTGGAGAAAGCAATCGCGGCGGGCTACAGCGATACGAACAACATGGATGGCGATTCGGACCTCGACAACATCCGCGACGATTCGCGGGTGCAGAAGATGATCGAGTCCCTGAAGGGCTCAGACCAGGACGACGATGCGGACGACGACCAGGATGAGGACGAGGACGGAGACGAGGACGAAGACGAGGTCTAGATTCTCCTTCGCAGCCACTGCTTGCTGGCGATCGGCCGCGAAATGTCGCCCGCGATGACTTTGACGGCCTCGATGACTTTCGCGAGGTCGACGCCCGTTCGGATGCCCATTCGATCGAGCATGTACACAAGATCCTCCGTCGCGAGGTTTCCCGCCGCGCCGGGTGCGTAGGGGCATCCGCCCAGACCGCCTGCCGAGGCGTCATACGTCGCGATGCCGAGTTCGAGCCCCGCCAGGACGTTGGCCAGCGCCGTGCCATAAGTGTCGTGCAAGTGCAGCGCGATCTTACTGCGCGGCATCGTTCGCAACAGATAGCCGACCGTGTTTTGAATATCCGTCGGGCCCGCGGCGCCGATCGTGTCGCTGATGGCGATTTCGTCGCAACCCAGTTCCAGGAGGCGCTGCGCGACGCCCCGCACCTTCTCCTTATCGATCTCACCTTCGTAGGGGCAAACAAAACACGTCGAAACGTAACCGCGAACAGTGATTCCCTTCGTCAGCGCCGACGACACGACCGGCGCAAACGTCGCCAACGACTCGTCGATCGACATCTTGATGTTCTTCTTGGTGAAAGTCTCGGACGCGGCCGTGAAGACGGCAATCCGGTGAATGCCCGCCTCGATCGCCTGGTCCAGTCCTTTTTGATTTGGCACCAGTGCCGAGAACGTCACGTCGGGCCGTTGAGGCAGCCCTCGGGCAACCATCATCGCGTCGGCCAATTGCGGGATCGCCTTGGGATTTACAAACGATGTGGCCTCGATGTGTCGAATCCCCGCACTGCACAGGGCGCGGATAAAGGCGGCCTTCACGTCGGTCGCGATCGGCGCGGGCTCGTTCTGCAGTCCGTCACGAGGTCCCACTTCAATAATCTTCACTTCGCTAGGCAGCGTCGCCATCATCCGCCTCATCAAATCGCATCAACACTGCTCCCATCGCCACCATTTGGCCGGTCTGGCACGCAATCTCCTTGACGCGACCGGCGTGCGGCGCCGAAAGCGTCATCTCCATCTTCATCGACTCCATCACCACCAGCGGCGCGTGGGCCGCGAACCGTTCGCCGCGCGCCACCAGCACTTTGAGCACGGTGCCCGGCATCGGGGCGGTCAGATCACTCCGCCGCATCGCCGCCGACTCGCCTTTGGCACGGCGGGCAGCCCGTTCGATGATTTCGAAGCGAGACGTCGTGCCGGAGGCCCAGACATGCACGACGCCGTCGGCAATCGCGACGTGGTAATGCACGACTCGGCCGTTCAGATGTAAAAAGCCCGTACCGGCTCCAATCGACTCGACGCGAAATTCGAACGTCTGGTTATCGATGCTTGCGGTAAACGCGTGTTCCCGGCCGCTTGCCGATTGCTGCGTCACGATGCGTACCGGCGTCTCCACACCGACGGGTTTGAGCACGATGGTCGCCATCTAGTACGCCCTCCAGGCGCCGACGGCACGCCACGGCCCGGAACTCGGCCTCGTCACGCTATCTCGGTGCGTCGCCGGACCGACCCGGCCGTTTTGCGCGGCCAGGGCCGCGATAATCAGGGCCGCATCTGGACGGACGGATGGTGCGGACGACAAAACGTCATGCGTCTCGAGGAAGTGCGTGTGCAATCGCCCGGCGGCGAACTCCGGATGGGCGATCACCGCGCGCAGCAGGTCAATATTCGTGGTGATGCCGAGGATGACGTAGCGATCGAGCGCCCAGAGCATTTTGTCCAGCGCCTCGCGGCGCGTGCGGCCATGAGCGATGAGCTTGGCCAGCATGGGATCGTAGTGAACGCTGATTTGCGAACCCTCGCCGACACCGCTGTCAATCCGCAAACCACCGCCGATTGGCGCGACGTAGCGCAGTATCGTGCCGATGGAGGGCAGGAATCCCCGCGCGGCGTCTTCGGCATAGATACGGCATTCGATGGCATGGCCGTCCTGCCGCAGGTCGTCCTGGGAAAACAGGAGGGGTTGACCGGCGGCAACAAGAATTTGCGCGCGGACCAGGTCGCGGCCAAGGGTCATCTCGGTGACTGGATGCTCGACCTGGAGCCGGGTATTGACCTCTAAAAAGTAGAACTCACCGCTTTCGTCCAGAATGAACTCAACGGTGCCGGCGTTGGTGTACCCGATGGCCTGGGCGGCACGGACGGCGGCATCCCCCATCTGGGCGCGAAGCTCGGGCGTCAGGGCCGGCGAGGGAGATTCCTCAATGATCTTCTGATGTCGCCGCTGGATGGAGCACTCGCGCTCGAACAGGTGGACGACATTGCCGTGCGTGTCGCCGAAGATCTGAAACTCGACGTGGCGCGGCTTAGTAAGGTATTTCTCCAGAAACACGCGGCCGTCGCCAAACGCGGCCCCGGCCTCGCGCTGCGCGGCTTCGATGGCCGCGGCGAGGTCGGATTCCTTTTGCACGACGCGCATCCCCTTTCCGCCGCCACCCGCCGCCGCCTTGATCAGCACGGGATAACCGATCTTCTTCGCGCACTTTTTCGCCTCATCGAACGTGCCGCTTTCCAACGTCGCGCCCGGTACAACCGGGACGCCCGCGTCGGCGAAAGTCTTCTTCGCCACAATCTTGTCGCCCATCGCGCGGATCACCGGCGGCGTCGGGCCGATGAAAGTGAACCCTGCATCCGCGCAGGATTGCGCGAAGTCCGCGTTTTCCGAGAGGAATCCGTAGCCGGGATGGATCGCCTCCGCGCCGCACCGCCGGGCAATCTCAATAATTTTGTCGCCGCGTAGATAGGTTTCGGCAGAGCTGCTTCCCTCCAACGGATACGCCTCGTCCGCCGCGCGGACATGCACCGCCCCCCGGTCAGCTTCGGAATAAACCGCCGCCGCGACAATGCCCATCTGCTGCAGCGTCTGAGCGACGCGGACGGCGATCTCCCCGCGATTGGCGATGAGGACTTTACGGAACACCGCAGGAAACTAGAAACCAGAACTGAGAAACTGGCAAGTCGTAGCCGCCCAAACACCGCTCGTGACTGCGAATCTGGAGCCTGACGCCTGACCACAAACGGGTTACAATCGCACGATGCCTGAACTGAGCCGCTTCTTTGGCATCATCGTGCGAATGTACATGGAGGCCGGCGGACCTCATCACTTGCCCCACTTTCATGCCTATTATCAGGAAGACACGGCGGTATTCAGCCTGGAGCCCGTCGAGTTGATTGCCGGAGCGCTCCCGCGCCGTCAGCGGCGATTCGTCGAAGCTTGGGCCGAGCTGCACCAGGCTGAACTCGTGGCGGATTGGAAGCGGCTGCAAGCGGGACTATTACCGCTGCCCATCGATCCGCTGGCATAAGGAAATGAGGACAACATGACGCATCCAATTCACAAGGTGAAGTCGTTTCGGATTGAAGGTCCCTATCGTCTTCGCGTGGGATTCGAGGACGACTCCGAACAACTGATTGACTTCAGGCCGGTACTCGCCGGCGAGCTCTATGGTCCGTTGCAGGACCTGGCAATTTTCAATCAGGTGCGGCTCGACCCGGAGGTCCACACATTGGTCTGGCCCAACGGGGCGGATTTTGACCCCGCGACACTCCATGACTGGCCGGATTTTGCTCAGGAACTCGCCGCCTGCGCTGGCCGATGGGATACCGCCCCGGCTGGTTGAGATTAAGGGGAGGACATAAACTACTTCGTCCAACTCGGTTTTCGTTTCTCCAAGAACGCCTTCAACCCTTCCTGCCCTTCCTTCGACACGCGGCGCTCGGCGATGCGCTCCACCGTCAGCCGTTGCTTCATCGACCAGTGCTCTTTTTCCTGTACGTCCGCGAGCACGCGCTTGCACTCCGCCAGCGCCTCCGGGCCGTTCTCCATCAGGATCCTGGCGATGCCGTCGATCCATGCGTCCAGTTCCGCCTCATTCTCCACCACGTGCGCCACCAGCCCCAGGCGCATCGCCTCGACCGCGTCAAACTTTTCCGCGGTCAGGGCGTACCGCCGCATCGGCCCCGGTCCCAACTTCTCCATCACGAAGGGCGAAATCACCGCCGGGATGATCCCCAGCTTTACCTCGCTCAGGCAGAAGACCGCGCTGCGAACGGCCACAGCCATGTCGCACGCCGCCGTCAAGCCCACGCCGCCGCCGATGGCCGCGCCATGCACGCGGGCGATGACCGGCTTGGGGCACTGGCGGATCGCCGCGAGCATCTCCGCCATTGCCGTCGCGTCCTTGACGTTCTCGCGCTGCGAATAGTCCACCATCTTCCGCATCCAGTTCACGTCCGCCCCCGCGCAGAAGCTCCTGCCCTCTCCCGCCAGGACGACGACTCGCACGTCTTCGCGCTGACCGAGCGCCTCGAACGCCTGCGTCAACTCGGCGATCAACACCTCGTTAAAGGCGTTGTGCAGGTCCGGCCGCGCCAACGTCACCGTGGAGACTGGGCCGGTCGGCAAAATCTTGAGAAAGCCGCTCATGGTTTGATTCCGGCGCTCGCCGCGGCGCTTCCGCGCTCGCGCGAACCGATGAAGTTTACATGGGTTCAGGCGGAATTGCGACCGCTTGCCGCCGCGGTGCCCATTAAGGCTGGATCAACGGCACGAACTCCTCGATGTCGCGGCCATTGAAAAGGCCGTTGCCATCGACGTCGGCCTGGGTGAGCGGGCAGTCCGGATAGACCGTCGTAAACTGCCCGGGATCGAGCAGCGCGAGGACCAGCGCTTCGACGTCAAATTGATTCACCCAGCCGTCGCAGTTCAGATCACCCAGGCGGAAGGGTACATTCATCTGCCATTGAAGCGACTGCGTCATCCACGTGTTTCTCGCAACTTCGTTGCGGACGAGCAGGGTGGCGTCCCAAACCGTGACGCTCAGCGTGTGCGCACCCGGCGGAATCATGACCGTCGCCAGATCGAGATTGACGCTCGTCGCGCCCGGGATCGCATTGGTATCCAGCGACCACTGAATCGACAGCGGGTTGCCGACCGGATCGACCGGATCGACGAAGACCGTCTCGCTCCCGTCCAGAACCTGCCCCGTATTCGTCGATCCGTCGATCGGCTGGACGATCTTGTAGATCTCGATGATGAGCGATTCGGCGCTGGGGCGATTGAACGGCCGCCCCAGGGCGCGCATCTTCGAGTTGTTGCTGGGCCGGTAGATTCCAAGCAGGCTGTAGTTGGCTCCTTCGTAGGTGGAAACAAGCCCGTCGTAGGCCGGATCGTTGAACCCCAGCCACGTGGCCCATTTCGTCCCGTTCAGGGTCATCTGCGCGGCGTTGTAGATCGAAACGTTGGACGTCGAGGGCTCCGGTCCGATGTAAACGGTCGGACCGCCGTAGTCGTACTCATCGGCCAGGTTGCCGAGGCTATGGCCGAACTCGTGAATGGCGACCTCGGCGGCGGACCCATTCCCGCCGGAGGTCGTGGCTAAATCGTCGGAAGTGTAACCGGCGCCGCCATACATCGTCGAGTTCGCCACTGCAAGAACAAGGTCCACGTCCGGCGCGGCGGCGGCGAAGTTGTAGGCCTTGAAGACGCTGACGCACAGGAGCCGCTCGATCCCATTGCACCAGAAGCGCATGTCCATGGCCGTGTTCTTGAGGATGCCCTGCGTCGGGTCGTTGTCCACCCCGGAATCCACCGAGACGACCTCAACTTCGTGGACATCAAAAAACGGGCCGTACGTGGCAAAGGGTTGTTGTGAAAAAAACGACGCCATCGCGGCGGCCGCATGCGTATGAAACAGGCCCTGCTGCGCCGCCTGATACCCGTCGCCCACAATGACAATGTCCACCCGATTGTTGACCAATCCGCGGCCCTTGCCGCGCAAGCCGACGGGTTTTTCAACCGGAAGCTGCAACATGCCCCCCGCGAGCTGCCCGTTGTTGTCAACATAGTCGTAGTAGACGGTCTGCAACGGCTCGGCGATAGGCTCTGCCTGGCTGGCCGCTGCCGCGCACCCTGAGCCCAGGGCCGCAAGACCGATCAAAAACAAGGACCGGTCCCAACGGCGCCGGACAGTGCCAAAATTTTGAAGCAATGTTGAGTCCAAAGGCCCGCTCCTTGGCTGCTCATTCTAGGAAGCGATCCGAAAAAGGCAACGAATCAGCCGACTTACATCCTGAATACACTCTGCCGCCGCTCTCCGAACGGCGCATTCAACGACGCCCCGATCGCCAGGCCCAGCACCATCCGCGTGTCCGCCGGGTCAATGATCCCGTCATCCCACAGTCGCGCGGTGCTGTAATACGCGCTGCCTTCTGTCGCATATATTTCCAGCGTGGGGCGCTTGAATTCCTCCTCCTCGGCCGCCGTCATCGCCTTCTTCTTCTCCCGAGCCAGTTGGTCCTTCTTCACCGTCAGCAGCACATTCGCCGCCTGATCGCCGCCCATCACGCTGATCCGCGCGTTGGGCCACATCCACAAGAACCGCGGTTGGTACGCCCGCCCGCACATCCCGTAATTCCCCGCCCCATACGACCCGCCGATGATGACCGTGAACTTCGGCACGCAGGCGTTCGACACCGCCGCGACCATCTTCGCCCCGTCCTTGGCGATGCCGCCCGCCTCATATTCTTTTCCAACCATGAAGCCGGTGATGTTCTGTAGGAAAACGAGCGGCACGCCGCGCTGGCTGCACAGCTCAATGAAGTGCGCCGCCTTCTGCGCGCTCTCGGAGAACAACACGCCATTGTTCGCCAATATCCCGACCGGATAGCCCCAGAGATGCGCGAATCCGCAGACCAGCGTCGACCCATACAGCGCCTTGAACTCGTGCAGCCGGCTGCCATCGACGATCCGCGCGATCACCTCGCGGACGTCGTAAGGCTTGCGGATGTCCTTCTGGATAATGCCATAGATCTCCTTGGGATCGTGCGCCGGCTCTTCCGGCTCCCGCACATCCAGGGTCGACCGCGGCCGGGTGTTCAGATGCTCGACGATGTGCCGCGTGATCGCCAGCGCATCCTCATCATCCTGCGCGTAATGGTCGGCCACGCCGGAAGTCCGACAATGCACATCCGCCCCGCCCAGATCCTCCGCGCTCACTTCCTCCCCAGTCGCCGCCTTCACCAGCGGCGGCCCGCCCAGAAAAATCGTCCCCTGATTCCGAACGATGACAGCCTCGTCGCTCATCGCCGGCACATACGCCCCGCCCGCCGTGCACGAGCCGAGCACGACGGCGATCTGCGGAATCCCCTGCGCGCTCATCCGCGCCTGGTTGTAAAAAATCCGCCCGAAGTGCAGCTTGTCGGGAAATACCTCCGCCTGCAGCGGCAGATACGCCCCGCCGGAATCCACGAGGTAAATGCACGGCAGGTGATTCTCCTCCGCGATCTCCTGCGCCCGCAGGTGCTTCTTCACCGTGATCGGATAGTACGTCCCGCCCTTCACTGTCGCATCGTTGGCGACGATCATGCACTGCCGCCCCTGCACCTGACCAATGCCGGTCACAATCCCGGCCCCTGGCGCCTCGCCGTCATACATCTCCCACGCGGCCAACGGGCTGAGTTCGAGGAACGGACTCTGCGGATCAACCAGATGATCGATCCGATCGCGCACGAGAACCTTGCCGCGACCGGTATGCTTCTCAATCGACGCCGCCCCGCCGCCTTTCCGCACGTCCGCCACGCGCCCGCGCATCTCCGTCACCAGGCCCTCCATGTGCGCCTGGTTTTCCTTGAACGCCGCCGACGCGATATCAATCTTTGAAGGGATGACATCCATGGCGCAAAATGTATCCGCTTTCACACGCCCGTGACAGGTCCGGTGTCCTCCACTAGACTCTCCGCTCGTGGCAACCCACCTCCACATGGGCTGGCCCAACCGGATCACCCTCGGCCGGCTCCTCGCGATCGGGCCCTTTGTCGTCTGCCTGCTCAATCTCGATCAGCCCGACCGAGTCTGGCTCCGCTGGGTGGCCATCATCATCTTCGTCCTCATGGGTCTCAGCGACCTTGTGGACGGCTACCTCGCCCGCCTCCTCAAGGACGAATCCCCCCTCGGCGCCTTTCTCGACCCCCTCGCCGACAAGCTCTTCATCACATTTTCCGTCATCATCCTCTGCATCAAAGGCATCCACTTCCGCGATTCCTTCGGCGCGGACGTCGTCCTGGCCCTTCCCAACTGGGTCGCCGTCGCCGCCATCAGCAAAGACCTCGTCGTCTCGATGGGCTTCGGCGTCATTTATCTCATCACCGGTCGCGTATTCATCCAGCCCCGCCGACTGGGCAAATGGTGCACAACGGTCCAACTTGCACTAGTATTATGTGTCCTGTTGTGGCCCAGTTTGCCCCAGCAATTAGGCAGATTGCCCGAGGCCCTTTGGTATGCCGCCACGGCCATGGCCATCCTCGCGACGCTGGACTACATCAGGCTCGGCAGCCGCTTCTTGGGCACGACGGCCACTGAGGCGAAAGGAAATGGCAAGGGAGAATAATGAATGACCGCTGGTGACAGCCCGTTCAGCTCGATCTCCGAAGCCCTCGCCGAACTCAAGGCCGGTCGCTTCATCGTCCTCGTCGATGACGAAGACCGCGAGAACGAGGGCGACCTCGTCTGCGCCGCGGAGCTCGTCACGCCCGAGATGATTAACTTCATGATCCGCCAGGCCGCGGGCAAGCTCTGCCTCAGTCTGACCGCCGAGACCTGCGAACGGCTCCATCTCTATCCCCAGGCCAACGAAAACACCGCGACTCACGGCACCGCTTTCACCGTCTCCATCGACGCCGGCCCCGAACTCGGCGTCACCAGTGGCGTCTCCGCCGCCGACCGCTGCCGCACCATCCGCCGCTGCCTCGACGCCGACGCCAGGCCCTCCGACTTCCGCCGCCCCGGCCACATCAGCCCGCTGAAAGGCAAATCCGGTGGCGTCCTCGTCCGCGCCGGTCATACCGAGGCCAGTATCGACCTTGCCCAACTCGCCGGTCTTAAGCCCGCCGGTGTCATCATCGAAATCCTGAACGATCGTGGCGAGATCGCCCACCTCGACGACCTCATCGCCTTCGCCAAGCGGCACGATTTCAAAATCTGCACCATCGCCAACCTGGTGGAGCACCGTCTCCAGCGCGAGCGCTCGATCATGCGGATCGAGTCCATCCCGCTGGAGAACCGCTTCGGCCGCTGGACCCTCCACGCCTACAGTTCCGTCCTCGATTCCGAACCGCACGTCGCCCTCACCATGGGCGCGATCGGCCGATTCGACGCCGTCGGCGATCCGGTCCCCCTCGATCATCCCATCCTCGTCCGCGTCCACTCGCAATGCCTGACCGGCGACGTGTTCGAATCGCTCCGCTGCGACTGCGGCTCGCAACTGGAACGGGCGATGCAGCTCATCGCCGAGGTTGGTGAGGGCGCGATCGTCTATCTCCGCCAGGAGGGCCGCGGCATCGGCCTGACCAACAAGCTACACGCGTACCGGCTCCAGGACGAAGGGCTCGACACCGTCGAGGCCAACGAAAAGCTCGGTTTCCCCGCCGACAAGCGCGACTACGGCATCGGCGCGCAGATCCTCCGCGATCTAGGTATCCGCCAGATCTGTATTCTCACGAACAACCCCAAGAAAACGAACCGCCTGGCGATCTACGGTCTCGACGTCATCGAGCAGCGCCCGCTGCAAATCGCCCCCAACCCCCACAACCGCCGCTACCTCGAAACCAAGCGCACCAAGCTGGGGCACACCCTCGATGAAATCTAATCCCCATTCGGTAGCGTCACCCCTCGTGGGGGATGACCGCGCCCCGCCGCCGCCCCGACCTCCGCTCCTCAAGCCTCAAGCCTCAAGCCTCAAGCCTTCCGCTTGCTATCTCTCCCCCTTCACCCCCGACTTCGCCCCGCTCGTCGCCTCCTGGGTTCGCACCGCGCAGGAACTAACCTGGCTCGCCCCCGGCACCCCGCCTCCGGTGACCGCTGAGAAAGTCGCCGCGTGGGGCGAAGACAGGAAAAACCGCTACTTGTTCTGGGCAAACTCACCCTCCCCTTACGAAGGAGAGGGCCGGGGTGGGGTCTCATCTCCCTCTCCCACGCGGGCCGGGGTGAAAGCCGACCTCCCCGCCGGCTACGCCGAACTCAACGAGATCCCCAACCAACCCGCCCACCTCTGGATCGGTCACTTCCTTATCGACCCGTCGCGCCGCGGTCGCTCCCTCGGCGTCCGCTTCGCCCAGGCCCTCCTCGCCCGCGCCTTCGTCGAACTCGCCGCCAGGGAAGTCGTCCTCGTGGTCTTCCCCGACAACAAGAAAGCGATTCGCTGCTACGAACGCGCCGGCATGTTGCAGTCCGGTCACGAGCGCAAGTTCTTCAAGGCCACCAACGCCGAACACCAGTTCCTCCGCATGGCGATGACACGAACCCGCTTCCACCGCCTCGCCGCCTCCGGCCGCATCGAAGGACGACCGTTACCGCTCTGTAGCATCACCCCTCGTGGGTGACGATCCGAGCCCCGAGCGCAAGGGAAGGGTTTTTCTCCCTCTCCGTCGGGAAAGGGCCGGGCTGAGGGCTGCCCGTGTGGCCCCGACTCTCAGCCGGTGATGTATGTAGGGCAGTGTCGAGTCTTCGAGACCTGCCGGCCCTGTCGTACTATCCGCAGCGGCCGTGCCGGGCGATCTGAACCGAGCGCCGCGGCGCAAGCCCGGGTTTTTTTAACCCGCTACACATAACTCCGCCCCATTGGGGCGCAGGAACGTAGCCACGAGCCCGTGGGACAGGAACGCCCCCCATTTCTGTTCCCCGTTCCCTTATTCCCTCTCTGGGATGGAGGTCCGGCGATTCGAAGTTTTGTTATCGCCGCGAGTTCTTGTCCGGCATGGTCTTGAGCAACGCGCGCAAGACGGCGTTCACGGATTCCGGCGTCGGGAACGCGCGAGCAATATCCGGATCGAGAAGAACGACGCGGCTGCCCGCCTTGTATCGTGAGGCAAATCGGTTTCGCCTGGCCCTGCGATAGTCAAATCGATATTCCGACTTCAGCCCGTTGCCGGACTTGTTCGGCTTTCTACGAGAGAGGGTTTTCTTCATAATCCTGACGCTCTCGAAGCGTGGCCTTTCGTGCGCTGATGATGCGAATCCTGCCTGACCGTTCCAAGAAGCTCACCACGATCAGGCGATCTTGCGCGGAGTGTCCTATTATAATCTCGCGGCGCTCCTGGGTCGAGTGTTCTTGGTCCGTGAAGATGGCCGCGAGCGGATCGCCGAAAACTGTGGCAGCCTCCTCAAACGCGACTCCGTGCTTATTGAGGTTCGCGGCTGCCTTTCTTGAGTCCCATTCGAACTCAACAAACATGATTCCGAGCCTACGCCGGGATGCACATCTGTTCAAGATCTGCATGTCTCCGCGAAAGACTCGCCCGCCGGAATCGATTGGATAAGATGGTGCACGCTCGCGGGCTGCGATACGTGTCCCCAAAAAAGGGGGCGACATAAGACCGTTGCTAACCCGCGGGAAAAGACAAGGAGTGAACCATGAAGACGCGATGGATTCTCGGTGTCGCCGGACTTGCCCTTGCCAGCATCGCCGGCTGCGGGCCGTCCCGCTGAGGGCCCGGTACAAGCGGGACTCGGTCCGAGCCCCGGCGAACCAATCAACCCACCACGGCCCCGTCCGCCGCGCGCGATGCCGCCAGCACGTCGCTCGCCTGCCGCAATGACCTCCCCAGCCCAATACCCACGGAGTTCACTCGCTTGGGCGACTAATCCGACCCTCTGTTCCCTGTTCCCTTAATCCCTTATTCCCCCGACTCCCCCTCAAGCCTGCAGCCTCAGGCCTTTTTACAGGGAGCGCTGAGCAAGGGTGGTAGGCAGAGGACAAGAACAGCAGCGAAGCCGCCGTCTGCCTATGGCTTTCGGCGTCGTCCCGGAGATTCCGCGCCCATGCGTCAAGAAACGCAGAAATTCAACTTTGTCAGGGTATTTCAACCACTTTGTTTTTTTCCCGCGACGTGCGACGCTCCATCCTCAACGCTCAGGTCGCGCCATTGCGCTCGTTTGCGGTCGATTGCGCTTCAAAAAAACCTGCGACCAGGAGGTTATCCGCTCGCCACGTCGAGCCGCCGTGTCGCAGACCCGCCGTGGTGGGGAGACCGCGGCGGGCGCCATCTGCGGTTTCGTTCGTTCTCGCTCGATTTCGCCCCTCCCCTCCCCGGGGGGTTTCCAGGGCACCATCGACGCATCGCTGGGAGATCCCACACTGCAAGGATTACTTATTAAGAGCAGTGGGGCGTCGCCGTTGGAGCCAGCGGGCGACGAGCCAGCAGAGGATGGCCCAGGCCGCGCCCAGGCACCAACCCGCTAGGACATCCGTGGGATAGTGGACGCCCAGGTACACCCGCGTGCAGCCGACGAGGAGCGTGAGGAACAGGGCCACGCCGAGGATGTAGAACTTCTGTCGCCGCTGCCGCGCCGCCGACGCCAGGGTCGCGCCGAGCGTAAGGTAGACGACTGCCGCCATAAGGGAGTGACCGCTGGGGAAGCTGGGGCTCAGGTGCTCGGTCAGCTCGGGCAGGATGGCCGGTCGCGCGCGGCCGAAGGCTCCTTTCAACAGGTTGGTAAGGATTGTGCCGCCGACGACCGAGGCGAGGATGAACGTCGCCGTGAAGGTACGACGAACCAAGAACAGGTAGCCCGTGACGGAGAGCACGATGATGGTCAGGATCGGCGCCGCGCCGAGGGCGGTCCACTCCAGCGCGGCATTGGCGAGCCAGCGCGGCCCCTTCGGCCGCGACGTGTCGGCGGGGTCGCGCAGGGACCGCATGATGGCCAACTCCGCGTCCTGGGAGTTGCCTTCGGCCACTTCGTCCGCGACTTCGATGAACGCCCAACTCAGACCGGCCAGCACGAGGATACCGGCGAGAACGAGCGGTTCCTGACCGCGCGTCCAGCGCCAGGTGCGAGTCGCCAGTGATCGAAGCTTTGAGGGCATGGCCGCGCAGTGTAGGGTGTCCACGCGCAGCGGCAACGCGGCCTTTGCTGGGTTAGTGGTTAACGCGTTGACTCCGTGCGATGTACAGGCTCAGGGTGGCACGGTCTGACCCGCCGCGGAGGGGCAGGCCGTGTTGGTCGCGTGCACCACGGCCTCGCTGCTGCGAGACCGTGCCACCCGAATTGGCCTGGTAGGGGATATAATGCGGTATTCGTTGGTTCGCCGAAATGTCTTGATGCGACGGAGTCGGTTCATGGCTGCGCGAATCCCCGCACCGGTCGCCCGGAGTCGATGGATGATTCGTGCATCGGCGAACATCCGCGGGGTGCTGGGCCTCATAATCGCGATGGCGGCGGCCGAGGCGGCGCTCGCCCAGCCATACTCACCGCACGTCCGTATCGATCAGTTTGGTTACCTGCCGCAGGCCAGGAAGATCGCCGTGTTCCGCGAGCCGGTGCAGGGATTCGATGCTCCGTCGCCCTATTCACCCGGTCCGCTCATCCAGGTGCGCCGAGTCAGCGATCAGCAGGTGGTGTATTCCGCTGCTCCCGCGACGTGGAACGGGGGCGCCATCCACACGCAATCGGGAGATCGGGTCTGGAGGTTTGATTTCAGCGCCCTCACCGTGCCGGGCACTTACGATATTTACGACCCCGCGACGGGCGCTGCGTCGGAGCCGTTCAACATCGTGGATGATGTGTACGACCTCGCCCTGCGCCAGGCCGTCCGCATGTACTACTACCAGCGCTGCGGCACGCCCAAGGCCGTCCCTCATACGTCCGCGGATTGGTCCGACGCCACGTGCCACCTTGGCACCCAGCAGGATTTGGATTGCCGCTCTGTGTCCAACCCCGTCCCGGCCACGTCGCGCAACCTCTCCGGCGGTTGGCATGACGCCGGCGACTACAACAAGTATGTCAATTACGCCGACTCCGCGCTCCACTCGCTGCTTTTCGCGTATCAGGATGTGCCGTGGTACTGGACGGATGATTACGGCATTCCTGAATCCGGCAACGGTATCCCCGACCTTCTCGACGAGATCAAGTGGGAACTGGACTGGCTGCTGAAGATGCAGAACCCCGACGGGTCGGTCCTGCACAAGATGGCCGTGACCGACTTCAGCGCCGCCAGCCCGCCCAGTTCGGACAGCGGGGCGCGGCGATACGCGCCCGCCACCGCGTCGGCGACCATCTCCGCCTGCGGGGCGTACGCCCATGCGGCGCAGGTCTATGCTTCGTTGCCGCAAACTCAAGCGTACGCGACGATCCTGCAGACCGCGGCGGTCAGTGCGTGGAATTGGTTGGTGGCCAACCCCGGGGCCATCCCCTCGTCCTACAACAACGCCGGGTTTGTGAACGCCGCCGCTGAGGAATCCGCCTACGACCAGCAGACCAGCCGGCTTTGCGCGGCCGTTTACTTATTTCGATTGACCGGCCAGGCGACTTATCGCAATTACGTGGATGCCAACTACACGACCGCGCATCTATTCGTCTGGTCGTACGCCTCCGTCTGGGAACAAGAATACAATGACGCCTTGTTGCTCTATGCCGCGTCGCCCGGGGCCACGGCGTCGGTCGCAGCGCAGATTCGCCAGCGTTACACCGCGTCCGTCGTCGGCAATGACCACCTGGTCCAGGTGCAGAACGTCGTGGACCCGTACGGCGCTTACCTCGAAGACGGCAATTACACCTGGGGCAGCAATCGCACCAAGTCCCTGCAAGGGCAGATGTACGCGTCGATGAACCGCCATTGCCTGGGCGGTGCGAGCGCGACGGCCCTGCGCGACGCGGCCGAGGCCCTCGCCCATTACTTTCACGGTGTCAATCCGATGGGCTTCACTTATCTCACGAACATGGGCGACTTCGGCGCGCAATCCAGCGTCAACGAGATGTACCATGCGTGGTTTGCCGACGGCACCGTGTGGGACAGCGCGGCGACATCGCCGTTCGGCCCGCCGCCCGGTTACTTGACGGGCGGGCCGAATCCATCCTATACACCCGATGCGAGCTATGTTGGTCCGCCCATTGAGCCGCCGGAAAACCAGCCGATTCAAAAGAGCTATCGCGACTGGAACACGAACTGGCCGCAAAACTCCTGGGAAGTGACGGAGTGCCATATCCCGTATCAAGCGGCGTACGTTCGGCTCCTGGCCAACGTCGCGGCCGGCGGCGCGATCTGTCCGGGCGACGTGAACCGGGACGGTGGTTTCGACGGACGCGACATCGACGGCTTCATCGACTGCATCATCGGCGGCGGGACGAACTGTCCCTGTGCGGACCTGGATGGAAACGGGAGTACGACGAACAGCGACGTTCCTCCTTTCGTCGCGCAGTTGTTGAACCCGCCGGCATGTCTATAGCGGCGGCTGCCTCAATCCGTCGCCCAGGAGCGGCCGGAATCGGCGGGTCAGTTCCTCGTCGCTGAGGTTGGCGGCGAGCTGGATGAGGCGGGCCAGGTTTTCCTTTGTGCCGCGGCGGCGGATTCGCACGGCGAGGGAGTCGTCGGGAAGTTCGTCGATCAGGCCGGGCTCAATCTCCTGCTCGACGTCGACGACGATCTCCTCCCATGCGTACGCGCGGCGGCCCAGCGGGCCCAGATCCAGCTCCAGGCCGTGCGCGGTCGCGTTCACACCCAGTGGACCCGGCCAGACAGCAAGCAGGAGCCATCGGACGGCGGCAACGAGCAGCGTAAACGCAACGACCGCCAGGCACACGGTCAAGAGCCCGAGCGCCAGGCACGAGGCGGGCTGCGTCTTCCACAAGAGCGCCCAATCTGGTCGAATTTGAAACAAAAGACCGCCCACCACGACCGCGCACAAGAGCCGCCACAGCGCGCGGACGAGGGCCCGGCTGCGATCGACCTTCAGGAAGAATGTGGGGAATGATGGATACATGCACCTGACCGCGCTCGCCGTCCGACGGCGGCGATAGTAGCATATCGCCCATGGGCGAACATTTCGCCGATCGCCGCTACCTCCTGAACTTCGAGAGCCAGCGCCTCGGACAGGTCTTCACCGACGTGCTCGTGATTGGCGCGGGCGTGGCCGGCCTGCGCGCGGCGATCGAGGCGGGCCGCCGCAGCCATGTCATCCTCATCAGCAAAGACGGACTGGCGGAGTGCAATACGGCTTATGCCCAGGGCGGCATCGCCGTTGTCACGGATGCGAGCGACACCGTCGACGCGCACGTCCGCGACACGCTGGAGGTGGCCTGCGGGCTGGGCCATCGCGACCGGATCGAGCGGATGGCCCGCGACGGCCCGGCGTGCCTGAAAGAACTTCTGACGTGGGGGGCGAAGTTTGATCTCGACGGCGGCGTGGTGGCCCTGGCGATGGAAGGCGGGCACTCGGCCCGGCGCGTGGTCCACGCCGCCGGTGACGCGACGGGCCGGGAACTCAGTCGCGCGCTGGCGGCCCGCGCTGCATCGCTGGAGACCATTCGTCTCTTCGAGAACTGCTTCGTCATCGATCTGGTCGTCGAGGACGGCCGCTGCATTGCCGCCTTGACGCATCATCAGAAATACGGCCATCAGATCATCTGGGCCAAACAGACGATCCTCGCCTCCGGGGGCGCGGGTTGTCTCTTTCGCGAGACCACCAACAGCCCTTCCGCCACGGCAGACGGTCACGCGATCGCTTTCCGGGCCGGGGCCATTCTCCGCGACATGGAGTTCGTGCAGTTCCACCCGACGGCGCTGTACATCGCCGGCGCTTCGCGCGCGTTGATCAGCGAGGCGGTTCGCGGCGAGGGGGCCTACCTGGTCGATCGCGAGGGCCGGCGCTTCATGCCGAGTTATCACCCCGACGCGGAACTCGCCCCGCGCGACGTCGTCAGCCGGGCGATCCTGCGACAGATCGCGGAGTCCGAGGCGACCTGCGTATATCTGGACGTTCGCCATTTTCCCGCCGGTCAGTTCGCGCGGCGGTTTCCCAACATCGCCGCGTTATGCCGAGACTTCGACATCGATGTGTCCAAGAACCTCATTCCCGTCCGACCCGCGGCGCACTACATGATCGGCGGCGTCGCGGTGGATTCGAACGGCCGGTCCTCCATTGAGGGGCTTTGGGCGTGCGGCGAGGCGGCCGCCAGCGGCGTTCATGGGGCCAATCGTCTGGCCAGCAACTCGTTATTAGAGGGCCTGGTCTTCGGTAAATTGGCCGGGCACGAATCGGCCGAGGCGGCGGCCCGAATGACCGGCCCCGGCGGCCCCCGGCCGCTGCGAAGCGTCATTGCCCCCAGCGTTCGAACGGAACTGGACCTGGCGGACGTCCGCAACAGTTTGCGGGCGCTGTGCTGGCGAAACATCGGCATCGACCGCACAGGCGACCGGCTCCGCGAAACACTGGAGATCATTGATTTCTGGGGCCGTTATGTCATGGACAAGGTCCTAGATCACCGGGCCGGATGGGAGACCCAGAATATGCTGACCGTCGCGCGATGCACGGCGTTGGCGGCGCTGGCCCGCGAGGAGTCGCGCGGGGTCCACTTTCGCGACGATTATCCGTCGCCCGACGACGCCCGCTTTCTCGGTCACGTGACGCTGCAACGGCTGAACGAGTCCGTGCGGGAGGGCTTCGAGCCCATCGCGCGATGAGCGGCTCTTTCATTCACATTCCCAATTCCACATTGGCGTCATCTAATCGCAGAGAGTGCCTTATCCGATAGCTCCACGGTCCACCTCGTACGGTGGGCCGGGAGTCCGGAAAGATGTCTTCGCTACCCCTGAACCATACTCCGCGAGGTGCGGAGCCGATTCATCGCGACCGGCATCTGATTCCGATCCTGGTCGGGATCATCGGCTTCTTCGTGGTGCTCGGCATCGCCCAATCGATTCACACGGGCCGCGATCCCCAGGGCGGCGGCGTCCATGCGTACAATTTTCTGATCGTGTGCCTGGCGCCACTGGCAATGCTCGCCGCAGTCTATGGGTGGGCCGGGGTCGTCGACGCGTTTTGCTGGATTGTCCGGCGGCCGACACGGGGAACCTCGGCGCGCGAAGCCGTCACGTTTTTTCAGTTGGGCGCGGCGTTTGCGATGGCCGTCGGTTGCTTGAACACCCTCGTCGGGCTGGTACTCAGTCTGACCGATCTGACCGACACGCAGCGGCTGGGATCGGGGATCGCGCTCGCGCTCCTCAGCCAGCTTTACGGCGTATTTGTCGCGGTCACATGCATCGCCGTGGCCGCCTACATCGCCCGGCGACATCGGGAAACGCGCGTGCTGACGCCGCTGGCCAGACGGGCGGCCAGCGTTGCCGGGCTGACGATCGTCGCGGGGACGCTGACGACGCTCCTGGTCTTCGGGATTCTCATGCTCAGCGCGGCGCCAGGGCTGTGATTTCGTACAGCGTCGCGTAGGGCGGGCGATTCTGGTCGACCGCGAAGTTCTGAACCGCCCGCAGACCGTGCTCCTGCAGCTTTCCGAACAGATCGGCGTCGACCGCTTTCCAGAAACCGTACCGTGAACGGCGCAGGCGCGACATTTCGCCCCAATCCACGTAAACGTTTGTATAGCCGCGCTGCCGCAGCCAGTCGACGAGTTGAACGGGGGACAATTGCTCCGCCGCCTCGGCAAACGGATTGCGGTTGAAGACTACGCAGTAATCAACGCCCTTGTTAAGATAGAACCGGCGCGCGTCGCCGATCATGAGGACCATGCCGCCCGAGGCCGCCAGGGTATTGAGCCGAGGGATGTGGTCGGCACGCACCCATTCGCCGTCGGTGAACCAATCGAGTCCGTCCGTCGCACGGGCGGCAAGAACCTCAAAGGCCTTCGCTTCCGCGAATGTGCCCAGCGTGGTCCTTAGATTCAATCCCGCGGTGGCCACAATGACGAGCGGAAAGACCCAGCTTCGGACCACCGGCCGCAAGCCCGCATAGGCCCTGGCGAACAACACGCACGCCGGAATCAAGAGCACGATGGCGAAGCGATCGACCAGGTGCGTCAGACTTATCCATGTAGCCAATCCGATGAACAACATCAGGTAGCATGCGGTAACGCAGGTCTTGTTTATTGCACTGAGCTGGTCTTCTTTAGCGACCCTTCGCCTTGTCACTATACGCCGCGCTATTTCCGCGACGATGGCCAGGCCCATCACCGGCCCGAACAGCGGCGAGCCGAAAATCTGCTGCCACGTTCGCCAAAGCCGCGCGGGAAGCGGTCGATCCACGGGCGCGGGCAGGTGACCGTCTCTCCAGCGCGCTGCGCCGTCGTCGTTCCATATTCCCGCGCGCTCGGGAAAGACGCTGCGCGCCAATGGGAAGACCGGATTGCCGGTGCAGGCGATGTTCTTGATGAGCCACGGCGATAGTACAGTGAGACTTGAAACGAGAAATGCCGCCGCGTGCCAGGGCGCGCGTCGCGGCCTGAACGAAGATGTCCACAACGCGGCGATGCCTAGCGGTATGAGTGTTGCGGGGATCGCCGTGTATTTACATCCGCACGCGAACCCGGCGCAGAGACCGGAGACAACAATCCAGCGTGTCGCCGTGCGCCCTTCGTCCCGCGCCGATCGGATCGTGGCGGCGAGGGCCATGGCCGAAAAAAAGAGAAGGCCACATTCGACGTAGGCCAGCGCGCCCAAGTACGCAATGAAAGGGCAAATTGCGGCCATGACGCCTGCGACGATGCCGGGGCCGCGGCCCATTTCGCGGGCGGCGAGCCAGATGGCCGCGACCGCGAGCACGCCGAGCAGGGCGTGCAAGAGGTTTGCGGTCAGCGCCGCCTGCACTGCATCGCCGTGCAGAACCATCGCCAGCAGATAGAGCATCTCCACGTTGAAGGGGAAGTTGGTGTAGATATTGTGCGGCAAGTAGCCGATGCGACCGGCCTCAAAGTATTCACGCGGGGCGGCAAGGTGGTATTCCAGAACGTCGTAGCCATTTGCTTCATGCGGCCAGAGGATGCCGGGCGGGAGCGTGGCGGCCAGAAACATCAATCCGCCGAAGATTCCGGCGGCGAGCCAGAGCCACATGAGCCCCTTTGCCGGTTCGCCCTCGCTGAAGAATGGCGGACCCGCGCGCCGGACCCAAACTCGCCAAGTGCCGAGGCACAGGAACGCGGCCAGAAGGATGATCCACAGCGCGCGGTGCAAAAGTCCCGCCGTACCGAGGCCCAGCACGAGGAGCGACAAGGCCCCCAATCCCAGGGCCGCCGCGGCCATCCAGCGCCAGCGCGCTTCGATCGGGCCCAAGGACAAACTGTCGACGAGACACAATCCCAATCCGCTGGCCGCCGCGAGGATGCCCAATGCCAACGCCCCGTGTTTGATCAAGACGACGAAAGCGTTAGGCGACGCGGTCGCGACGATGACGAACGCAAGGAGAATAGTGCAAACGGCGACAAAGACCGGTGAGCCGCCGGAGCGGATCGGCAGCGCGTCCGACTGGCTACTCATAGTGCCGCCTCGCCGCGCACTCCTCATACATCTTGCAATAGCTGTCGTAGCGCTCGGGCGTGATACGGCCTTCCTCCACCGCCGCCTTGATGGCGCAATTCGCCTCGTGCGTGTGAGAGCAGTTGGGGTATTTGCACTGCTGAATAAGGTCGACAAACTCCTTGAAATACGCCTCGACCTCCTCAGCCTCGACGGACGCGAGTTCGAATTGGCGAAGTCCGGGCGTATCGACGACGTATCCGCCGAAACTCCACGGCAATAGCCGCGCCGTCGTCGTGGTGTGCCGCCCGCGCGCCAGGTCGGTCAGCGTGCCGACTTTGAGCGAGAAGCCCGGCTCAATCGCGTTGAGCAGTGAACTCTTGCCGACGCCGCTGGGCCCGACCAGCGTGGACGTCTGCCCCGCGAGCAGTTCGCGCAGTTCGTCCAAGCCTCGTCCTTCCGGGACGCAGGTGAAAAATGCCTTGTAGCCGAGGCCGCGATAGCGTTCGACGACGGCTTCGGCCTGGCCCTCCACATCCAAGTCGGCCTTGTTGATGCATATCGCGGGGCGCATGCCGCCCTTGTGGACAGAGACGAGATAGCGATCGATGAGGTGCGGCCGGAGCGTCGGCTGATCGGCGGCCATGGTGATGACGACGAGATCGACGTTGGCGGCGATCACCTGCACGCGCCGCTCGTATTGCCGCTCGAGTACCGAGCGCCGTGGCTCGACGTCCTCGATGACCCCTTCGGGAAGATCCCGCGCTTCGCTGGTCGTCCGGCCCTGCTCCTCGCCATGCGCGACCGGGGCAAAGCGAACGCGGTCCCCGACGGTGACGGATGCCCGTTCGTCGATGAGCCGCGTCCGCACCATTCCACGGACGGTGCAGGCCCAGTGGCGCTGCCCGTCGTCCACTTCGCAGATCAGCCCGCGGACCGTGACGACGATTCCCGATTGAAGCGCCTGCGATTCCGCCGATTCGTCGTCAACGATGATCGTTCGCCTGCGCGACAGATCGCCTTTGGCGCGGACGTTTTCGACTTGCTTCGTCTCGTCGGATTTTGGGTCGCCCCCGCGGTGCCGGCGCGTCCACTCGCTCTTGCCGCGCCCGGGCTTGCCCCGGTTCTTGCGAAGATCGACGCGAACTTTTCGACCTCGACCTTTGGCCACTAGGGGATACTCCGTGTGGTGGGTTGCGATGCGGCCGGCGCGCTCGTGGTGGTCGGGGCGCTGGTCGGCGCGGACGTCGTCGTCGGTTGAAGAACTGCGCCGGCCCAGCCGTACTCGGCTTTCAGGTCCGTCTCGGCCGTCCGCGATTTCGCGGCAGCGCCGCTGATCGAAGGCGGTGCGAGCGCCAGGGGTGCCTCGTTACCGCGATCGCTCCGCTCGGCGCTGTCGCTTTCCTGTTTTTCTGCCGGACGAACCATTTTGCGGCTGGCGAAGGACCTTATGGGGGTCTTGAGGGCCAATGACGATTCCTCTTCTTCGCGTGCCATGGTTGTGTCACCGGGGACGGCGCGAGGTAGTGGTCGAACGGCGACGGGTGTCTCCGTAGCGGACCGAGGCTGCACCTGCGGCCACAAGAGCCAGCCGGCGGTCACCACAAGCACGAATCCGGCGGCGAGTGATAAAGGACGCATCCAGCGCAACGGCCGATGCGATGGCCCACTCCCCGCGTCCGCGACCCCGAGCAGCGCCTCGCGCTCCAGGCGATCAGCAACATGGAGCGCAAAGTCCGCCGGCGCCGAAGCCCGCGGAAGCGATTTCACCCTCCGCGCTATGTGGCGCAGACTATCGAGCGCTCGGGCGGCGTCGGGGTCCCGCGCGACGAGTTGCTCAACCTCGGCGCGCTGCCCCTCCGACAACTCCCCGTCGAGATACGCGGTGAGTTGTTCTAGTTCTATTTCGTCCTGTCGCCTGTCAGCCATGCTTCGGCGACTCCCTCATCGGCTGCAGCCGATCGCGTAACGCCAGCCTCGCGCGGTGCAAGCGCGACTTGACCGTCCCAACGGCGACGCCGAGCACCTCCGCGATTTCCGAATAGTCCAGCGACTCCACGTTGCGAAGCAGGACGGCCGCGCGATGGTCCACGTCCAATTCCGCCAGTGCCGCCAGCACCTGCCCATGCTCCTCGCGGAGCGCTGCCTGCTCCATCGGTCCGGTCTCCCGGGCTGCCGGGTCGATCCGGAGTGAAGCGTGACCGGAATCGTTCGCTGCCAGCCGCCCGTCATCCAGTGATCGTATCGTCGCTCGCCCGTCTTTTCGGCGGCCGCTGATAACCCCATTCACGGCGATCCGAAACAGCCACGTATAGAATCGGCTTCGACCGTCGAAGCGATCGATCGACCGCATCGCCTTGACGAACGCTTCTTGAGCATAGTCCTCCGCGTCGGCCGCGTTGCCACACATCCGCAGGCACAGGTTGAACACCCGGTCCTGGTACAGGGCAATGAGCCGCCCAAAGGCCGCCCGGTCGCCGCCGCGGCAACGCTCGACGAATTCGGCCTCTTCGCTGGCATCGGCGACGCACTGTCCCTTCACGCATGCGATCCTTTAATTGGACGCCGAGTCTGCCCACGCGGTTCCACGCCGCACACTTTGCAGGCCGGCGCGTGGCCCGGTCCGGTCCGATACCCTACCATATAGGGATGCCCGTCGCATTACCCATCGTGGAGCGGCCCGAGATTCGGCCGGATTCGATCACCGGTCCGCGCGATATCCGCGCCGTGCGGACGCTGCGGATCAGCGTGACCGATCGTTGCAATTTCCGCTGCGTTTATTGCATGCCGGAGGACAATCTCGACTGGGTCCCGCGCGACACGCTGCTGACGTTTGAAGAGATCGTCGAGGTCGTCCGCGCGGCGGTGGGTCACGGTATTACGGCGTTCAAGCTCACGGGCGGCGAACCGCTCGTGCGGCACGATCTTCCGCGGCTGGTGGCGATGCTCCGGGCCGAGCCCGGTGTGACCGACCTTTCCATGACGACAAACGGGGCGCTTCTGGATCAATATGCCGGTTCCCTGAAGAGGGCCGGGCTGGATCGATTGACGGTAAGTCTCGATACGCTGGATCGCGAGAAGTTCCGTGCCATCACTCGCGGGGCGGACATCGAGGCGGTGTGGCGTGGGATTAACTCGGCCGTCGCCGCCGGGTTCAAGCATCCGAAGATTAACTGCGTGGCGATGCGCGGCATCAACGATGACGAGTTCGCCGATTTTGCCATGCTGACGCGCGAGACCGACCTCACGGTACGCTTCATTGAGTACATGCCGCTGGGCCGAACGGCGCTGGGCGGCGAGTACGAGGCCCGGTTCATCGGCGAGCAAAACATCCGCGACCGGATTACGCAGTGGTGTGGTTCGTTGGAGCCCGCTTCGAAAGACAGCGGTTTTGGCCCGGCGAACGTGTGGCGCCTGCGCGGCGCGCTTGGGCGAATCGGATTCATCAGCGCGATGTCCAAGCCGTTTTGCGCGACGTGCAATCGCCTCCGTCTGACCGCCGAGGGGCAACTGCGGAGCTGCCTTTTTGATGGCGGCGAAGAGGAGCTGCGGCCCATTCTGCGAAGCGATCGTCGCCTTGCGCCGCGCGAGCTTCAGCACGCCTTTCTCCGCTGCGTCGCCTTTAAGCCGGAGGTGCATTCGTATTGGGGCAATCGGCAGATGTCTCAGATTGGCGGATAATGGCTGGTGAGAGACGACGATCCCGCCATTGAGCAACTAAGCTGGCCCGGTGAATCCGGTTTTCACGATGATGGACGTACGGCAATTTCATCGACGGTTTTTTGACGCAAGCCGGGATCTCCTACCCGCCGGCGCGAAGATCGTGTGCGCCGTTTCGGGCGGGGCCGATTCGATGGCGATGCTGCATGGGCTTTGCGCGGTGAACGGACTGCGCGATCGGCGATGGCTACTGTCCGTCACTCATGTGAATCATCAAATCCGGAGGGACTCGGAGGAGTGCGCGAAGTTTGTGCGCCAGACCGCGTGCGACCTTGGATTGGAGTGCCGCGTCGAGGCGGCGGATGTGCCCGCAATTCAGAAGGCCGAAGGCGGGACCCTGGAAGAGACGGGGCGGCGCGTGCGTTATGAGTTTCTGCACCGCGCGGCCGGAGATACGGGCGCGAGCGTCGTCGCCGTGGCGCACCATGCGGACGACCAGGCCGAGACGGTGCTCCATCGCATTGTCCGTGGGACCGGGTTGCACGGGTTGGCGGGGATGCGGCGATCGCGACCAATCGAGGAAGGAAACACCATTGTGCTGGTTCGACCCCTGCTTGGCTTTCGGCGGGCGGAGTTGCGCGAATACCTTCTCGCCAGGGGCCTCTCGTCTTGGGAGGATGCGACGAACGCTGATCCGGCGGCGGCGACGCGGAATCGCATCCGCCATGAGGTCATTCCGCAACTTGAAGCGAAACTGAATCCCCACGCGGTCGGTGCGCTCGTGCGATTAGCGAATCAGGCCGATGACGCGGCACAGACCATTCGATGGGCGGCGGAACGGGCCATGGCGGAGATTCGCGTAGAGGCCGGGGGCGGCGAGGTTCGGCTAACGGCATCGTTGTTGGCGGCGTTTCCAGCGGCCCTGCGGTCACAAATCGTGCGGCTGGCCCTGGACGAAGTCGGTGCGGAGTTTGGACAATTGGGACAGGAGCGCATTAATGCGGCCGTAGAATTGGCAAATCGCGATCGGCGGCGGCGAACCATTGAGCTGCCCGGTGGGATCCGCGTCGAACGACAGAGTGATCATTGGGTAGCCCGGCGGCCGTGCAGCGCTGCGGTCATCGGCGCCGAGGGCCCCCTTCAAGTCAAGCAGCGCTATTCGTGAACGAAGACCAGCGAAGCGGGATGACGATCGAGGCACTGGATGGGCCGGCGACACCGCGCTTCCGTCGGTGGCTCGCGGGCATCCTGTTCGCGGCGGCGGTCTTGCGCGTCGTACTCGTGGTTTACGCCGAGCGCGATCCGAGCCGGTTTGACTACCCCGATACGCATCGCTACGTACAGGTGGCCCGCAATATCGCGGCCGGACTGGGGCCGATCGATTCGCCGGAAGTGCGCGCGGGGACCGATCCGCTGTATCCCGCGATCCTGTCCGCCGGAATCTTGCTAGGGCTCGAGGACACGAGGTCCATTCTTCGATTCGGACGAGTCGTCAACGTACTTTGTGCGATTGTTTCCATCGCGCTTCTGGCGGCGATTGGACGGCGGCTTATGGGAGGCCGAGCCGGTTTGATTGCGGCGGGTTTTTTGGCGGTGGACCCTATCCTGCTTTTTTTCAACGGTCTGGTGCTGACGGAGACGTTATACATCACGCTGCTCCTCGCGGGCATGTATTGCATCATTCGCCAACAAGGGGTGCCCCACGCAGGCTGGAGTCTTGCGGCGGGGATAATGCTGGGGCTTGGCGTCGTTACACGTAGCACCAGCCTTTTGCTCCCAGTGATGCTGTTTCCATTTGTTGTGGCGTTCGCCAATAGTCCGCGGGTTTCCCCTCACGGCTTCGCTGGTGCGAGACCGTGCCACTCACTGACTCGGCGGCGCCTCGCCCTGTTATTCATTCTCGGGACGGTAGCCCCTGTGGGCCTTGTGGTCGCCCGGAATTACGGGCTATTCGGGCATTTCGTTCCGGTGCGAACCGGCGGAGGCGCGAGCCTGCTGGAAGCGTTCGGACCGTGGGCGGACGGGGGACCGGGAATGGACCGCATCGAGTATCCGATCGTGCCGGCGGGTACTGACGAATATGAACGGGATCGAGTGCATCGGGAGGCGGCATGGAATTGGATTCGCGCGAATCCGAGGGAGTCGATGCAGCTTGCCTGGGCGAAGCTGCGGCGGACATGGTCGGTGACGCTCCATGCGCCGGGCTATTCGACCACGCGCTACCTGCTAATCGGATGGTTGACGGTGGCGCCAGTCTATGGCCTCGCTCTGATAGGGGCCTTTTTGCTTCGGAAACAGGTGTTTGTGGTTTTGCTCCTCATCGCACCGGGAGTTTACTTTAGTCTGGTCCACATGGTGTTTGTGGGCTCGGTAAGATATCGTTTGCCAGCGATGCCGTTCCTTTTCTTACTGGCGGGAGCGGCGATCGATTATTGGCGGTGTCGGGAGCGACCCGACGGGGCGGCCAGGTGTTCACAATGGCGAATTCCGTAATCGCACGCATCCCGGCGCGGCAGACGCTTTCGCGCGCGGTTCTGGAGCGACGGACTTTTGTTCGCCACCCGGTCTCGCCGACCCGATTTCGACTGGGGGTCGGCCTGCTGGTCCTCCTGCTGCTGGGGTTCGCGGGGTACAGCTATTCGACGCGCGACGAGGCCATTCGGCTGCGGGCGATGCGTTTCTTAAGCGAGGCGACGTCGGGCGAAGTGAGCGTGGCGCGGGCGAAGTTTCGCATGTTCGGCGGGATTACACTGGAGGAAGTCAGCATCGCGGTCCCGTTCGATCAGCGGCTGGACCCGGCGGCGAAAGACGCCCGGGCGCGCGAGATTTTCGCGGCCAAGTCGCTGACGTTGATCCACAATCCGTGGCGGCTTATCGGCGCGGGGTTTCACGTTGATCAAATCATCGCGACGCAGCCGACCATCACGCTCCTGCAGAATGTGGATACGGGTCTGCGAAACTGGCAGTTGCTTCGGGGAATGCGAAAGACGCCGCAGACAGGCGATTCCGGCGATCGACCGCGGATCACGCTGCGCTCGGCGAAGGCCGTGGTCGCGAGCCTGGATTCGAAGGGACGGCGCGAGTGGCGGAAAGAGGAATTGGACGCGGACGTCCGGCCGCATCCGAATTCCGAGACGGGCTATTGCATCGAGGTGCGCCGCTACAGCGAGCCGGCGGAACGAACGACGGTGATCTTCGATCCGGGGGCGCGACTGGTGACGAACACGCCGTTCGTGGATGCGCGGACGGTGCGGCTGCAACTGCCCAAGGCGGCGCAGGCACTGTTCGATGGGCTGTCGCTGGTGGGAGAGGTCAAGCTCAATCGGCTGGTGTATGACGCGCGGGCAACACAGAGCGAGAATACGGAGATCCGCCTGCGCAACGTCGCTTGTTCCATTCCGCTTTCGATGATGCGCTCTGTCAACAGCAAGGAGGACCCTCCCTCGAGAAAGCGCCCGGAGGAGGGTGCGATCCACATGACGGATATTAAAGGAGTCCTGGCGCATCAGGGGGGGCGGTGGAACGTGAACGTCTCGGGTCTGGTGAACGAGGCGCGGTGCGAAGTGAAGGGCCGACTGGACCTCGCCGACGGCGGGCTGGCGGAAATGGGATTGGACCTGGAAGTTCGGGGCGCGCGCGTACCGGCCCCTGCGGCCTCGCTGAGAGATGAGCTTCTGGCGGATCCCGAACTTCCCGAGGTCATCCGCGAAGTGCTGGGTGATTACCATCCCGATGGTCCCTTTGATGTCGCGTTCAAACTCGTGCGTTCAGAAGGGCCGGAAGGATCTCTACAGGTCTTCGGAGTGTTTGAACCCCAGGGCGTGAAAGGGATAGCCCGGCATTTTCCGTATCCCCTGGAGGACATCCGTGGCCGGATTCGAGCCCAGGCGAATGAAGTTCGGTTGGAGGAAATCACCGCGCGAAACGGCCCGGCCCACGTGAAGGTCGCGGCGCAGATCGATCGATCTTTGCCGTGGGCCGACGTGGCGGTGCAGATCGATGCGCGAGACGTGCCCTTGGACGAAAGGCTGTATCAGGCACTTTCCCGGGAAGATCAGTCGCTATGGAAGCGATTTAGTCCGCGCGGCGCGGCGCATCTGGGGATTCAACTTCGGCGGCCCGGGTCCGACGGTTCGGCGCCGATGCCGTGGGATTCACATGTCTCGGCCGAGCTCCTCGATGCCGACATGCTCTTCACTGAATTTCCCTATCCACTGAAAAAAGTGACCGGGCGGATTGAACTCACTCCGAATCGAATTGAACTATACGATGTGGTGGGCCGACAAGACGACGCGGTCGTTCGGCTGAAGGGGTTCGCTACGATCGGAGAGGTCGCGGAACCGAAGGCGGAGATTCACCTTGACGCCAGCGACCTGAGATTGGACGGCGTTTTGGCCGGGGCGTTGCCACCGGAGGGCAAGGGGGCCTTGGCGGAGTTTCAGCCGGAGGGCAGGGTCCAACTCGCGGGGACGGTCGCGCTGAATGATGTGAATCAGGGGCTGGTGTATGACCTCCGCGCGACGCTCTGCGATGCGGCGATCCGGTATCGCGAATTTCCCTATCGAATCGAGAAAGTGGGCGGGGAGATTGTGATTCGTCCGGACGGTTATTCCGTCACGGATGTCGTCGGGGTCCATGGCTCGACACGGGTCAGCGCAAATGGGCGGGTCCGCCGCCACGACAACGGATACATCGCCGACCTGACGTTTCTCGCAGCCGGACTGGAGTTGGATCAGGAACTTTACGATGCCCTTCCTCCGGCCCTCCGTCACGTCTGGCACCTCTTGAAGCCCGCCGGGCAGATCGATGCGGAGACGGCGCTGCACTATGTTTCTGAAGGAGGGAAGACCTGGCAGCGCCATCGGACCGTCATCGCGTCGAAAGCGGCGAACATCTGCTTTGCGGGGTTTCCGTTGCCGCTCGATCGTGTAGAGGGCCGGGCGGTGGTGACGGATGAGCAAGTCGAGATTCTGTCGATGCGGGGCAAGACGGGGGAGGGCGAGGTAGAACTCTCCGGCAAGATCGACGTGGGAGGGCCGGGATATCGCGGCGCGCTGGTCGTTCGGGCCAGGGACATGGCCTTCGGCGAGGCCCTCCTGACGGCATTGCCCGAGCAGGTCCGGGCTGCGATGGAATCGATGGGTCCGACCGGCAAGTTCGATCTGGACCTGGACGAGCTGCGGTTTGATCTGAACGACGCGGGACAAGGGCGGTGGGAGATAGCCGGCCGCCTCTCGATTCGCGAGGGCGGCGCGAACCTGGGGTTCGCGCTGCGCGACGTTGCGGGGGCCGTAGAGGGACGAGTTTCGATCAACCACCGCGGCCAGTCGTTCGTGCAGGCCCGCGCGGCGCTCAAAAAGGCGACGCTGGCCGGATGGCAATTGAGCAACGTCACGGCGAAAATTTCGACGGACCCGCATACGCAAACGCTCCACATACAGGACGCGACCGCGGATGCGTATGGCGGCGAGGCGACCGCCACGGCGGAGATCGGATTGAGCCGGCGCGATGCGGAATACCAGGCGTCGGTCATCGCCCGGGACGTGCAACTATCACATTATTTCCGAACTCTGGACAGCGAATCGGATTCTCCGGAGGCCGAGGGATCGATCTTTCTGAATATGGTCCTTCAGGGTCGGTCCGGGGCGAACGCGTATCGGGAGGGGGCCGGGGAAATGTACGTGCGCCACGCGCAGGTCTGGCGGCTGCCCCTCTTGTTCGCCATCTTTCAGGTTTTGAATCTGACGCCGGATGAGAATGTTTTTCACGACGGCCGGATGCAATTCTATCTCTCGCGGGACGAACTCACCTTTCAGCAGATTGATTTGCAGGGCAACGCACTGTCGCTCATCGGCGGCGGGCGGATGTATCTCGATACCAACAAACTCGATGTCACGCTGGTATCCGGCAGCCCGCTGCGGATGCGGCTGCCGCTCATCACCGATCTTCTGGATGTCGCCTCTAAGGACCTCCGGCAAGTACATGTGACGGGGACATTGAGCAAACCGAAGATCACGCCGCAACCACTAGCCAGTTTGACGAAGGCGCTGAAGTCGGTGTTCCCCGACGCGCCGCGCCAGCTCAGTCCTCGTTCGAGGGTCTCGACGGGGGATCGGCGATAGAGGGGATTGCGGCGGTAAGGGGGTACAAGCAGCCGGGGGCGGCTGTTGTCCAAAGTGAGCAGCCGAGGGCGGCTGCTCTCCATGCTGATCCGGTTGCGAGGGTCGGTCGCCTGCGGTACGGTTTGAGGCACGTCCGAGTACGAAAAGAGAGGACGAGAGCTTATGAGCGTCGATCCATTGGCTATTGAAACGGGGCGCTGCGCGGACCTTTCCGTGGGGCGGCGGCTGGAGTGGCTGGTGACCAACGGTCGGGGCGGGTACGCCATGGCCGCCGTCAATCAGATGTTGACGCGCCGGTATCACGGGCTGCTCGTGGCCGCCGTCGAGCCGCCAGTCGAGCGGTTTGTGTTGCTGGCCAAGCTGGATACGACCGCGACAATCAACGGTCTTACGTATGAATTGGCGACGAACGACTATGCCGAGGCGGTCCACCCGCAGGGGTATCGGCTGCTCGAATCGTTCACGCCGCGGCCGCAGCCGACGTGGCGATGGCGGGTCGGCGATGCCTTGATCGAACAGACGCTGTGCATGACGGCGGGCGAGGATACGACTTGGGTTCGTTACGTTCTGGTGCAGGGGGCGACGCCGGTCGCGCTTTCGGTGCGTCCATTGTGCACGAGCCGGCACTTTCATCACCTGGCGCATTACCAGGACGTGGGACCGCCGACGGTGGAGGAGGACAGCGACGCGCTTCGCTTTCACTGGGCCAACGGGCGACCGCCGTGGCAGATTTCGCACAACGGCGTTTTCAAATCGCGTCCGGATTGGTATTACCGGTTCGTGCTGACGGCCGAGGCGGAGCGGGGCTACGACTATCTTCAGGACCTGTTCATGCCGGGCGTGATCGGCGCGGTGCTCCAGCCGGGGGACACAACGGGCTTGATGGTTGTTGCGTCGACGCAGGCGGCGAGTTGGCGGAATGGGGGACAGGCGTTTACCGGCGCTGCGGCTCGCGACAAACTCGCCGTCGGTGCGCTGCCGATGACGGATCCGCTGGTGGGACCATTGGCGCGGGCGACGGCCGATTTCATCGTCTCGCGCGGGGATGATCAAAAGACCGTGATTGCGGGATATCCGTGGTTCGGCGACTGGGGGCGGGACACCTTCATTTCGCTGCCGGGGCTTTGCCTGGTGACGGGGCGGCACGACACGGCGCGGGAAATCCTGGAGACGTTCGCCCAATATGTCGATGGCGGGATGATTCCGAACCGCTTCCCAGATTTCGGCCAGGCCCCCGAATACAACACCGCCGATGCGGCACTATGGTACATCCACGCCCTCGATCGCTATGTCACCTATTCCGGCGATACGGCGCTGGCAGATCGGATGTTTCCGATCGTCGAGAAGATACTGGCAGCGCACCAACAGGGGACGCGGCACGGCATCCGCGCCGATTCGGACGGCCTGCTGGCGGCGGGGGAAAACGGCTTTGCGCTGACCTGGATGGATGCCATGGTGTCGGGCCAGGCGGTGACGCCGCGGATCGGCAAGCCGGTGGAGATTTCGGCGCTGTGGTACAACGCGCTCTCGATCGCGGCGGGACATGCGGAACGACTGGGTAAGACGGGGCTCGCCCAATCGTGGCGAGCGCTAGCAGCTCTCGCCCGCAAGTCGTTCAACGGGAAGTTCTGGAACGCCGCCTCGGGCTGCCTTTATGATGTCGTCGATGTGAACGGTCAGGCCGACGCGGCCGACGTCTCCATCCGGCCGAATCAACTCCTGGCGATCAGCCTGACGCACCCGATCCTGGACGAGGAAAAGTGGTCGCCGGTGGTCGGAGTTTGTGAGCGGTTGTTGTGGACGCCGTTGGGCCTGCGGTCGCTGGCCCCGACCGACCCGGCGTATCGGGGGCGGTATGCGGGGGGTGTGGCGGCGCGGGACCAGGCGTATCACCAGGGGACGGTCTGGCCGTGGCTGTTCGGGCCGTTCGTGACGGCTTACGTCCGGGCCCACGGAGGCACCGCGCAGGCGGTTTCGTCGGCGCGGACGATGCTCGACGGTCTGATCCATCACTTCGGGGAAGCGGGGATCGGCAGCGTGAGCGAGGTAGCGGACGCCGACGCGCCGCACGCGCCGGGCGGCTGCCCGTGGCAGGCGTGGAGCGTGGCGGAGCCGCTGCGGGCGCTTTGCGAAGACGTGCTGGGGACGCATCCGCAGGCGATGCGGCGGGAAGGCAGCGCGGCGGCGCCGAAACCGGCGTTGACCGCGGCGAAGCCCGCGGCGGTGGAGCGGACAGTGGCGCCGTAGGCCATTCACTGAAATCCCAGAGGCCACGCCCGATTGGCCAAAAGGCCTTCGAAACATCACTTTCTATGGACAATCGGGAGACGCGGGCGGGAACGTCGACGGGTTATTACCGGCGAAGTTGTTGCCGTAAATAAGGTACACCTCTCCGGCGTCGATGAGACGCTCGGACGGCAAAAGCGGGTCGACATAATCTGCCTTGGGTGATCCTATGATGATGTCGCCAAATTGATCGCCGTCAACGTCGCCAACTCCCGCGACAGTCTCCAAAGCGGCAATCGTCTCCGCTCCGGTACCCTCCAGAGTGCGAGGAAGAAAGACAATGCCGGGAAGGGCTGCGGTGCCGACCTGATCTAAATAGAATGTTCGGTTGCAAAGATGCGGGCCACCGAAAACCAGATACGCCACTCCCACACGGCCTTGTCGTGTTTCGCCAGGTGAGGCAATCAAAAGGTCACCAAGTCCATCGCCGTTGAAATCTCCGGCCGACGAGGCGTGGGCGCCTGCTCGCGCGCCTGCAGTGGCCCCGATGAACCTCACGCCTGGCAGCGTAGCGGTAGCGATTTCATCCACCGTGCGATTGCCGACAAAGCCGCCGGCCCTTGCAAAGATCACTCCGACAAAGCCCGCGTTGACTCCTTTCACGGGATCATCGTAAAAATCGGAGGCGACGATCGCATCATTTACTGTACTGACAGCGGTCGTCATGGATTGAACCCCGCCCTGAACTCGTCCGAACTGATCGTCGTCATGGGTGCCGAATAGCCGGAGGCTCGTTATGGTGTCCGATTCGATCGTTGCATCGAAAAAGCCTGATCCCAAGGTATAAACGACATACGCAACGCCATTGTCCGTGAAGCCGTTGCGGTCCGCTCGCGGAGCGCCGGCCATGATTTCCGAGTTTCCGTCGGCATTCAGATCGCCCCCATTCGTTGCATTGCCAAGCTGATCTCCAGCTTGCTCGCCAAAGACTGTAAAAAACACCGGCGAGTTCAAACAACGTATGCAAAGAGGAGGCATCGTGTCGAGGCACGTTCCTGCGGCGCAGGTTCCATATGCAGGCAGCGACCTAACGCCATCTTCGTATCTAAAGGGGGCGATGTAATTGTCAGTCAACCACACTTGAAATCCGCCACAATCCATGATATCCGGGACCGTATCCCCCGTATCATCGCGATCCAAGAAGGGAATGGAAATCAGCAAATCGTCCTCGTCGTCATTGTCCACGCTCTGGACATTGGAAACCGTTTGGCCAAAACCGGTATCATCAAAAAAACCATTGTTCACGAAAGAAAAGATGTCCGCCAACCAGCCGCCGCGCAATCGCACTCCGCGGGGAACTTGGCCCAGGTCTTCGTTAAGAGTCACGCCTTCATCTGTAATCGGCAGATTACCGTCCTCATCAAACTGGCCCGCCATTCCGGCGTCCACAAATTTCGGGAAGTCTTCGACTGTATTGTTCGTGGCGTCGGCGATCGCAACCAAGCCCATACGGCCCGGATCCTCGAAGCCAGCAGAAAAGAAAAGTTGATCGTTATCCGGAACGTCCGAGCACCGTAACTGGTTAGGTAAACCGTCGCCATAAGGATCGCCATCGCAACCATCCGAAGGGTCGTCGTCCTGGAAATCACGGGCCCCCGCAATAAAGGGCAAACCGAACACCAAGTCGGGTACTGACTCCTGGCCTTCGGGCACGCCTTCAACGCCTGCATCGTTCCCAGTCACGTTGACTCTTGCAATGGAGGTCAAACCCGCACTATTGGGAAGCGTGGGAGCCGTGGGAAGGCTCGGATCCCCCAAATGAGGAGGTACACTTTCATTAACATGTCCCTTCGGCATGACGTAAATTGTCCCTCGAATGTGGCTCGATGGGGTGCCGGCCGCGCTTTCGACGCTTAGAACCCCTCCGTAACGACCCACGAGGCCTGGATTGTAGGGATTCGTCAAATACCCTGGTGGCTCAGGATAATTGATGACGTTGTCGTTGGCATCGAGGCGCCCGCCGTCAGGACGCCCATCTCCGTCGGTATCGGCGGGAAAGGGCAGCTTGCTGCGTCCGTAGATCAGGTACGCGGCGCCGGAAAATCGACGCCCGCGCGGGCTGGCGAAACGGCTCCCGATCACGAACTCACCGACTCCATCGAAATCCAGGTCGCCCATTCTCACGAATACGTTGCCGAGATTGGCATAGCTCTGAAACGCCGCAAATCGTGCACCGGCAAAATCAAAGCCGATCTTGCTGATGTCGATCGTTCCGTTGGCTGAACCATTAATGCTCAATGAGCCCGGCGCGTACACGTGCCGAACGTTGTCTCCGTCGTTAAGCGTGGCCCGTATGAAGTACGGCGATGTACGGGGCGGAACTTCGGAGAAATTCACGCGGAAAACATACGCCTTCTCGTCGCCCGCCAACGGCGCTCCGGGGAATGGCAATTGACCCGGTATCGTCTGCACAAGTACTCTCGGATTCGTTCGGATTTCCAAACTGTCGGGCTGCTCGATGGGATCTTCGGGCGTACCGGGCGGTGGCGGATCGCCATCGAACGTAGGGTCCAGCGGTAGTCGTGCCGCGGATGGAAGGATGATGATTTTGGACGAGGGATCGAGGGGACTTCCTGGATTGTCCACATCGTCGTTAAAAGGGTTTACATCTTTGTCAAGAAGAAGTGTAAGCAAAGCAGTCGAGTCTACGTCAGCGAATATGTATTGAATCGTCAATTCGTCGTTCGCAGATATGCTCAAACTCGGAAGCGGAGACAGAAAAACCAGTTGGGGCGGACTCGTTGGAGGTCGCGAACCCACGGGCCCAAGTTGCAATTGCGAAGCGCTGAGAACACGAACCGGGGCATTCACTCCGTCACTGATTTCCGCGAAGATGTTGAAACCGCCGGGAATCAGCCCGGTGGTGTCCCACTGCGCCAAGCCGCTTCCTACGCCCGGACCCACCGGGAATCCGCTTAAGATCGGTATCTCCTCCGCGGGGGTGGGATTGGCGGCCGTCGAGGCAAAAATCCTCACGGTCGCCGTATCCTCGGCGTCTTCGCCGGTGAACGCGATCTGAACTATTTCGCCGACTTCTGCAAAGTTGTTGCCAAAATCGGTGCTGATGCTCGTAATCAGCACGCGCGGCGGAGTGTTGCCGCCGGTGACCGGAGGGTTGAGGGGGGCGAGACCGTCGTCTTCGCCGGGGCAGGTCAGACCGGCCGCGACGGATACGAGAACTCCAAGTAGGGCGAGCGGCCGCACGAAACGACCTGCGCTAGTGTGACGATTCATCTTTGATACTCCTCCATCGCGGGCGGGATAAGCGCTACCAGGATCCCAGGCATGGGGGGCGGGGTGGGATGCACAGAGAGCCCCTCAACACCGTATGGTACGCCTTTTGAGGGCCCAGGGTCAAGGCTTTTTTGGTATGCAACCCCGGAGCCGGTAAGCACTTTCGCGTTTTCTCTGGTTTCCTACATCAGCGAGGATCGTGCCGGGTCGGTTGGCGTGGTCCGAATGTCGTAACTCCCCCAAACAGCGTGGCCGGCGTGGCCCATCGAGCGAATCGGATGCACGTGCCATTGGCTCCGCCGCGCCGCCCCTACATTCTAGGCCCTGCCAAGTGTCCGAGTATAGGTCAACGCGTCCGAAATGGCTATTCTCCGCAACGGCGGTCGAAGCAGTCTCAGCGGGAGCCTCACCTTCGCTTTGGACCGATGCGTCGTCTTTCGAGGGCGGGCGATCTACGATAAGCTACGCGATTATCAGAAGTTGGCCGGGCTGGAATACGCGAAACGAGGTCGTTCGGACGTGACTACCGCGCTCAAAGACCGAATCAGCGACGAGCTGCTCCCCGCCGTGAACCAGCCGGGCCAATACATCGGGCGGGAGATCAACCAGCTTGTCCGCGATGGCGACTGGGAGCGGGCGGAGGTCCGCGTGGCGATTGCGTTTCCCGACGCCTACACGATTGGGATGTCGCACCTCGGCTGTCAGATCATCTACTGGCTCTGCAATCACACGCCGGGGGTTTGTGCCGAGCGGGTCTATAGCCCGTGGGGCGATGCGGAGGCGCGGATGCGCGAGCGGTCGATCCCGATGTTTACGTGGGATACGCGGCAGCCGGTCGCGTCGGCGGATATCTTCGCCGTCTCGCTGCAATACGAGTTGGGTTTCACGAACCTCTTGGCGATGCTTGAACTCGCGGGGATTCCGCTGCGCTCGCGCGATCGCGACGATTCGCATCCGCTGGTGATCGCGGGGGGGCCGCAGGCGGACAACCCCGAACCGGTCTCGGACTTTGTCGACCTGGTCGTCATCGGCGACGGCGAGGAGTCGATGGCGGCGATCCTGTCGCTGTACAAGGAGCTGAAGGCGTCCGGCGTGCGGCGGCGGGACATGATCGAGATCATGGCCAAGCGGTTCCCGTGGATTTACGCGCCGGGTCTATACGATGTGACGTATCACGCCGATGGGACGATTGCCGGGGTGCTCCCGCGCGTTGCCGGTCTGCCGCGGCAGATTGAACGGTGTCAGACGCTGGATTTTGAGAATGCGCCGTTTCCGGTGCGGCCGCTGTTGCCGTTCGTCGAGGTCGTGCATGACCGGATGGCGATTGAGGTGATGCGCGGTTGCCCGCAGCGGTGCCGGTTCTGCCATGCGGGTTATACGAAGCGGCCGGTGGGCGTGCGGTCCGTTGAGAAGATCATCGAGATTGCTGAGCAGCAGTACGCGGCGACGGGGCACTCGGAACTGGGGCTGCTGTCGCTTTCGACGGCCGATTATCCGCATCTGCGCGAACTGGCGGCGAAGGTGAACGAGCGTTTCGCGGCGCGGCGGGTGAATATCTCCATGCCGTCGCTCCGTGTGGACAAGATGCTACAGAACATCCCGTGGATGGCGGGCGAGGTCCGCAAGGCCGGTCTGACGATCGCGATCGAGGCGGCGCGGGACAAGATGCGCGCGGCGATTCGAAAGAAGGTGACCGACGGGAACCTCATGGACGGGATCATGGAGGCGTACAAGGCGGGGTGGCAGCGGATCAAGTGCTATTTCATGGCGGGCTTTCCCGGCGAGACGGAGGATGACATTCGGGGCATCCACGAACTGTCGATGCAGATGTCCAAGGCGCGACAGCAGCTCGGCAAGGCCCCGGCGATGATCAATGCGAGCGTCGGGTGGCTGGTTCCCAAGCCGTACACGCCGTTTCAGTGGATGGCGCAGCCGCGCGTGGAGTATTTTGAGGAGGCCCGGCGAGTGCTATCGGAGATGTCGCGTAACCAGCGCGGCAAGGCTGTTCGCGTCCGAACGCATGATTGCAAGCGGTCGATTCTGGAAGCGGTCCTGTCGCGGGGTGATCGGCGGCTTGGGGCGTCTATCGAGCGGGCCTATCGACTCGGGGCGCGGTTCGATGGGTGGGATGAGTGCTTCAAATACGAAACGTGGCTCCGCTCGTTTTCCGAGACGGGCATCGATCCGGACTGGTATGCCCATCGCGAGCGGTCGTATGCGGAGATTCTGCCGTGGGACCATATCCGCAGCGGCCCGAAGCGGGATTATCTGGAAGGGCAGTATGACGATGTGTTTGTGAAGACGGAGCAGGCGATGCCGGTGGCGGGGGTGCTGCCGTTGACGGTGATGAGCGCTTAGACGACTATCTTAAAAATCCCATTTCCAAGTATACCATGCCCCGTCTAGATGGGAGTATTCCTCACGTCCGTTCTGCGGCAGCGGAGTAGAACTCCAAGCAAATCCATATCGATCGATGAATCCAGAGTAGGGGATGACAAATCGCATCCCTCCGGGGATTCGTTCGATTTCATCTGCGTAGTAAAGTCCCGCCCATCGCGATTTCGGATTCAGATCTGTTCCACTAATTGTCTCATTCGCAAGGGCGTCTATTGACGATCGCGACAGCCAAAATGCAACGTTGAACGGAACATTCGTAGAAAGCAAAATGAAGCTAGTGAATGCGGATGCTGGAATACTCAACCAATGCCAGAATTTTCGGCGAGAAGCGGGTATGTCGTTTTTGTAACGCTTGCGAAGCCACACCCAAATTGCCAGCCGAATTGCCCATGCAATCAGAAAGATCTTCCACAAGAAAACGGAGATGACCAAGGCAACAAAATACCCTCCAGGGGGAGTCCCAGCTGCAAAAGACATAAGCAGCACAAAGACCGCGACGACGTGTGTTGGCCAGCCCGGCGGCCGCAACAAGAATCTTGCGATCTTGCCGGGGCTTCGCGGGGTCCGCACCGTTCGTGGGTCGGCGGGATCAAACGCCCGACCGCATTCCGGGCAGCGATGCTCGGACAGGCTCATCAGCGGGTAGTCGCAGCTGAGGCAGCGCGGGGTCTGCGAATCCTGAACAGCGGTCGGCGTCATATGGGCCCTCAACGGCATCGCATTATATACAAAGTGCCCTCGCCCAAGTTGCTGGCTACTTGACGGTCTTTGCCCGCGTCGATTGAATGGCGGCCGTCTGCGGCATGACCACTCAATTCAATTTCCGCGGCCCTACCGCCACAGGAGGACCACGCCATGGCGACTCACATAGCGAATGCCCAAAAAGTCGGCCCGACTAAATCCTACGCGGCCCTTCGCCCGCAACTCCGTTCGGGCGATCTCTTCTTTTGTGCGGGGCGGTATCTGGTCTCCCGGGCCATCCAGCACATGACCGGTTCGCCGTGGAGCCACGTCGGCATCATTATCCGCGCGGAGAAGATCGATCGCGTGCTCTTGTTGGAAAGCGTGGAGGACATGGGCGTCCGGTTCGCTCCGCTGTCAAAATACCTCGACGACTACGAGGATGCACGGCCCTATCGCGGCGAGATGGTCGTGGCCCGCGTCAGTGCCTTGAAGCAAAGCGACGTCCCCAAGATCGCCGAATTCGGCGTGGATGAGTTGACCCGTCCCTACGACAAGGATGAGATCGCCAAGATCATCGCTCGAATCGCCCTCGGCCTAGGTCGCAAGGAACGCGACCGCGAGTACATCTGCTCGGAACTCGTCTTCGAGTGCTTTGCCCACGCGGGCATGGGTTTTGCCTACAACCCCAAGGGATTTATCAGTCCCGAGGATGTGTGGACCGATCCGCAGGTACTGGTAAGGTTTGAAAACTCCTAGGTCGCCAGCCCAGGTTATACTCCGGGCATGGCTAAGAAGAAAAAGACCGTCAGACGCAAGCGGACGAAGGACGTATCACAGGTCGCCTTGAGCATGGTCGAGCGGGCCATAGGGGGGAAGTTGGTGAGACGAAAATCAAGTCGCTAATTGTTTATCCTCCCAATCGGCGGGGTCATCAAAAAGACCGGGCGCTTCAGGATAGACAGGAGACACCCGATCAAGCTGCCCATGGAAGGTGTCGTAGTCGGTATTTATTTTCATAAGCCCCACGACCGTCCCAAGATGAAGCAACAATGACGGATGCCCCAAGTCTTCACTGGTCCACCCATACAGCTTGTCACTAGGCTTTCCGCGCTCAAGCCGACGTTCTTTTAGCCGCCTCAGTAACCCGGGCGCAATCCGGCGATATACCAAGTCGTTTGTAAGGTGTCCGAAATACTGCGGGAGCTTCATGTCGGTCCTCAATTCAATACCCTTGAGCCTGCACAAATGTTTGAAATAATCGTTGGGAAACGTCCTCGCGTAGCGGACGAGACCCTCAGCCAAAAATAGCTTGAGATACTCCTGAAGGTCTCTGCGCGGGCGTTCGTATTGATAGCCCGTCGCCTCATCAATAAGCGCGATGATTCCGACCTGTGCCAGACCGCGCACCACAATATCGCAGACCGTAATTATCTTTTCGTATTGTGGCGGAATGGTCTTCTTGTTTGTTACGTAATCGTCGCGGAGCCTCAAGTAGACTTCTGCGACTTTTGGCAGCAACTCGGCGTCGAACCCAACGAACCGCCGCCCAGATTTGTCTTTGAAAAAGATGGGAGTGGTCGACGCCATTAACTCTTGTGTGATAAATGGCTTAAGAGCGTCTGCCTGCAAAAAAGACGGCAACCCGTCGACGTGGCTCAAAACGCCTGTTCCAGCCTTCGGGGTTCGTGATCGACCGATTGCGATCAGGAAGGCGCTTTGCGTCAGCACTCTCTGGCTGTTCGGCAAGACGGCGCATGGGAGCGAAACCACGCCTCCTACGCTACGAAGCTCAATTTCACCAGTGTGGTTCGTTTGAGGAAGATTCTTTCCCCATCTGGCCTCAATCGCGCGTTTGCCAATCTCGCTTTTTTGCTCTTTGCTTAGGGATCGAGCCCGCGCCCTCCCACCCCTACTCGCAAGGTCCGATATTGCCTTCGACTCCATTGTACTGGCTCCCTTCTTAGTCAAAGTATACGTGCCGGAAAGAAAAAGTCAAATTCTTTCCTGAAAGTATTTGCTTTCTACGTGCAGGCACGTATAGTAGAGGCATGAACAAGCTCAAGACAGAGAAGCGGAAGGCGATCATCGCGGCCCTCATGGAAGGAATGGGCGTCAACGCGATATCGCGGATTACCGGGGTTTGCAAAGAAGCGATCCTAAAGCTCCAAAAAGATTTGGGCTGTGCCTGTGCCGCCTACCACCATGAACACGTTCGGGGCCTCAAGCCGGAGCGTGTCGAATGTGACGAAATTTGGGCGTTCAACTATTGTAAGGCGAAGAACGTTTCCAAGACAAAGAAGCGCGACATCAGCTACGGCGACACTTGGCTCTGGACGGCCATCGACGCCAATTCAAAACTCATGATTACCTATTTCGTCGGGCTTCGCTCGTCGCAAGACGCCCATGCGTTCATGGACGATCTTTCCGGGCGTGTCATCGACATCGGGACACTCACTACCGATGGCTACGGACCATATCCGCAAGCCGTGCAGGCCGCGTTCGGCCTGGAAGTACCTTACGCCCAGCTAGTGAAGCACTACGACAATCCGGGCGTCAACGAGAATCGTTATTCGCCGGGGTCATGCGTCGGATGCGAAAAGCGAAGCGTCATCGGCTTTCCCCACGCGGACCACATTTCGACGAGCATCATCGAGCGGAGCAATTTGACTTTGCGAATGTCCCTGCGGCGATTCACGCGACTCACGAACGCCCATAGCAAAAAGATTGAGAATCACGGCCATGCGGTCGCGCTGTTTTTCATGTACTACAACTACTGCCGCAAGCACGAAACACTTAAGGGTAGAACCCCGGCAATGGCCGCCGGCCTCGCCGATCATCGGTGGACGCTGGAAGAACTAATTGGCTTAGTTGGGTGAGTAAAAAGCAAAACGCCCGGCCGTTAGGCCGGGCATTAGTCCGGAGATGCTATCTCCGGGGCTGTGTGGTTAATATATCGGTGTTTACCATGAAAAAGCAAGGGGCAAAACCGGTCGGGCGCATAAGCTGTTTTGTGGACGGATTTAACCTTTATTGGGGGATGAAATATAAGAAGCTCGATAGGTATCTCTGGCTAGACATTCGTAAGCTGATGGAATCCGTTGCGGGCGGACCCGAACACGTTGTATCCGTCAACTATTTCACGGCTTTTGTTCTGGGTGACGCGGACAAACAAAAGAGGCAAACATCCTTCATCGAGGCCTTGGTCGAACACTCTGGGCTTCATGTCGTTTTGGGATCGCACCAAGCAGATGATCGGGTCTGTAAAAAATGTGGGCATGTAGAAACCCGCTATAGCGAAAAAATGACCGATGTCGGGCTGGCCGTCCAGCTTATGACGGAGGCGAGTCAAAACACTTTCGACACGGCCATAATATTGTCGGCCGACAGCGACCTCGTGCCTTCGCTGCAAGCCGTTAGAGATTTGTACCCGGAGAAAACGCTGATCTCGGTATTCCCACCTGGAAGGGGCTCGAATCATTTAAGGAAGGCATCGCATGGAGTGATACGCATCGATAGCGAACCCCTGTTTGCGGCCTGTCAACTTCCGGAAGAAATTACGAAGGGTGATGGATATGTACTCCGTAGGCCAGACGCCTGGAAATAGCCCAGTCAAACCTTACCAGTACCGATCCGCAGGTTCTGCCGCTGGCGCGGATCGGTTAGGCTACCGTTGGCCGCGCTTGCAGCTTGACTCTCCCCGCACTTCGCGGTGTCATGATTCAATCATTCGAGCGCGACTTCGACGCACATCTGCGAGCGGGCATGGCCAAATCACCCATCGATGATGAACTTCAACAGATCAAATCGCTGGCCTTTCAGTTGCGCATGGAGTTGCATGCGCTGACCAACCGGATCGATCGGCTCGAAGAGCAGCGGAAGGCCGCCTCAGAGATCGATATTGCTCCATTGCCGCCGCCGCCGCCCGCCGTTTCTCCATCGCCTTCACCGTTTGAAAAACCGCTGTCGCCGGAATCCGCCGCGCCGACCGGCGCGCCGTTCGCTTCGCCGGAAAAAGTGGCGGCGGTTGATGCGCTGTTTCAGTCGATCAACCGTCAACGACCGTTCGCGAAGGATGACGAACCGGTCAGCGAAGCTCCTTCGTCCGGCCTCGAAGAACGCATCGGGAAGATCTGGCTCAATCGGATTGGGGCGCTCGTTCTGCTGCTCGGTGTCGCTTTTTTTGTCAAGTACTCGTTCGATCAGGGATGGATCAGTCCGACTCTTCGTGTATCCATGGGCGGCGCATTCGGCCTGTTGCTCATCGGCATCGGCGAATACTCGCTTCGGACGGGAAGGCGGCCCTTTGCTGTTGGTTTGCTCGGGGCGGGCGTTGTCGTTCTCTATTTCTCCGCATTTGCGGCGTACTCGTTCTACCACCTTGTTTCGACTCAGACGGCGTTCGCGATGCTGAGCGGCGTTACGGTTATTTCCTCGTTGATCGCGGTGCATGCGCGGATGCTGCCCATCGCAATCATGGGGCTCGTCGGCGGCTTCTGGACACCCATCGCCTTGAGCACGGGCGTCAACCAACAAGTCGCGCTAATGACGTATCTGCTGATCCTCGACGCGGGCTTTGTGGTCGTGGGGAGCATCCGGCGTTGGGATGTGCTTCGGCTGCTTTGTTGGGTCGGCTCGGCGATTCTGTTTGCGGGCTGGTATCAGCAGTTTTACGCCCCCGATGCCTTGCACCCCACGCTTTGGTTTTTGCTGGCGTTCTATCTGCTTTTCCATGCGGACGCGATTGTCAGCCTGAGACTGCGCCGCAGCGAAAACCTGTGGGTACTCCCCGGCCTCATTCATGCGAACAACACGGCGTTTTTCGCGGCCGCGTACTTCATTGCGCGAGAAACGCACCTCGATCCATGGCTCGGTTCGCTCTGCGTGATTCTCGCGGCGCTTCAGCTTGTCGCCGGTTGGCGGCTGATTGGCGGCGGCATCATCGCCGACCGGTGCCGCGAGAGTCTTTACCTCGACGCGGCGGCAATGCTGGCGCTGGCCGCGCCGATCCAGTTTGATCGCTATCTGGTCCCTCTGGCGTGGGGCGCGCAGGCGGCAGTGACGCTTTGGTACTGCCGCTGGAATGCGCGGGCGTGGTGGCGGCTCAAGGCCGTCGGCATCCTGGCCGCAGCGATGGTGCATCTCGTCGTCTACGACTTTTCCGAACCGGTGTTGACGAAGACGATCCTCGCGGTCGGACTGTGGAACCTGAATTGGATCACCGTCCTGTTCGTTGGATGGGGTCTGTTTGCGTATGTCGGCGGGGCGGGGCTTACCTTGGGCAGGCCGTCGCACACTATCGATCGGCCATTGGCGGTCGCGTTGTTATTGGCGGGCAGTGCTGCCATGTTAGGCATTTGGGCGCACGAGTATGAGCGCTACCTCGCCACGTGGTGGTGGCTCGGGTTGGCGCTTTGTTGGCTTCTCGTGTCCAGGCCCATCCCCTTCGCCGCGTTGACGTACAGCGTGTTGGTGGTTGCAGCGGCGGCCAAGTTCCTTGCCTGGGACACTGTTGCCGCGGTCCAGGACGGCGCGTGGGCCGGAATCTCGGGCGTCGTGGTCAATCGCGCGGTCCTTACCGGCGCGCTCGTCGGCCTGGCCATGATATTGGCTACCCGGCAGTTTCGCAGATACATGAACCGGCTTTCGAACGACTCGGCCATTTGGCAATTCGTGTCGCCGGATGAATCCGCGCCCGTGCTGGTGGTACTGGCCGCGCTGGTGTTCACGTGGACCGGCACCTTTGAGATTGCCCGTATCTTCACATTCGAGCCGTGGGGAACGCGCTTCGAGGCACCTCGCCTTTTAGCAAATGTCGTCGTTACCGCCTTCTGGGCGATAAATGCGGCCGGACTATGGCTCGCCCTCGGGAGCCGGCGCGCCGCAATCGCGGGCTACGCCTTGATTCTCTGCCTCATCGCCACCCTTAAGTTCGCGTTCGGGGACACCGTCGGCGCGGCGACAACCGTTCGCTGGCAATATCTTCGCGGACTATGCACCAACCGCGTATTTCTGGCCGGTCTCGTCGTCATCGCCGGCTGGTTCGTCTGTGCGGCCTTGTTTCGCGCCCGGTCGAAGGCCGACGCCGCGCCGGGGCAAAGGACCAAGCTATTTCACGGCATGTTGGTCTGGGGAGCGATGCTGGTGGTCTGGCTACCAACGTTTGAGATCATGCGGAGCTTCCGGTTCGAGCCGTTCCGCGAGCGTTTCGCCGACCCGACGTTAGCGATGCACGTCGCGTTGTCGGTGTTTTGGAGCGTCTCGGCCGTCGTGCTATTGGCAATCGGCTTTGCCCGCCGGATCGCGCCGCTTCGCTATCTCGCTATCACTTTGTTTGGTGTTACGGTTCTAAAAGTATTCATCGTTGATCTGGCGAATCTCGAGACGGTCTATCGTATCGTGTCGTTCATTGTGCTGGGCATATTGCTGTTGGCCGCTTCTTTCCTGTACCAACAACTCTCGGCGCGAATACTCGTGAATCGTGCGGCGAATGTATAGGAGTGTTATTTGGTCGGACGCTTCGCAAAATGCTCCGCGACGATTTCCGCCATCCGCCGGGCGCCGGCCTCGTTGAAGTGACAGTCGTCGTAGTAAAATTGCTCTTTCCCATTCATCGAGCCCGCATCGATGCATTCGACGCCCAGGGACTTGCACGTCTCCAACAGCAGGGCGTTGTAGCGATCCTCGCCCTCGCGGAGTTTGGCGATGCTGTAATACGCGCCGTCGGGGCGATTGGAGATGCCGAGGAGTAGCAACTCCTGCATGGCGGGAGAAAGGCCCACATCCCAGACGATTGGTTGCGTCACGAAGATCGGGCGCACGCCCTGTTGACGACAGATCGCGACGATTCGCTCGATGCGGCCCTGATAGGCCCGCAGGGGCTGCGTCAGGTCGGGGAGTTCGTCGACGATCTTCGCTTCGCGTCGCTTCTGGCGGCGCGTTTCGTACACCCGGCCTTCCGCGTCCTCGATCATTCCCCGCTCCAGGCGCAATCGCGTGTAGGCTTGCATCGTGACGCTCCATACGGCAGTCTGCCGCCAAAGGGGAGAGGCGGTCCGGTCGAGCAGGATTCCGGCCAGGTAATTCTGAAAATCGTTGAGACCGACCATGAAGACGGCGCAGTCGATGTCGCGAAATACTTCGCATGAATCGATCAAATAGAGGTGCTCGATCGTCGAGGCGCCGCTGATTCCGGCATTACCCACCCAGACCTTCCGGCCATTGCTTTGAAGCGACTTCCCCAGCAAGTAAGGCCAGGTCTCCAGGTCGTCGAGATAAGCGCATTCCGTTGCACTGCCGCCGATGCAGAGGATGCGATAGGCATCATTGCGCGAGGGCCATTCTTCTCCGCGGACGCCCATTGAATTCGTGCGAAAGTGGGACACCCCTTCGATACCCGGCATGATGGATGCGCGAGGGCGGAAGGTGAAATCCCGGTTCGGCGGGCGCAGATTGAGCTGCGCCGCCAGCATCCAGCCGCAGCACAAATGCAGGGCAATTTCGATCAAAGCGACGGACGTCACGAAAGCGCCGACCAGCAGCACGAGGCGTGTTCCAAATCGCCCGAGCACACGGCGTGTGCGGGGGATCGCGTATAACGCCGGAGCGACGACCATTACAATCATCAATAAAATAAAGACGGCCGTCTCCAGTCGGGACCGAAACCGCCACCCTCGGCCGTACGCCAGGACTGTGTCGACCGCCACGAGCGCGGGAACGACCATCAGCGCGAGTAGACCTGCCAGGGCTCCAGACGTTCGTTGAGTAGGATTCATTGGTTGGGCGGGGGTACGACCGTTCCCTCCGGCCCTATTCGATCGCGTGCTCTGCGAGCCAGCGTTCGGCGTCGAGGGCGGCCTTGCAACCCATTCCCGCGGCGGTGACGGCCTGACGATAGACGCTGTCCACGCAGTCACCGGCCGCGAAGACGCCTTCCACATTCGTCGTGGACCGATACGGGTCCTTGAGCTTGATGTAGCCCTTGACGTCGAGTTCGAGCTGGCCGCCGAGGAACTTGGTCGCGGGCGTATGACCGATGGCCATGAAGAGGCCGCCGAGTTCGATCGTCGATTCGTTCCCGGCGATCGTATCTTTCACCTTTACGCCCGTGATTTTCTGATCGCCGAGGACGTCGACCACGACTTTGTTCCAGACCATTTCGATTTTTGGGTTCTTAAGGGCCCGATCCTGCATGACCTTGGAGGCGCGGAGCTTGTCGCGGCGGTGGATCATCAGGACCTTCCCGGCAAACTTCGTCAGATAGGTCGCCTCTTCGACCGCGGAGTCGCCGCCGCCGACGACGCCGAGCACCTTGTTGCGGAAGATGGGCAGGGCGCCGTCGCAGACCGCACAGGCCGAGACGCCGCCGCCGGTCCTGGCCAGCCGTTGTTCATTCTCCAGGCCCAACCAGTTGGCGGTCGCGCCGGTGGAGATGATGAGGGCGTGGGCCTGCGCGATCTGATCTTCCGAGTCCCACAATTTGAAAGGCCGGGACGAAAGATCGACGCGTTTGATCATCTTCCGCACGATCTTGGCGCCGCAGTGCTGGGCCTGCTCCTGGAACTTGGTCATCAAATCCGGACCAAGGATGCCCTCGGGAAAGCCGGGGTAGTTCTCCACGTCGGTTGTGGTCATGAGCTGACCGCCGGGGAGGATGTTCAGCGCCCCCTCCTGGCGGGGTTCGTCGGTATAGACGACGGGGGCCATGTTGGCGCGGGCGGCGTAGATGGCCGCCGTCCAGCCGGCCGGACCGGAGCCGATGATGATGAGCTTCTCGACGTTCGCCATGATGCTGACTTCTCCCATGCGTTTGCGGTACGGTACCGTGCCTGAATATTAGATGATGGGGGTTACAACGTCGATACGCGAGGCTTGGAGCATCTCCGTCCTCGGCGGTGATATTGCGATCGAGGACAGGCAGCCGAGGGCGGCTGCTCTCCATTGCCGTTGCATGGAATCGGCCGTCGCCGTACAACAACCGGGCTGGTGTGACCAGTTGGAGGTGAGGTGATGGACACGCTCTTAGATCGATTCTGCCGGTATGTGAAGGTGGAGACGACGGCCGCGGAGGACGCCAAGACCTATCCCAGCACTCCGGGGCAACTTGACCTGGGGCGGATGCTGGCGGACGAGCTGCGGGCCCTGAAGCTCGACGCCGTAAGTATGGACGAGAACGGGATTGTGATGGCGACGGTGCCGGGCAATGTCCCCGGCGCGCCGACGATCGCGTGGTGTTCGCACATGGACACCTCGCCGGAGTTTACGGCCAAAAACGTCAAGCCCATCGTCCATCGGAACTACGACGGCAAGGATATCACGCTGCCCGGCGATCCGTCGCGGGTCATCAAGGTCAGCGAGTCCGACGGGTTGGCGGCGCTGAAGGGTAAGACGCTGATCACGAGCGACGGGACGACCCTGCTCGGCGCGGACGACAAGGCGGGGCTCGCCGCGATCATGACGGCCGCGGCGCATTTGATCGCACATCCGGAACTCAAGCACGGGCCGATCCGCATCGTATTTACCTGCGACGAGGAGGTGGGGCACGGCACGGACAAGCTGGATCTGAAGAAGATCGCCGCGCAGGTCGCGTACACGCTCGACGGGGAGGCGGAGGCGCAGATCGAGAATGAGACGTGGTCGGCGAACCTGGCGGTCGTGACGATCACGGGCAAGAACATCCACCCCGGTTTCGCCAAGGGGCGGATGGTCAACGCGATCCGGCTGGCGGCGGCGTTCATCGAACGGATGCCGTGGCAGACGCTGGCCCCGGAGACGACAGAGGGCCGCGTTGGTTTCCTGCACCCGTACGTCATCGAGGGCGGCGTGCCGGAGGTGAAGCTTCGCGTGCTCCTGCGGAGTTTTGTGACGAAGGAGCTGGCGGATCAGGAGAACATCCTGCGCAACGTCGCGGCGACGCTGATGGCCGAGTTCCCCGGGGCAAAGATCGACATCGCCGTGACCGAGCAGTATCGCAATATGCTCGAATATCTCGCGAAAGACCCGCGGGCGGTGAAGCTGGCGGAGCAGGCCGTGCGAAACGCGGGCCTGACGCCGAAGTTCCAGTCGATCCGCGGGGGAACGGATGGCAGCAAGCTCAGTGAAAAGGGCCTGCCGACGCCGAATCTGTCGGTCGGGATGCACAATTTCCATTCGCCGCTGGAGTTCGCGTGTTTGGAGCAGATGGAGAGCGCCGTGAAAGTGCTCGTGGAATTGGCGCAGTTGTGGGGGAAGGAGAAATAGCGAGTAGTGAATGGCGAATAGCGAAGTAGGGCGGGCTCCGCCCGCCGCCCGAGGGTAGCGCTTTGGTGACAATCCATTTCGCTAATCGCTATTCTGAATTCGCTATTGGATTGTTGAAAGGTCCCCCATGTCCGATCCTGTCGTCGCGACCCGACTTCCTGAAAACGCCTACCGAGAACTGAAGCCCGGCGAAGCCTATACGCCGATGGTGCCCCCCTACGAGACCGTGCCAGAGGTCACGCGGCGCTCGATCATCTTCGGGATCATCATGAACGTCGTCTTCGCCATGGCGGCGACCTATCTGGCATTAAAAGCGGGGCAAGGAATCGAGACGGCGATTCCGATTTCCATCCTCGCCGTCGGTCTGTCCGGGGTGCTGGCGCGGTTCGGCCATCGGCGCAGCAGTCTGCTGGAAAACGTCAACATCCTTGCAATTGGAACGACGTCGGGCATTGTGGCGGGAGGGACCTGCTTCACCATGCCGGCGATTTACATGCTCGGCCTGGACACGAAGCTGGGTATGGGAACGTTCGGGCTCTTCCTGCAAATTTTTCTCGTCCCTTTTCTTGGCGCCGCTCTCGGCGTCGTGTTCATGGTCCCATTCCGCCGCTATTTCGTGCGTGACATGCACGGCAAGTTGCCCTTCCCGGAAGGTACCGCCACCAATGAAATTCTGGCGACGGGGGCGTCCGGCAACACCGGCCAAGCCTGGGTGTTGATCTATTCATTCGTACTCGCAGCCGCGTACAACTTCTGCAGCATGGCCCTCAAGCTGTTCACGGAAGTTTTCACCACGGGACGCACAGCGATCGAGGTGGGCAAAGAAACCTTTACCACGCTGGCCATTCCGAAGTTGGAGCGGATTACGGAAGGCGCCAAGGCCGTGTTCAACATGGGGACCGGAGCATATTACCTGGGATTGGGATACATCATCGGTCTGCGTTATGCGACGATCATTGCCTGTGGGTCTTTCCTGTCATGTTTTGTGATCGTGCCCTTGTTTGCCGGATTCGAACTGGAACAGTTGCGGAAGATCAGCCCGACGATGGAAGCCACGACTCCAAAGGCGCTCTTCGAGGGGATTCCCAAGATCATCGGCATCGGCGGCATCTTCACCGCCGGCATCCTTTCCATCATCAAGATGAGCAAGGTGATTGCGACCGCCCTGGTTCAAGCGATCGGCAGTCTTTTCAAGCGATCGTCAACGGCGACCGTCGATCGAACCGACGAAGATATCGGCTATCCCGCACTGTTCGGGCTGGCTGCGGTATTGACCGTCGCACTCTTCGTCTATTTCCGATTCGTGGTCATGTCGTCGCTGCCCGACGCGACGCGACTGGCCGCCATCTCCACCGCCGTTGCGCTGGTGCTGTCGTTCCTGTTCACGACGGTCTCCGCGTGGGCGATCGCGATGATCTCGACGACGCCGCTTTCAGGCATGACGGTCACGACGATCATTATTACGGCGGCATTGCTCACCTGGCAGGGACTTCCCAAAGGGGATTCAAGCATGCTCGCCGTGCTGCTCGTGGGCGGCGTCGTCTGCACGGCACTATCCATGGCCGGGACGATGGTGACGCAATTCAAAATCGGCTACTGGATCGGCGCGTCGCCGCGCAAGATTCAATGGAGCGGTATCATTGCATCGTTTTTGGCCGCCATCCTGGTCACGATCGTCATCATGGTTCTGGCCTACAAGCCTGGCTACGTTGCAACGACGCAGCCGGGCGTCGAACCGCTGCCTGCCCCGCAGGCCAACATGATGAAGAGCGCGCTCGAGACGTTTCTCGGCAAGGATGCGGTCGTGCCGTGGACGCTCTATGGCACGGGCGCGGTCATCGCAATCATCCTGCTGTTCTTGGGCATCTCACCGCTAGCGTTTTCACTGGGAATGTATTTGCCGATGTTCGTGAATACGCCGTTGCTGATTGGGGGCCTGATCGCCCATTTCATCGCGAAGGGATCGAAGGATGAGGCGGTGAACAAGGCGCGTAATGACAAGGGGGTGCTGATCGCGTCGGGCCTGATTGCCGGCGCTGCGATTATTGAAGTGAGCTGCAACGCACTGGCAATCTTCGACGAGAAATTCGTTGGCGGCAGAATCATGCCTTGGCTGGATATGACGGAGTCGATGATGCGCGGACGGACGCCGGAGCAACTTGCTCAATTCAAGAACTGGCTCGGGCTGGGCGCGTTCGGTCTACTTTCACTGCTGATGTTTCTTGATTGTCGACGGACCAAGCCGGCCGCGGCGTAGAGCGTATGCGCGAGTCAGCGCCGGGTCTTCACGGCCGCCTTCTCTGTCGCCGTCGGTTCCGTCAGGACGGGAAACCCGCTCGGCGCTGGCTCGTGGTGGCTGGCGAGTTTGATCCGCTCCCATTTCTTAATGAGCGGCGACAAGATCAGCAATACCACGCCCGACGCGCAGGCGAAATAGACGATTCCTTGAAAAACCGGGCCGAACCCCGCGGCCTTGCCGGTCATTCCAGAAATCACGCCGCCGAGTAAATGGGCGAACGCGGTGCAGAGGAACCAGAAGCCCATCATCAATCCGCCCATTCGTGCGGGGACGAGTTTGGTGATCATCGAGAGGCCGACGGGTGACAGACACAGCTCGCCGGTCGTATGAAAGAAATAGGCGAGGAATAACAAGATGAGCGCGGCCTTCGCTCCGCCGGTGGCCTGATTGGCGGCGATCACCAATGCGATGAACCCGACACCGACCTGGATCAGGGCCAATCCGAACTTCACGGGTGAGGACGGTTCCAATCCCGCCCGACCCAGCCTTGTCCACAGCCACGAAAACAACGGGGCGAGCAAGACGATGAATGCGGCGTTTACGAACTGAAACACGGATGCTTCAATCGTCCGACCGAATACAGTTCGGTTTACGTGGCTTTCCGTAAACAGGTTCATCGAGCTGCCGGCCTGTTCAAAACAGGCCCAGAAAACGATCGAAAAAAACGAGAGGATCAGGGCAGCGAAGATTCCGACTCGTTCCGCGTGATTCCCTCTCGCCGCTTCCCACAAGATATATACGAGAAATGCGCCGCCCACGACTGGAGCGGCCCATTTGATGACGATGTCCGGCTTGGAGACCAGGAAGGCGGCGAGCGGCACGAGCAGGAACGCGCCGATGTAGACGGCGATTCCGTTTGGAACGACGCCCAGAGACTTGTTGGCCAGCGCCGCGTGATTCGGCGGGAGACCGTGATCGCCGAGGATTTTCTTTCCAAGGACAAAGATGATCAGGCCGAGGACCATTCCAAGCCCCGCGAGACCGAATCCGTAGTGGAAGCCGTACTTTTGACCAATCTGGCCGCAGAGGATCGGCGCCAGAAAAGCGCCGATGTTGATGCCCATATAGAAGATGGTGAACGCGCCGTCGCGCCGGGGATCACCCTGGCGATAGAGTTTCCCGACCAATGTCGAGATGTTCGGCTTGAAGAAACCGTTGCCCATGATGATCAGGGCTAGGGACATGAAGACGGTGTATGAATTCTTGGGGATGATGCCAAAACCCGCAAAGCAAAGCCCGAATTCCCCGAGGCCCATGAGAATCGCGCCGAGGATGATCGAGCGGCGATAGCCGATGATCTTGTCCGCGAGCATTCCGCCCAGAAGCGGCGTTGCATAGACCAATCCGTTGTACGCGCCGTAGGACTCGCTGGCCTCCGTTCGATTGAACGCGAAGGTGTCCATGAAATAGAAGATCAGCAGGGCCCGCATGCCGTAGAAGTTGAAGCGCTCCCACAGTTCGGTGAAGAAGAGCACGAACAGGCCGCTGGGGTGACCAAGAATTTGACGTTCCGAAACCTGCGACATGAATCGCCGCCTCCGCTTCTATTTGAACAGGCCCCGGCCATTCGCCGGTCGACTCGCGTAGCCTACGGAAACGCCCCCGTCATTGCGAGCCTTTTTCGGACGATCTTCAACAAGGCGGCAGGACCGATAAGGACCGCTTGCGTTTTGACCGGGTGATATCGTTACCGTCCGCCGGGGAAAACTAAGTTCAGTCCGCCCTGCTTCGGTCCGCTATACAGAACGATGAACACGGACTCAAACAACACGGATTCTCGCACGAGCGAAGTACCCGCTTCCGGGCGGCGCTCCTGGACGCGGATTATCACGATGGCCGGTCTGGTCGTTCTCGGCGTTACGCCGTGGGCACAGGCGCAGTTGGCGACGCCCGATCTGCCGGCGCTTTGCCCGCCGCTGACGGCGTTTGCCACACCGACGCTGTTCGACTACGTGTGGGGCACGACGCCGATCCGCTTTCCGTACCAATAGGCTCCGCGCCCGACTTCGCGACCCATTCCGGCGCGACCGAGTTCGCCGTGCCGCCGGCCAATGACCACAAGTACTGTTCCGGGCTGCGCAGGATCGCATGTTCCAGCGCGCCGATAATCGCCTCCATGAGGCCCGCGTCCGATGCTTCGTCGCGCGGCGGGGCGATGGTCGAGTGCGTCTGAAGCCTAAACGTAAACGGCCGGGCCTCGCGCACACAGGTCACGACCGCGATCGGCAACTCATGCCAGCGCGCGAGCCGGGCGAGCGTCGGGTAACAACGAAGTGTCCGGCCAAGGAAGGGGACGGAGATGCACGGACCCCGGCGGCGCTCGTGTTCGCCGATCATCAGAACCGCGCCACCGCGATTGAGAATCGACGGAAGTGAGGTCGTCGCCTCGCGGCGATCGACGATGCGGACATTGCGATAGGCGACCAGTTCGTCCTGCCAGGCGCGGAGCACCGGATGCGCGAATCGGTCCGCCACGACATGGACCGGGTGGAAGATCTCGCCGAGCGCGTAGGCGGCGACGGCGGGATTCCCCAGGTAGGCCGTAGTCAACAGACAACCACGACCGCCCGCCGCCAACGCTGTCAGCGACGCTTCATTTTCTAGGGCAATTGAATTTCGCCAGCTCGCTTCGCGAAGAAGCCGCCGGGCGAACAGCGCCTCGACGCAGAAGCGCCCGACGTGCTCGTACATGGCCGCGATGATCCTTGAGGCTGTGGCGGTCGAGCAATTATCCGGCAGCGCGTCTGAAAGCCGGGTCTCGGCGCGGCGCCGCATCGGCGTATTCAAGCCATGAACGGCTCGGGCCATCGAGCGCGCCAGACGATCGGCGGCATCGAGACCGAGGACGCCCAGCGCCGTGCCGACGACGCGGCGGAGATAGGTAAAGCGCAGGGATTCGAGGTCCATTCCCTAATTGATCGGCAGGATGGGCAGGGAGACAAGCAGAAAGGGGCGGTTCGCGTATTCCACGGCCGGCAGGGGCGCCGGCCGCTACGCGGCAGAAGCTAGCGCCAGAGCTGATCGATACGGGTGAGGCCCGCCGGATCGGTGCGCTCCCACTCCTTGCGGACGAGGCCCAGGCCGTAGACGCAATACTCGAATTCGTGGCTCAGCGTCGAAAGGACCGAGGCGGGCGGGCGCGAGTCGTCGCTCGACAGACGCGAGGCGATGGCGTAGGAGCGCTTGCCCTGGTCGAGATAGTTGAGCAGAAAGTCGGCCGCCTGCTTGCGCTGGAGGCGCTTGAGGTTCTCCGGATAAACGCCGGTCCAGAACAGCGTAAAGTCGCCGATGTGGCGGTGGACGGCGCGGCGGCGGTCTTCGGTGGTCGCCGTCGGGCCGATCTCCACTTCGCTGACCATCTCGGCGACTTCCTCGATCCGGCGTCGGCTGCCGTCGCCCAGGAGGTTGATCCGTTCGACGTGGATGAACTCGGTCAGCAGGTCCACGATGTAATCGAGCAGCGACGGGTCACCCAGGCCGATCTGCTTCTGGAAGCTGTCCTCGACCAGGCCGGCGAACCAACGCCGCAGCGGGTGTGTCTGGGGTATGGGGGCCATCTACAAGGGCTCCTGACGTTGCGAGCGGTGACGGGCCGTCGAGGGATGCGCCGTCCACCAAGAGGGAGGGCGCCACCTGATGCCGACGGGCTCCGCTTCATGTATTCTAGGATTCGTGCAAAGCCCGGGTAAAGCGGCGTCCGCTCAATCGTCCGTCATCTATTTTTTATCGGCGGCGCGTGGGAGCAGCTAATAGCGTGTCGGCCCGGCACTGAGCCCCCGGTGTCAGACTGCGGATTTTGGCGGGAGAACGGCCATCCAGACCAGCGAGCTACGCTACGAATTACCGCCCGGGCTCATCGCCCAGCGACCGCTGGAACGGCGGGATGAGGCACGCATGCTCGTGCTGCATCGGGCGAACGGGCGAATCGAGCACCGGCGATTCGCCGACCTGACGGAGTATTTGACGCCGCGGGATTGCCTGGTCCTGAATGTGTCGCGCGTCCTGCCCGCGCGTTTTACGGCGGTGCGTCAGACGGGCGGGGAGATCCCCGGGCTGTTCCTACGGGAGAGTTCGACGGGCTATTGGCGCGTACTGCTCGCGGGGGGCGGCAGGCTGCGCGACGGCGAGACACTGACTTTTCGGGGCGGGACGTGGACGCTGACGCTGGTGGAGCGGCTGGAGCGCGGAGAATGCGAGGTGCGAGTCGAGCCGCCTGACGCAGCGGCGCTGGTGCTGGCGGTCGTGGGGTCGATGCCGGTTCCGCCGTACATCCGCCGGGACGAGGCTGATCCGGAAATGGACCGGCTCGATCGCGAGCACTATCAGACGATTTACGCGTTGCGCGACGGCTCGGTCGCGGCGCCGACGGCGGGGCTGCACTTTACGCCGAGCCTGATGGAGCGAATCCGAGCCATGGCGACGAGATTCGCCGAACTGGTCCTGCATGTCGGGCTGGGTACGTTTCAGCCGATCGAGGTGGGGGACCTGGCCGATCACAAGATGCACAGCGAGTGGTACGAACTCCCCGCCAAGTGCGCGGAGACGATCGCGCGGACGCGTGCGGGGGGCGGTCGCGTGGTCGCCGTGGGGACGACGAGCGTGCGAGTCCTGGAAACGTGCGCCGACGAGTCCGGGGCCCACGCGGGGTCGGGCACGACCCAACTCCTCATCTATCCTCCGTATCGATTCAAGGCGACGGACGCACTGGTGACGAATTTTCACCTGCCGGAGAGTACGCTGCTGGCCCTTGTGTTTGCCTTCGCGGGGCGCGAGGCGACGCTGGCCGCGTATCGAGAGGCGATTGAACGACAATATCGGTTCTTCAGTTACGGAGATGCGATGCTCGTTATTTGAAAGCGCCCACGGCGATCTACGGCCGGCAGGGGCGCCGGCCGCTACTTTGGCTTGCGGCCGACGCGGGCGTCTTCTCGGTTGTAGGCTTCTTCCAACTCGGCCATACGCTTCTGCGCGGCATCGATGCGATCTGAGAACAGGCGGGAGAGTTCCTGGCCCTCCGCGCGGGTCATGGTGAGCGGGCCGGTCTTTACGAGGAGCGTCCGCCCCGCGCCATCGACGTACAGCCTGGTGGGATCGGCGGCGAGTCCTTCGCGATCTTCCAGTCGAAACACTCCGTCATTAGATGGGATGCCCGCGGCGGAGTCTTCGCCCTGGCATTCGATGACCCGTGCCACGAGACCGGCGCGACCGTGGTCGAAGGTGACGAAGGCAAAGCTCTGCTTTTTGGCCAGATCATCGATGAGCCGCGGCAGCAGGCGGATCACGGCGCGGGAGACGTAGGCTTCGGGCAATTGCAGGGCCGGATTGGCCTGCGCCGGGGCGCCCATGGAATACGTTTGATTGGTGAGCAGCACATCGCCGGTGCGGAGGCCCTCTTCCAGGGCGATGTCGAGATACTCCGGTTGATTGCCCGTCGCCGGGACCAGCGTCGTGACGCTCGTTTTCCAGCGCTCGTGTTTGAGGTCGTAGCTGATGAACATGGAATTCTGGAGCCGGCGGGCGCGACCGTCCTTTTCGAAGGTCCAGCCGCGCTCGCGGATGCGGATGCCGGGATATCCGCGGTCCGGCGCTCCGGCCTTGCTGCTCGGTTCCCAGGTGCTCTCGGCTTGATAGACCGCGACGAAGCCGATGGTCCGTCCCTCTGATTCAAACTTCAGGAACTCCTCCGGCAGGATGGCCGCCTTGAGTTGTTCGCCGCTGATCGAGCGGAGGAGACGGACGCCGGATTCGAGGGCATCCTTCATCCTGGTTTCGTCCACTTGATCGGCGAGCAACTGCAACGAGCCGAGGACGCGATGGAAGAGCGGCTCGCTTTGGGCGCGGAGGGCGAGCGGTCCGCTGTAAAGCAGAATGTAGTAGGATTGCGGCTTGTGTTCGACGACGGCCTCCAGTCGCAGCCGCTTGACTCCCTCGTGGAAGAAGCTGGCGGAGAGGATCGCACCGGGCCGGCCTGCAATCTGCTGCGTTTGTTGGGCGAGAATGGTTACGTCGCTGAACTCCAATTCAAGCGCGTCGGAAATTCGCTTGAGCATTTCGTCCATGGGGACTTTTTGCGTCGTGGATGACTGTTTGAGGACGATTTCCTGAGTAAGAGTGGGCGAGACGCGATCGGTCATCTGCAGAAGAGTTACGCCGCGGCGCTCGGGGACGCGCTGGCGCGTGATCTGCCAGCCTTTGGGCGGGTTGATCGAGTAACCGTAGGTGCCGTCGACGTACGCATCGGCCAACGGGCCGGTGTCCGCCAAGGGGGCAGTTTGTCCCAAGACTGCCAGCGGAAGAAGAAAGGCAAGTGGGCTCATGTGCAGGCTAATCCGCGTCGGACTAAAAAAGGCGATCCATCCAATCCTGTGCATCCCTGGACACGTACCAATCCCGGAACGCGACCGATCGGCAAATCCCGCGAAACAGGCCCTGGGGATTGCGGAGGCCGGGCGGACAGATCAGATCAATCCGCAGGGCCAATCCCTCGTCGGTCCTGGCAAACGCCGAATAGAGGCGGCCGCCGTCGGGCGCCATGCGGACATCCAGACGTCCAGACATCGGCCCCACGTCGATTTCGCGGTCGTCGTCCAATCCGTCATCGAGGCTGCGACTACGCAGTCCCGGCGAATCGTCGTCATCCACGACGACTTTGTAAGCCAGAACGAGTGTCGTAGACTGGACGATCTCAGGGCTATCCCAGGAATACGCCACGACCCCTGCATTTCCGGCAGGATCGGCCCCGAGTTCTTCATTGTTCCATTTTGCAAGCGGCTTGGCGCCCTGAGGCAGCGAAAGGGAGACCGGCCAATAGGGAGGCGCTACCGGCTCGGCCAACGTCGTGGAAGAAAAACCCTGGTGGGCCAGCACCCAGGCCAGACCGGTGGTCAGGGCCAGTGCCGCTCCGGCCGAGGCAATCGCCCAGCCCGGCTTGGCCGGTGTTTCTCGCGTGTATTCCCGCCACATGCAAGGAGAGCATATTCAGGATGAGGGGTCGCGGCAATCGTGAAGCAGGGCGGCGCCGAAAAGCCGCTAGAAGGGTGCGATGCCCATCAATCGCAAAACCCCGTAATTCACGACCACCAAAAGGAGCATCACGATCATGCGAATGACGGCCGCCGTCCTCCTTTGCGTGGCGATGTCATCTTCCGGAGTCGTTTGCGCTGAGGGCATTGCTGCAAGCGGAATCAATGCGCCCTCGTACTCGACTCCGCGAATCAGGAGCTCTGCCTCGAAGCGATCGATGTCCAGCCGCTCGGCAAATTTCACCAGTGCCCGGCGGCGCAGCCAGGTGAGCGGGCCGACTTCCATCTCGCCTTTGACCATGTCGCGAAAGAGGCGGCGATGGGCCCCTCGGCGTTGTTGTCGATCCGCCAGCGCCTCGTCGAGCGGCGCGAGCGATAAAAGTTGATCTACTTCCGCGTCCATGTGCTCCCTCCCTTGGACGTTAGGCTATCGTGGACGAGGGAATCCACGCCCGATAGCTCAGCGCACGCGCCGGGAGGGCTACTGCTTGTCAATCCGAGGGTTGCGCCGTACCATGTCCGCTGACACCTTGACCGTCCAATAGAAAACGCGATTAGCCCACTATGCATCGACATCCGGATTTGCCGAAGGCTTTTGCCGACCTGGGATTGGAAGTGCCCGTTCTTCGAGCCCTTGTGGCGATGGGCTTCACCGAACCCTCTCCGATACAGCGCGAAATCGTGCCCCTCGTCTTGTCGGGGCGCGACGTTCTTGGACAGGCGCGGACGGGCACCGGCAAGACGGCCGCGTTCGGGATGCCGGCGCTGCAGAAGGTTGATCCGCAGGGCCGGTTGCAGACGGTCGTACTGTCACCGACGCGCGAGTTGGCCGCGCAGATCGTGGGCGAATTCCGCCGCCTGGCGCAGTTCATGGAAATCCATTGCGTGCCGGTCTACGGCGGCACGGCGATGAAGCAGCAACTACACGCACTCGGCCGCAAGCCGCACGTTATCGTGGGCACCCCCGGCCGCGTCATGGACATGTTGCAGCGGGGGGCGATCAACTTCGATGGGGTCACGATGGCGATCCTGGACGAAGTGGACCGCATGCTGGACATCGGCTTCCGCGACGACATCCGCAAGATATTGGGCCGGATCTCCCACGCGCATCAGACGGTCTTCGTCTCGGCGACGATCGATGACGAGATCCGCCGGCTCGCCAAGCAATACATGAACGATCCCGCGGAGATCAATGTCTCGCGCGACGACCTGACGGTCGATGAGGTCGCGCAGTTCTACTGCGTGGTGGAGCCTTGGGACAAGTTCAAGCTGCTGCGACAGATTCTCCAGGAAGAGGCGCCCAAACTGGCGATCGTATTCACCAACACCAAGCACGGCGCCCGCAAGGTGGCCCAGCGCTTGCACGCCATCGGCATCGATTGCCGCGAGATTCACGGCGATCTGGTCCAGCAGAAGCGCGAACGGGTCATGGAGCGGTTCCGCAAGCACCAGATTCCGGTGCTGGTTGCGACGGACCTGGCCGCGCGGGGGATCGACGTGCAACAGATCACGCACATCATCAATTACGACCTGCCGCAGGACATCCAAGTGTACGTGCATCGGATCGGCCGGACCGCGCGGATGGGCTCGTCGGGCCGGGCCATCACGTTTGTCACCCGCGAGCAGGGCGGTGATCTGACCGAGATTGAAATGCTCATCAACAAGCAGATCGCGAAGCTGGAGGTGCCCGGTTTCGCGCCGACTCCGCCGCCGCGCGAGTCGATGGATCGGCCCCACGGTCCCCCGCGCTCTGCCGAGCCCGCCCTGCAACCGGCAGGCGCGTTGCCCGCGACGCCGGCTCGCCCCTCCGCCGGGCCCAACTTGGGCGGCAAATTCCCCCTCTCGCGTCGCCGACGGCGCTAGCGTCTTTCGCCGTATTTCGTAGAGCCGATTCGAAACGCCGGTTGTGTTTATAGCCGCCGATGGCCGACCTGTTGGGGTACTATGATCCGGGTAGAATGACCGCGGCGCGGGAGACGTTCTACACTTGGTGGACTTGTCCGGAATCGGTGTAGTGTGGAAACGTTGGCCATGATCAGAATTTTGAATGCGGAATTTCCGCCATGGCGGATAAACGTCATGCGGAATGGAAGTAGTCGACGCCGAGGCTCTATGTTGAACATGGGAGCGGGGTTTAGCACGTCCGGCTTCGCGAGGCGCTCCCTTACGGTCGCGGCTCTGACTTTGGCGGCAACGGCGTCGACGTTCGCTGTGGCCGGTGAGGGGACGACGACCGCGCCGGCGGCGCATCGCGGCGCCATCGTGACCATCGAGGACGAAATCAACGATGTGACGCTCGCCTCCATGAAACGCCGGGTCGAACAGGCCCGCGAGGACGGGGCCGATCTCATCGTCTTCGAGATGAATACGCCCGGTGGGCTGGTCAGTAGCGCGCTGGAGATCTGCACCTACATCAAGAATATCACGGACCTCAAGACCGTCGCGTGGGTGAAGCCTTCGGCGTATTCGGCGGGGGCGATGATTTCGCTGGCCTGCAATGAGGTGGTGATGGCCAGCGCCAGCAAAATGGGCGACTGCGCACCGATTGTCATCTCACCGACGGAGGGGTTGCAGGAACTGGGCAAGACCGAGCGGGCCAAGGCGGAGAGCCCGATTCTCAAGGAGTTTCGCGACAGCGCCCATCGTCGGGGGTATGACCCCCTGCTTTGCGAGGCGATGGTTCGCCAGGGTTACGAAATCTGGTGGCTGGAGAAGGGGCCGGGTGGCGAGCGGCGGTTCGTGCTCAAGGACGAGAAAGAAAAACTGCTCGGCGAGAAAAACAGCCCCTGGCGGCCGGTCGAGAAGATGAAAGATCCCGTTTCCGGCGGGGAGCTCGACGTGCGCCAACCCGTGGTGGAGGACCGCGATTTGCTCACCCTCACGCAGAGCGAGGCGGTGGCCTTCGGGTTCGCCAAGGCGATCGTCAGCAGCGAGAACGAACTGCGCTCGCACTACGGCATCACGGGTGTGCTGGAGCGCTTCACGACGACGTGGTCGGAGGATGTGGCGGACTTTTTGAGTTCGCCGGTCGTTCGCACGATCCTGATGATGCTCATCATGCTTGGCGTGTATGCCGAGTTCAATGCGCCGGGGCACTTTGTCGGTGGGGCCGTCGCGTTGATCGCCCTGATGGTTTTCCTCGGCGCGCCGTACATCACGGGCGTCGCGGATGCGTGGGAGATCCTGCTCGTCGTGCTTGGCGTCATCCTGCTGGGAGTGGAGATCTTCGTGCTGCCGGGGTTCGGCGTCGCAGGCATCCTCGGGATTCTGCTGATTTTCGTCGGGTTTATCGCCACTTTTGTGCCCGCGGAGCCCGGACCGATCATCGTCCCACGCATGCCCGGCACGTGGCTCGGACTGAAGACGGGGTTACAAGTAGTGTTTGGCGGGCTGCTCCTGGCGATGGTGGGGATGTGGGCGCTGAACAAGTTTCTGCCGAAGATGCCGGGGGCGCGCGGTTTGTTTCTTGCGCCGGCGTCCGCGACCAATATCGTTGCGGCGGGATTGGACATTCCCGCCGGACCTCAGCAGATTGTGCAATTGGGCGACCGCGGACGCACCTTGACCCAGCTTCGACCCGCCGGTAAGGCACAGATCAACGGGCGGAGAGTGGATGTCATCGCCCAGGGATTAATGATCGACGACGGACGCGAGGTGGAGATCGTCGAAATCTCCGGCGGCCGCGTGGTGGTTCGCGAAGTACGGGGAGCATAGGCCTCTGGCCGGTGCGCACGGGCCGGAGGCCCATGCTCCCCTGAGCAGTCGCATGGATTACTGGCTCATCTGGTCTTTGGTTCTCTTTGCCGTCGGCCTGGTCATCGTCGTGGTCGAGGTGATCGTGCCGTCGGGCGGGATACTGGGCGTGGCGGCGCTCGGGGCGCTGGTCGGCAGCCTGGTCTGTGCGTATCAACTCAGCGGGTGGGCAGTTGTCGCTTTGGCCGCCATCGAGTTGGTGTGCGTGCCGATCGTAGTGGTGCTGGCGTTCAAGATCCTCCCGAGGACTTCGCTGGGCCGGCAGCTTATATTGAGCCCGCCCTCGTCGCCGAACACCGGCAGCGCGGTACCGTTGCCCAACGCCGGCGATGGTTTTTCCGCGCTGTTGGGGGTAGAAGGCAAGGCGGCGACCATGCTTCGGCCGAGCGGCACTGCCGAGTTCAACGGGCGGCGGATCAGCGTCGTGACGCGAGGCGAAATGATCTCTTTGGGCAGCAGCGTGCGCGTCATCGAGGTCGAGGGTAATCGAATCGTCGTCGAAGCGGTTTGAGCGGAAGTCGTCGGGTTTATCACAAAGGACAGGCCATGAGCATTCTCAGTGCAGCGGAAGGTGATGTCAGCCGGTATCTCTGGTACGGCCTCACGTTTGTCGGCTTTATCCTCATCCTCGTCGTCGCAATGGTCGTGCTGGCCTTCGGCAAGCTGTGGCTTCGTGCGCGCTTCAGCGGCGCTCCCGTCGGCTTCGGAGCCCTGGTCGGCATGTTCTTGCGGCGAGTTAACGCCCCGCTGATCGTGGACGCCAGAATCTCCGCTGTACAGGCCGGCGTTACGAACATCACGACGCCTCAGTTGGAAAGCGTCTACCTCGTCCGTCGAAATCCGGAGGACGTGCGGATCTGTGTGACCGGGCTGATCACCGCACACAAGGCGGGCCTGCCGATCGACATGGATCAATTGCAGAGCCACCTTTTCTCCGGTGGAAACGTCAACAACGTCGTCCGGGCCATGGTTGAGGCCACCCGAGCGAGGATTCACCTCGATCTCGACAGCGCCCGTGCCATCGACCTGGCCGGTCGCGATGTTTTGGACGCGATTCACACGTCGGTCAATCCGAAGGTCATCGACTGCCCGCTCGCCTCGCTCGGACCCGATGCCCGGCTTGATGCCGTGGCGAAGGATGGGATCCGCCTGCTCATCAAGGCCCGCGTCACGATCCGCACCTGCCTGGAGCGGCTCGTCGGCGGGGCCACGGAGGAGACGATCATTGCCCGCGTGGGGCAGGGTATCGTGAGCGCCGTCGGATCCTCGAAGTCCTACAAGGACGTTTTGGAAAACCCGGATCATATTTCGCGAGTGGTGCTCAATCAGGGATTGGACGCCGCGACGGCGTTTGAAATCGTATCAGTTGATATCGCAGATGTGAGCGTGGCGGGCGTCACCGAGCGGGCGAACGTGGGTGCGTTCCTGGATACCGAGCGGGCCTTGGCGGACAAGCAGCAACGCCAGGCCGAGGCCGAGGGCAAGCGGGCCATGGCCATTGCCCGCGAGGCCGAGATGCGGGCCCTCGTCGAAGAGAATAAGGCCAAGCTCGTCCTCGCCGAGGCGCAAGTGCCGCAGGCGATCGCCGATTCCTTCCGCTCGGGCAACCTGGGCATCATGGACTACTATCGCATGAGGAATATCCAATCGGATACAGCGATGCGCGAATCGATCAGTAAGGACGGCGATCAAAAGGGACGACCCGGCGATAAGCCAGTGTAGAGACTGTCGTGACGGCAAACGTGGAAATAGCTCAGGTACTGGCGGCGTCGGATTGGCAGACAATCGCTGCGATCGTCGTCTTTACCGTAATCAGCATCGTTGCGAACTGGGTCAAGAAGCGATCCGAAGCCAATGCTCCTTCGTCCCCGGCGCAGGCCGATGCGGATGAAGAATTCGAGCCAGTAGAGGTCTTCGATGAATCTCGACCGATCCGCCGGGCTCCTCCTATCGCTCGTCCGACGGCTCCACCCATCCCGGTCGCCGGGCCCCGGCGCATGACGCCGTATGGGGAGAGACCGGAGCTTATTCGATCGCGAACGTCGGAAGCCCAGGATCGCGTCAATTCCGTGCTGCAGATGCCTAAGGTATCCGTTGCACCCGCCATCCGTGTGGCGGAAAAAGCGCGGCCTCAAAAAGCGGCGCGAGTGGCCGTTCCGCAGGCGGCAGTTCCCGAGGCGGACTTGGTCAACGGCAAGGGGATTCTGGATCTGCATAATCCCAGATCGCTTCGGCAGGCGGTCGTCGCTGCGGAGTTGCTCAAGCCCCCCATGGCCCTTCGGGGAACACCTGACCTGCCGGGCCTCACCCCTTGAAATCAGCTTCAAGGTGTGCATAGTTACCCGCTTGGCGTGCGAAGGCTGGCGATAAGTGGGTACTATTGTCCGATCGATACCCATGAGCAGAAAGTGGGGTAATTACCTAGAAAAGTGGGTGCGAGTGATATTCAGAGTTAACAGTCGTGATATATCATGTTCGATGTCAAGCGATGGCGAAAAGTTATTGGTCCGTAACATTCAAATAACCATATGCCATTAAGCATTTTATGGTCGTATAAGTACAATTACGTAGGTATGGTGGAAACATTTATCGTTAGCTTAAATTTGCCATCCTTGATTCTTGTGCTATATTCGACTTGACAGCAGCAACCCCAAGCTCCCCCCGAGTCCTCGCAGATGAGGGCGATGTAAGACCGGGCAGGCAACTGAGAGCGAAACCTGCCGCCGGTCCAACAGAGTGGAATTGCCCAGTGTTGAGTTGAGTCTCTGACGCGACGCGTCACCGGTACGTCGTATCGGGCGATCGTCCCCCCGTTGGAGTGCTCAAGTCGGCATCGGGAAGTGGCCCGAGGAGGTCACGGGAGTAAAGAGCCATGACACCGCTGAACCAGGGAAACGAGCCGGCCCGCCGCGAGACCTTCATTCCGACCGCTCGAGGCCCCGTGGGCTCCATCGTGGACAAGCTGAGCCAGGAGGATCGAGTTCGTTTGCGGCAGATCCTCTCCGAACCGATCGAGTATCTGGATCACGAGAGCTTCTCCAGGAATTCTACGGCGCACGAGCTGTTTTCGGCCGTTTCGCGTTCGAGCCACCGGCCTCAACCGTGGTGCAATCTGGCGGAACTCGGTCCAATAGACGGTCAACCCGCCGTGAAGTGCGTCACGCTGAACACGGCCCAGGAGCTGCGGCTGTTTCTGCGAATGAACTATGCCCGATTTCGCATGTCGCGGATCCTTAAGGAATACGCGGACAATCGGCTCACGGCCAAGGCGGCAGGAGAGCTTCTGTGGTGGCATTCGCAGGCCATCGCGGCGCGGTGCGAGATCGTGCAAGCCAACGTGCCGTTGGTGCTGGCCATGGCCAAGCGTACTCGGATGGGCAACATCGATTACGCCGAACTGATCAGCGAAGGAAACATGGCCCTGTTGCGGAGCGTGGACAAGTTCGACTGCTCGCGCGGATTCAAATTCAGTACGTACGCATGCCGGGCGATTCTCAAGAGCTTCAGCCGCGTGGCCATGAAGACCAGCCGGTATCGCGGCCGCTTCCCGACGGAATTCGACCCGTCGCTGGAGAAGAGTGACTTCCTCGATTTGCAACGGGTCGGCGTCGAGGCCGACTGCGTGGACGAGCTTCGGGGGATCCTCCTGCAGAACACGGCGGAGCTAAACGACGTCGAATATAAGGTCATTCAGGCCCGCTTTGCGCTGGGTCAGGTGACCGACGAGGTCGGCGGGGGGCCCAAGACGCTGGAGCAGGTCGGTCTGCTCATCGGCGTGACGAAAGAGCGCGTGCGACAGATACAGAACCGGGCCCTGGCGAAGCTGCGCAGCAAGCTGCAGGATGATTTCCTGGCGGCGTAGCGTTGGCCCGGCGAAAATATACGCGGCCGCGAGTGACGGGGCTGGATCAGCCTTGCGTCGCTCGCGGCCGTTTGCGTTTGTCGCCTCCGGTTGGTGGAGGGAGGCGGCAACCGCGTGGGTGGAGTGGGAGTCTGTGATTTCCAGCGGTCGCCGTTACGGCGTTTCTGACTTCTCCTGGAACTTCTGGTATTTCTTGAAGAGGTTGGGATTGGCGGAGCGCAGGGCTTCGGCACTGTCGTAGTTCTCGACCAGTTCGTCGTCGCCCTTGCGGATCGTGACGCGAATTTTTCCGTCGGGAGTTGTCTCGAAGCTGGTGCTCGGCTTATGGAAGCCGAAGGCGAAGCCGCCCTTGCCGTCGTGGAACTGCCGAATGGCGTCCTCGTAGTGCTTCATCGCTTCTTCAGAGTTTTTCAGGGCATCCTGCCACTGACCGTCCTGGTAGAACTTGAACTTCCGCGGACCGAACTTAGCCGGGCCGTGACTCATGGACTTGTGGGCGTCCGGATCACGGGCCTTGAGGTCGTCCTCGTTTTCATAGGTCGTGGTTGTGGTGTCTTTTTTCCCATCCTCGATTTTCGTCCGCGTGACGGTGATCCGGCCGTCCTGTTCGCGAACGATGTTCAGCGTTTCGCCCTTGTTCTTGAACACGTAAACCTGTTGACCGTCGCCGCCATCGGGGCCGGGGATCGGGAAGTTGAACTGGAAGTCCATATCGCCGACGTCGGGGATGGCGTGAAAGGCGTCGGGCAGGTCCTTCATGTTGAGACCCTTAAAGACCCAGTTGCCCTGGTCGTCTTTTTCCAACATGCCGCCGCGGCCGAAGACTTTGCCGTGGGCGAGGTCTTCCATCGGCGTTTCGTACTTGTATTCGAGGGATTCAAAATCGTCGGGCCGTGTGCCCACTGTGACTTGAACCTGCTGCGACTGACCGCCGCGGAGGAGCGAAAAGGTGTGCACTTCGTTGGGGGTGAAAGCGCGGACACGCTCCAGAAAATCGCCGATGTCCGCGGAGGCCTGTTGGCCGTCGATCTGGGTGATCACGTCGAACTGCTGGAGACCGGCCGTATCGGCGGGGGAGCCTTCGGCGACGTTGAGGACCATCTGCCCGGCTTCGCCTTCGATCTTGAGGTGCGAGGCCAGTGGCTTGGGGACCGGGCCGAACTGGATACCCAGCCAGGGTCCGCCGGGTTCGATATTGCCGACCGGGGCGACGTCTTCGTCGTCCTCGTCGAGTTTGCGCACGATCATTTTCGGGGCCTGCCCGGCCGAGGCTTGATCGTCGGCAGCGAGCCAGACGATCGAATACTCGTCGGACGGATTGGCAGGATCGCCGGCGGCCGCGAGGAGCGCGCAGTCTTTGCCGCCTGCGGCCAAAGCCGGGAGGGTCAGGGTGAATGTCAGTATCCACGTCAGGGGGAGAGAGATCATGTTCGTATTCCTTTTAATTGGCCATCGATCACGGCGGTCAGAGCCCGCCCTATGCCGAAGGACCGTGTCCGGGCTCGCACATCGCGGCGCTTAGAAGTCGCCGGATATAGGAGTGATCTTGGTGGCCTGGGTGTTCCTTTCAAAAATATAGATGACGTCCTGATTTTTGTTATTTTTGCCACGGACGCCGATGAGGTCGCGGTACACGTCCTGGCGGCGTTGCTGAGGCAGGGAGTCGTATTCGCGATAATCGACGAATTGCCCGGTCCGGCCCATATCGGCGGGCGAAATTTGCGGTCTGCCATGGCCGATCTGCGACTGAACGGCGATCGGGCCGGCGGGAGTCAGGAGGGTAGCGCCGGTCCAGAGATTGGGCAGGAATGACAGCGCGATGACGGCGGCCGCCGTGAAGACGGCCCCCGCAGCGGCGAGCCGAATGCCGCGGAATCGTCCGGCGGCCACCGTCTTCGCGCTTTCGAGGTCGCGCCGGATGGCGCGGATCGCCAGGCGATCGATCTCTGTGTATTCATCCAGGAGACGCCGGGCGGCGGCATTCGTACGGAGGATCTCGGTCAACTCCGCGCGCTCGTCCGCCGTCAACTCGCCGTCAATCGATCGGCAGATGAGGCGTTCGGTGGGCTCGTCCACTCCTGCCGGGATGTCAAATTCCTCGTTCATGGCCTTCATTTCTCTGCACATTCAGATCCGCCAAGGCGGATCGCAACAATCGTCTTGCCCGGACCAGCCGCGTCTCGACCGTGTCCACGGGGAGGGACAGCGCTTCGCCGATCTGGGCGTAGCTCCAATCCTCCATGTGGCGGAGGAGGAAGGGCTCGCGATAGATCGGCGGCAGGCCACGGATGGCATTCAGCACTCGCCGGTGCTGTTCGGTCTGCATGACCGAACGCGCCGGATCGGATTGCGTGTCGCCGACGAGTTCGATGCCATCGGCCGAAGATTGCCGCTTGCGATCCCGAGCGGCCTTCTGGCCGGCGTCGATGGCGGCGTTTCGGGCCGTCGTACATAACCAGCCCCGCCAACGGGCGGGATCTTCGAGCGAGCCGATCTGCTCGCAGACGCGGGTCCAAACATGTTGGGCCACGTCGTCGACCAGTCCGGGGTGGCCGAGCGTCGAATAGACGATGCTACGGACCAATCGATCATGGCGTCGCACGAGGGCGTCCAGCGCGGATCGGTCACCCCGCTGCGCGGCCTCGATCAGCCGGCAGTCGATGTCCTCCACCGTCAAAACCGGCGCTGCGTCCACTCCATCATTCATAGACGTAGGGTGAGCCATGTCGCTGTCATATCTATCGTGGGGCGACGGCCCGGTGTTCGATCGCCGATAGTAATAATAGCGGGCCTTTGTGCCAAAATAGCTGTGGCTACTATAGTTACAGCATCTGAATCCGTAGGGCATTGATTCCGCGAGTCAAATTGTCGCCATTCGCGAGAGACAGTTGAATGATCAAAAATAGCCTCCCTGCCCGCCCTCTTCCAATTCTGACTTCCGCAGTTCTCGTTGCCACCCTCACCGCGCGGGTCGTGGCACAAGGCGCAACTTCGCCGTCGACGAGCGGCGGAGACTGGTCGCGAATCGTGCCCGGCGACGCCCGGTTTTATGTCGAGCTGCGCAATCTTGGGGAGATACGCACCTTCTGGCAGGGGATTGGAATCTGGCACACCGTCCGCGAGATGGCACAGGACAAGGCGCAGCCGACGAGCCGGCCGTGGCCGAGCCGGGCGGAAGAATTACTGGGCCTGGGGTCCGAAGATGCGATCACGCACCTCTTGGGGCATCGATCGGCGCTCATCGCGGCTGAGTCCTCGCAGTGGAATGGCGGGGTGGTGCTGGCCGAGTTGGAAAGTACTCCCGATCTGGAAGCGCTGCTCAAACGGTGGGAGGCGCGACAGCAAGCGGACGAAGGGCCCGTCAAGCGTTACACGCTGGCCGGCGGCATTCTGCTGGCGGTCTCCGATCGCACCCTCGTACTCGGCCCGGCCGATGATCCGGATGGACTGTGGGGTCGCACCGTGCTGCTGCTCGGAGGGCGGCGCGGCCCTTCGTTGGCGGCCCGGTCCGATTACGGCGCGCTACGGTCACGGCTGTCGGGCGATCCACAGGGCCTGCTCTTTTCGGCGTGGCAACCGGATGATCCTTACGCCTTCGCGGGCTGTACGCGGCTGGTGGCCACGGCGCAGGTAGCGGCTTCGGAAATCAACTGCGATCTGATGGGTCAACTTCCGGCGCCGCGTCCCGACGAATCGCCGCTGTCGGCGGCGGACCTCGCCGCGCTGCCCGCGTCGACGTTGGCCGTCTGGGCCGGGCCGGTCGATTTTGCCGGGATCATTCGCAAGAACGCAGAGGGCCGATTCGGCAGCCCCGAGACGCTGGCGGGGATTTTTCTCGACGTCCTGACCGCAAGCCGGTTCGGGGATACGTCGTTTATAGAGCAACTGGGGCCCACGGTCCGCCTCGTCGCAGCGATCGATCCGGGCGCCGCGGGCGGGGCCGTGGACCTGCCGGCCCTGACGCTGTTGATTGAGTCGAAAAAACGAACGGAGATTATTGAACATCTCGACGGGCTGCTGGGAATTTTTGTGGCGATGCTTCAATACGCGCCGAGCCCCTCGTCGGAGCCGGCGCCCGGCGCGTCGGTGGAGCTTCAGCGCTGTGAGGATGTCGAACTCCACAGCATTCGGATCGGCCCCTTCCTCGCTCATCGATTTCGCCTCGAATTCCTTGACAACATCGAACTGGCCTGGGCCTACGTCGATGACGCGCTCTTGCTCTCCACATCGCGCCGCCATTCGGAGCAGATCGTCCGCGCCCTGCGCCGCAAGGCCGATCGTCTGGACAGGTTTCCCGACGCCATAGCGATTTTTCCCCCCAGCGGCCGCCGGGAAGAGATGACTGAGTGCTTCTATCTTCGCGGCCGCGCGCTCTCGGAGATGTTGTCCAACTGGCTGGCCTCTCTGGAGGGAAGCGAGTCGCCGGCGAGGCAACCGGAATGGTGGCGAACGTGGCTGGACGAGCGCCTGGGCCAACGCGACAAGCTCGGGCTGGCTCTTGGGGCGGATCCCGCCGATCCTCGGCGCGCCGTGGTTCTGGAGATCGACGAGGGTTCGCCCGCCGCCGGTTATTTGGAAATTGGCGATCGCATTATCGGGGTCGGTGGATCACCGGTCGCGACGGCGCAGGAGATTGCGCGGCGCTATCGCCGTCGCGGCGGGGCGACGGAGTTCTCGCTGGATGTTGTGCGCGGGGAAAAGACGATCCGCGTCCAGATCCCCGTTGCCCCGTCGCCGATGACCGGGCTCGACGATTTCGATCCCGTGCGGGCGCTGCGGCAGATTGCGACGCTTTCGCGGCATGCGGAGTCGGTGAGTGTGTGGCGCTTTGCGTCGCGGAGAGACCGATTGGATGCGCAGGTGCGGGTGCGATGGCAGCCGCCGGGGCCATCGCGCTAAAAGGCCCGGGACTTTCTTCCTCCAATCACCAGGAGCACCAGCACAAGCAGACCGAAGGGGATCATTGGCAGCCACGCGGAGTTTGCGGCCTCGCCAAACACCGTTACGCCGATCTCGAGCTTTTTGGACAGATCGGTTGCGAAAGCGGCGAAAACGGCGCAAACAATCCCGGCGATCGACCCGCCCGCGATATAGCCGCTGGAGAGCAGAACGCCCGGGCTCATCTCGGACTCGGCGGCGGATCGCCGTGCCAGCCGATCCGCGAAATATCGCGCCATGCCGCCAAAGAAGATCGGGGTTGAGGAAGCAAGCGGCAGATAGACCCCGACTGCAAAGGGAAGAGAAGGAATGCCCGCCAGTTCCAGAACGATGGCGATGGACACGCCGAGAAGCACCAGGTCCCACGGCAACTTTTGTGTCAGGATGCCGTCCACGATAAAAGACATCAGTGCGGCCTTGGGCGCGTTGTACTTGTCGACGCGCGTTCCATCATCCTGCGCCTTCAGCTTGCCGTTGATGCCAGGATCAACGAGATAGGAAATCTCTCCCGCGTCGTTTACGAGGTATTTGCCTTGCGGGACGCCGGCGATTTCTCCCGCCCGCGCCTGCAGGACAAGGTATTCCTTGGAATCACTCGCCGCATACGCTCCGGCCGGTCTTTCCTTCGCCGTCGAATCAAGCTTTGACGCGTCGATCGCGACAGGCGGCAAATCTTTTTTGGAATAGACCGTGGCGGTGTCGTTGAGCAGCAGCAAGGTCCATCCAATAACCAATGCCGAGGTCAGCGCCCCGACCAGGATGGCAATTTGCTGGCTGCGCGGCGTTGCGCCGACGATGTAGCCGGTCTTCAAGCATTGGGCCACCGTTCCGCCGTTCGAGCAGGCGATGCAGACAATTGCGGCGATGGACAATGCGGTGAGCCGGTAACCGGGCCCGGTCCAGCCGACGGCGACAAAGATCAGGCAGGTTAGTAGCAGCGTCGCAACCGTCATTCCTGAAATGGGATTGGACGACGAGCCGATCTCGCCCGTGAGCCGGGCGGAGACCGTGACAAATAGGAAGCCGAAGAAGACGATGAGGAGCGCCTCCAGCGGATGATCAACATTCAACATGGGAGCGAGATAGATGGCAATGACCAGGGCGAGACATCCGAGGATCACCACTTTCATGGACATGTCGCGATCCATTCGGGAACCCACGCGACCGGTGGAGACTCCGCCCTTTGCCGCGAGGTCTCCGAAGCCCGCCTTGACCGAACCGAGGATCGTCGGAAGGGATTGAATCATGCTGATGATTCCGCCCGCCGCTACGGCTCCCGCGCCAATGTAAAGGACATAGTCGTGCCAGATTTCGTCCAGGCTCATCTGACTGATGGGTTTCTCGGCGGGAAAGAGCGGTTCGGCCAATCCCTCGCCAAACAGTTTGATGGCGGGAGTGAGGAGCCAGGACGCCATAATGCCGCCGCCGACCATGATGCAGGCGATTCTCGGTCCGATTACGTAGCCTACGCCGAGCAGCGCGGGCGAAGCCTCGAGGGCCACGGACGCCCCTTTGAAATTGAAGATTGTGCTGCCATCGGCGCGGGTAAAATGCAGAAGGCGGCTCGGAATGTCCTTCCACATCTTCAGCCCCATCATCATGATCTGATACAGGAAGGCCAGCCCGAAACCCCCGAACACAGTGGCCGCGCTCGATCCACCCTTCTCGCCGACGATCAGGACGTCCGCACAGGCGACACCTTCGGGATAAACCAGTTTGCCGTGCTGCTTCACAATGAAAACCCGCCGCAACGGGATCATCATGAGCACGCCAAGCAGCCCGCCCAGGACGGCGACGAGCATGACGCGCACGACCTCCAAGTCATACCCCAGGATTAGTAGCGCCGGCATGGTGACGCCCACGCCGAAGGCGATGGATTCCCCTGCCGAACCGGTCGTCTGAACAATGTTGTTTTCCAAAATGGTGGCGTTGCGACCGACGAATGGTTTGGCAGCGCGAAAGAGCGTGATCGACAACACGGCGATCGGAATCGACGCTGAGACGGTCATTCCGACTTTGAGTACCAGATAGAGCGACGATGCGCCGAAAATGATCCCAAGGATCGCCCCGACGATGACCGGCGCGAAGCCCATTTCCGGGATGAGTGATTCTGCCGGTACGTAGGGCCGATGCTCCGGGACTTGCCCCGTTCCGCTTGCTGCTGCGTCGTCTTTCATACGAGTGTGTTCCCATGCACGGTCAGGATGCGAACGCGGCTTCCGTGCGGCCAAGCCGAGCGAAGTGTCGCTAGGTGAGCCGATAAACGCAAGCGGGAAGGCTTGGATCGGTCCGGCCTCCCGGATATACTGATAAGGGTGTATGTTTCGGCGGCAACTCTCCTGGCCGCCGCTCTAAGATGGGGGGGCGGTCGTTCCGATCAGCGGACCGGCTTGAGCTTTCAGAGGGGTTCCCGTTCCTTCGCTAAAAGGGTTTATGATGATGGTGTTCAGTTTTATCGCTGCGAAGTCCCACAAAATCGGCGTTCTGGGGTTATCCCTTCTCCTGGCAATGACCGCCTCCACTGCGGTGGCCCAGCACGGTCACGACGCCGAGTTCTGCGACGAGCCGGTCATCCTCGGTTGCGGAAAGGCCCATGCGATGGCCGCCCATGCCGCACAGCAGGACGTTTCGCAGCCGATTCCCGGCCTTCGCGAGGCCATGTCTGACACCGACGTCCTGCACCATACGCTGGACATCGAGATTTCCAACCTGAACACCGGCGCCAACACCTGCACGATCGCGGGCAGCAATGCCACGCTGATCGAGAGCAAATCGCCGGCGCTGACGGAGTACACCTTCCGTCTGCGCAACCAGTATGTCATCACCAGCGTGATCATCACCGATGAGTTCGGCGCGAACCCGGTGGATATCACAGCCGGAGTGAACACCGCTTCGACGACCTCGCGGATCGCCACTCTTGACCGAACCTACACCGACGGTGAGCGGTTCATTATCACCATCGCATATAACGGGACTTCCGCCTCGCGCGGGTTCGGCTCGATCGATGTGGGCACTCAAGGCGGCACGCCAGTCGTCGCGACGCTGAGCGAGGCGTATTACGCCTACACCTGGTGGCCCTGCAAAGACGGCGACGTCCAGGTGCCCGGCGACAACTCCGACAAGTTCACGATGGATTTTTATCTCACTGCGCCAAACAACTATGTCGTGCCCTCCAATGGACTTCAGATGGGCGCCCCCGTGAACCTCGGCGGAGGCCGGTTGAAGTATCACTGGCACACTGACTATCCCATCTCCACGTATCTCGTCTCTTTCGCGGCAACGAACTACACGAAATGGGAGCAGACCTATTTCTATCCCACGGGACCGAATCCGGAAGATGTCGGCGAAATGCCGGTGGAGTTCTACATCTATCCCGGCAACGACTCGCCGGGCAACCGGACGGCCTGGGAAAATGTCGTCAACATGCTCGGCGTTTTCCGCACGGTTTTCGGCGAATACCCGTTCATCAACGAAAAGTACGGCCACTACAACTTCAACTTCGGCGGCGGCATGGAGCACCAGACCATTACGGGCCTGGGCACCTTCAGCGAAAGCACGATCGCCCATGAACTTGGCCACCAGTGGTGGGGCGACATGATTACCTGCAAGAACTGGAACAGTATTTACCTGAATGAGGGTTTCGCCACCTACAGCGAATGTCTCTGGTACGAGCGGAAGGCCGATCCGGACAACCCCAACTTCGCCGCCTACAAGTCCGCCGTTCTGGCGCGCAAGCCGTCGAGCGTGGGCGGGACGGTCTATGTCTCCGACGCCGGGACGGCCGACATGAATACCATCTTTTCCAGCACGAACAGCTATCGCAAGGGCGCCTGGGTCCTGCACATGCTTCGCGGCGTCGTCGGCGATGCGGCCTTCTTCGAAATTCTGGCCGACTATCGCGCCGCGTTCGAATTCTCCGCCGCCTCGGCGCAGGAATTCGCCAGCCTCGCCTCGGCCTCCAGCGGCCAGGACTTGTCCACCTTCTTCGACCAATGGGTGATGAGGCCCGGCGCGCCGACATACCAGTACGGCTGGCAGTCGATCAACGTCAACGGCCAGAACTACCTCCTGGCGCACATCAACCAGACTCATACCGCCGCCGGATACCCCCTGGTCTTTGAAATGCCTGTTCCGCTCCGTCTCACCATCGGGGGAAGCCCGCAAACCGTCACCGTGCTGAACAACGGAAATGGAATAAACGAGAATCCCCAAGTGGATGAAGGTCCAGAGTGGTTTGTCGTGCCGGTCAGCGGGCCGGTTACGGCGTTGGCGTTCGACCCGGATGAATGGATCCTGCGCCTCGCGGCGCCGAGCAGCGTTGCGTATGTCGCCGGTCCGCCAAAGATCGTGCAGACGGCCCCGTCGCCGGGCGGAACTCTAACGGGGACGCCCAGCCAACTTACGGTCTGGTTTCACACCAACGTGAACGCGGTCGACGCAAATTTCTCGCTGGTGGGCAATGCCGGCGGTCCACAAACGACCTGGATCTCTTCGGGCGCGAACGTCAACCCCGTCGTCATTAACACGTTCTCACCGCTTGCACCCGATACTTACACGCTCACCGTTACCTCCGGCGTAACCGCGGTCAACAGCGGAATGGCTCTGGACGGCGAGATCGCGAATCCGGTCAGCCCGGCCTCGCTGCCCTCCGGCGACGGCACCGTGGGCGGCAACGCGGTAATTCAATTCAATGTGTGCAACGTCTCTGTCGCGCCGGCGTCGCTGCCCGCGACGTTTGTCGACCGAGCGTATAATAAGACGGTTTCCGCCAGCGGTGGAAACGGCGCCTACAGTTTTGCGGTGACAGCCGGCAATCTCCCACCGGGGCTCACGCTGACCCCCGCCGGCAACTTGACCGGCTCGGCCACACAAGGCGGGACGTTCAACTTCACCGTAACAGCCACGGATACCTCAGGGTGCTCAAGCAACCGGGCGTATTCAATTGTGGTTCGAGCTCGTGTGATCGATCCGATTTGATTCGGTACCCTCCGACCGCCGGTTCGAAGTTCGCGGAGTTTGCAGAATGTCGTTGGGGGCCTTCTGCACCTTTAGCGGTAAAGGAGTTTCCTTACGTGATGAACTACGCTCCAATCGTTTTCAAATGGCGGCGGCCAATTTCGGCCGCTTGCGTCGCATGGGTGCTCGGCTCCACCGCGTCGTTCGTTTTCGCCCAGGACGGCCATGATGTCGAATCCTGCGACGAGCCAGTGATCCTCGGTTGCGGAAAGGCCCAGGCCCTGGCAGCCGCGCACGCCGCCCAGGATCTCTCGGAACCCGTTCCGGGGCTTCGGGAGGCCATGACCGAAACGGATGTCCTGCACCATACGCTGGACATCGAAATCTCCAACTTCGACACGGTGAATAACCACTGCACGATCGCAGGTAGCAACGCCACACTGATCGAGAGTAATTCGCCGGCGCTGACCCAGTACACGTTTCGCTTACGCAACCAATACGTCATCACCAGCGTGATTATCACCGATGAGTTCGGCGGAAATCCCGTCGATATTACCGCCGGCCTGACGACGCCCTCCACCACGACGCGCGTGGTCACGCTCGATCAAAGCTACGCGGAGGGCGAGCGGTTCATCATCACGATCAGCTACAACGGAAGCTCGGAATCGCGAGGCTTCGGGTCCATCGACGTCAAGACGCAATCCGGCACGCCCGTCGTGGCCACGCTGAGCGAAGCCTACTATGCGTACACCTGGTGGCCGTGCAAGGATGGCGATGTCCAGGTGCCCGGAGACAACTCCGACAAGTTTACGATGGACTTTTATCTCACCGCGCCAAACAACTACGTCGTGCCTTCGAATGGGTTGCAGATGGGAGCGCCGCTCAACCTCGGAGGCGGTCGCCTGAAGTACCACTGGCATACCGATTATCCGATTTCCACCTATCTCGTGTCTTTCGCGGCGACCAACTACACCCAATGGTCGCAGACCTACAATTACCCGGGCGGCACCATGCCGGTCGAGTTCTACATCTACCCCGGCAACGACACGCCGGGCAACCGAACGGCCTGGGAAAATGTTATCAACATGCTCGCCGTCTTCCGCACCGTCTACGGCGAATACCCTTTCATCAACGAGAAATACGGCCACTACAACTTCAACTTCGGTGGTGGCATGGAACACCAGACCATCACCGGCCTGGGGACGTTCAGCGAGAGCACGATCGCCCACGAGCTGGGCCACCAGTGGTGGGGGGACATGATCACCTGCAAGAACTGGAACAGCATTTATCTGAACGAAGGCTTCGCTACCTACAGCGAATGTCTCTGGTATGAGCGAAAGGTCGATCCGGAAAATCCCGACTTCGCCGCCTACAAATCCGCCATCCTCGCTCGCAAGCCATCGAGCGCTGGTGGGACGGTCTATGTGTCCGACGCGGGAACAGCCAGTATGAACACGATTTTCAGCAGCGATAACAGCTATCGCAAGGGCGCGTGGGTGCTGCATATGCTCCGTGGGGCCGTCGGCGATGCGGCCTTCTTCGAAATTCTGACCGACTATCGCGCCGCGTTCGAATTCTCCGCCGCCTCGGCGCAGGAATTCGCCAGCCTCGCCTCGGCCTCCAGCGGCCAGGACTTGTCCACCTTCTTCGACCAATGGGTGATGCGACCCGGTGCTCCGACGTATCAGTACGGATGGCAGTCGGTCAACGTCAACAGCCAGAATTACCTTTTGGCGCACATCAATCAGACACAAACCACAACGGATTACCCCAAGGTCTTCGAAATGCCCGTCCCGCTTCGCCTCACCATCGGCGGAAGCCCGCAGACCGTGACGGTTATGAACGATGGAAACGGAGTTCTGGAAGTCCCCGAGCAGGCGGATGAAGGCGCGGAGTGGTTTGTGGTGCCGGTAAGCGGGAACGTGACCGCCCTGGCCTTTGATCCGGATGAATGGATCCTGCGCGTCGCGACACCGAGCAGCGTTGCCTATGTCCCCGGTCCGCCGAAGATCGTGCAAACGGTTCCCGCGCCGGGCGCGGGCGTGGTGCAGACCATTAGTCCGAGCCAACTCACGGTCTGGTTCCATACTCCAGTCAATACGGCCAACGCACACTATTCACTGGTCGGTGACGTGAACGGCCCGCAGACCGTGTCCATCGTCTCCGGAGCCAATGTCAATCCCGTCGTCATCAACACCGCCGCCCCCTTGCCGCCGGACAATTATTCGTTGACCGTGACGAGCGGCGGCGTGACGGCGGTGAACAGCGGTTTGGCGCTCGACGGCGAAGTCGCCGATCCGCTCGATCCGGCCTCGCTGCCGTCCGGCGACGGCACGATCGGGGGTAACGCGGTCATTCGCTTCGAGGTGACGCCGTGCAGCGTGCTGGCCGACATCGACGCCGATTGCGACAAAGACCCGATCGACATCGATCTCTTTGTGGACGTTCTCCTGGAGAACGACACGGATCCCGGCCATATGGCCCGCAGTGATGTCAACAACAGCGGGCTGCCGCCCGATGCGCTCGACATTCAGCCGTTCATCGACGAACACTTGACGCCGTAGGTCCAACACAGGCGAGATCTTCACCTCTCTATATTTCCGCAGAGCAGCGACGGTCTGCGCAGCGTGTTTCCCCGGCGTGCGGGAGGTCGCCATGACCCCGTCCCGAGAGCGTGCGTTTGGATTCCTGAAGACGGGCGGGGGGCGCATTTTTTTTGGCCGGAAAATAGTGGAAAATAATGGAAGCACCCAAGCGGGGGGACGCTGAGGGGTGTTCAGCATGGGTCCCTCCGGTGGGTGGACGAGGCTGAAGGAGGCGGAACCGCCCTAATGCGGAAGTTGGAATGCGGAATGCGGAATCTAAGAGCATCACGATCCGCCACGGCAAGTAATCTTCTGTACGCAGATTTTTTTGGATGCGCAAACGAGCGCAATCGAGCGCAAAATTGAGGCTCGATTGCTTGAATGCGCTTGAAAATCTTGAAATTCGCTGGCACGGCGCGGAATCTCCTTGGCCGACGGACGGAGCGGTCGTCGCGCGGCGGCTCGGCGATACCTATTAATTACCTAATATAGCACTGATTTCGGGAAAGGCAAGCCGAGAAGGCGGATTTTTTTAGCGGCATGACGAGGCCTTTGCCGTCGGTTGCGGTTTCAAGGATCGGGCGGCGGTGGCGGGGCCGATACCGCTTGCGCGCCGCATTCTGGACAGCGTAACGCTTCGTTTCCAAGTAGATTGTAACCGCATTTCGGGCAACGTCCTGTGACAATTCTCTTGCGATCGCAATACCAGAACCAACCAGTGAGAATCGCTATCGCAATTACAAGCGTCCACAACGGGAGCCTAATCGACAATACTATTTGGTCGGTTCCATCGCCTTTGGGAGACTCAATATTATCCTCTTCGCCGACATGTATGCGATTTACACTTACTGTGGGTGCTCGTAGGCCAAAATCTTGTCTCATTCCAGTATCAAGAAAGGACCCTTCGTCCTCAAACGGTTTTCTGTACAGGGGATCACGAATGAAATAGATGATGCCGCGCGAGAGGCCGACATTATATCGACTTCCCCAATACCCGCATCTCCTTGTTGCCGACCAAGGCCAGACCACCAGAGCAACGAGTAGAGTAACAAGGGACATCCATTTAGCAATCGTTCTACTTGTGCTCAAAATCTGCATAGCCGGTCTTATTGGGTATCGTCGGCAGGCCGCGGATTCACGTCTTCATAGTTGATGGGCGGCGGGGTGTCGGCGGGTTCGGGGTCGTACACGGGCGTGGAAGCGGATTCAAGATTGGCCGGTGCCGGCGAGCCGGGATCGGGCGGAGGCGAAGTACCTGTGACGGGCGCGCGGCGGCCCCGGCGCGGGGGGCGCTTGCCGGCTTTGATGTCTTCGTCGAACTGCCGCTTGCTGCGCAGGATGTGGTGGTAGTGCTGACCGAAGCGGTGGGCCTCGTCGCGGACTTGCTGCAATAGTCGTAGCGCCGGGTCGTTGCGCGGGAGCTTGATCGCGCGCTGGCGGGCCTGCACGAAGATTTCCTCCTCGCGCTTGGCGAGGGAGATGACCATCGGCGGTTTGACGAACATCTCGCTGCACGCCTCCAGGGCGGCGTGAAGCTGGCCGAGACCGCCGTCGATGAGGATCACGTCGGGGTAGAGTTCCTCGCCCTCGGCGGCGTGGCGGTAGCGGCGCTGCACGACCTCGCGGATCATGGCGTAGTCGTCCTGGCCCTCGACGGTCTTGATGCGAAAGCGCTTGTAGCCGTTCTTGAAGGCCAGACCGTCGATGAAGCAGACGAGGGCGCCGACGGATTCTTCGCCCTGGAGGTTGGCGATGTCGATGCCTTCGATGATCCGCGGAGCGTGCTCCAACTCCAGGACCTTGGCGAGGCGCTCCAGGCCCTTGCGGGGGTCGACGTAGAAGGACTCGGGCTGGATCTCCTCGTCGAGTTCGTCACCGGTCATCTTGAGGTGCTGGATGGCCTTGATGCGATCGCGGACCCTGGCGGCCTCTTCGAAGTCGAGGGCGTCGGCGGCGGCCTTCATCTCCGCCTCCATCTCCTTGAGGACGACGCTCCGCTTGGAGGCCATGAAGCGTTTGAGTCGCTCGATGTCCTTGCGGTAGTCCTCGCGGCTGATGCGATCGGCACAGGGGGCGGTGCACTGGTTGATGGCGTGCAGCAGGCAGGGGCGGAAGAAACGGCGCTTGTCGTCGTCCTCGCGGATGTCCAGCTCGCAGGTGCGGAACTTGAAGACCTTTTGCAGGGCGTTGACGGCGTCGCGGAGGCTGCCGGCGGAGGTGAAGGGACCGTAGAGTTTCGTTCCCTTGTTGTGCGGCGTTCGCGTGACGAAGACGCCGGGGAAATCGTCGCTCGTGGTGATTTCGAGGAACGGGAAGGTCTTGCCGTCCTTGAGCGCGGCGTTGTGCGGCGGCTGAATATCCTTGATGAGGCGGGCCTCCTGGAGCAGGGCACCCACCTCGGTCTCGCATTCGAGGAAGTCGATGTCGGTGACCTTGGCGATCATGCGGGCGATATCTGGCCCGCGGGAGTTTAAGAGGTCTGCGGAGTCCTGAAAGTAAGACCCGACACGGGCGCAGAGGTCCTTGGCTTTGCCGACGTAGAGGACGCGGCCCTTGGCGTCCTTCATGAGATAGACGCCGGGGGTTTTGGGGAAGCGGCAGATCTTGGCGCGGAGTTGTTCGGGGCTGGTGTCGCTATTCGGCGAGGACATGTTCGTATTCTAACGGCGCGGCAAAGGGCAATCAGAACCGGGTACGCAAGTGCCTGCAAAGAAGCGCCCGGCTCAAGATCGGGTACCGATTCGCGAGGTAGCGTTGGCTTTCCCGCCCTTGCGGGCGGGGTTCTGACAGGCGGACGCCTTCGTGCGCGGTGCGGCGGGCCGCGCCCGCCCTACGCACCGGCGGCGACCGGTTGGAGGAGAATCGGATCGGGCACCGCCGCGTCGAGGAAGCCGCGGTTGCGGGTGGCGCAACCGAGGCAGTGGCCGCAGGGGGTTTCGCCGGAGGCGAGGCACGACCACGTCAATTCGAAGGGCGTTTGCAGGCGGCGGCCGAGGCGGATGATGTCGGCGCGGTTCATTTCGATCAGCGGCGTTTCCAGCGTGATCGCGCGGTCGGGGGCGCCGACGGCGTAGAGGTGGCGACAGAGCAGGGCGAAGTCCCGCGAGTATTCCGGGAAAAGGGCGCCCGATTGCGGGCCGGGGGGGCCGGGGTTTTCGCAGACACCGAGGAAGATTTTCGTCGCGCCGTTGGTGTGCGCCCACGTAAACGCCGCCTGGACGAGCGCGCCGATCAGGCCGGGAATGATGGCGTTCGATTCGCTCTCCCGGAGGGTCAGCGCATCCTCGGCGATTCGCTCGCGGCCGACGCGAATGATCCCGCCGATCTGCTCAAAATGCGGCATCTCTACCACCAGGCGCTCCGCGGCCTCGAAATGGTCGGCCTGTTTTTCGAAGAGGCCTGTTTCCTGATCTTCAGCGCGATGACCGACGCGAACGTGCAGCATCGCCAGTTCGTGCTCGTCGGCGACCATGGAGGTCAGGACGGCGCTGTGGAGACCGCCGGAGTTGAGGACAATCGCTTTTTCCTTGGGCATGTTCTGTTATCGGCGCAAGTAGGGAGCGGGTTTTGCAATCGCCGCCTACGTGCGTCCGAAAACGAACATGAAGAGGCGATTTGAAGGCATCGTTGGCTCAAATCGCGAAGACTTCTTGCCGTCGCAGCGTTACCCGGCGCTCCCTTACGGTCGCGGCTCTGATCGAAATCCCGCAATGAGGGCGAAGCGGCCGGTGTCCGGACCGTCGCGGCGGTGGGAGAAGAAGCGCGGGTCGGTCATCGTGGAGGGGGCGGCGACGGCGATGTGGTCCGGGCGAATGCCGGCGTCGAGGAGCTGGGCGACGTTGGCGGCACGCAGGTCGAAGCATCCCGGCGCGCCGGGATCGCCCTTCGCGTGAAAGAAGCGCGTCGCGCCAGGGAGCCGGGCCAGAGCGATTCGACGGACCACTTCGCCGACTTCGTACTCGCCGGGGCCGGCGCAGGGGCCGATGCCGACGAGAAGGTCGTGCGGACGGACCTTGAAGTTTGCCGAAAGCTGCTCGACGAGTTCCATCGCGATGTGGGCAACGGTGCCTCGCCAACTGGCGTGGGCCGTGCCAAAGATGCGGCGGCGCGGATCGACGGCGAGGATAAGGGGACAATCGGCGGAGAATTGCATGATCGGCACGTCCGGCAGGTCGCAGACGAGGCCGTCGACGAATTGGATCGCGGTGTCGCGGCCTTCGCGGCCAGCGCCGACGTCAGAGGGGCCGACGCGAAGGACGTGGGGGCTGTGAATCTGATCGGGCGCGGTGAGGTTGGCGAACGGCAGGCCGAGGTGCTCGCAGACACGGCGGCGGCGCTCAACTGCAAGATGATTGTCAGGGCCGCGGTGCGGGGACATGTTCCAGGGACGTGTCGTAAAAGCGTGAGCGAAGCCATCGATATTATCGAACTGCGGGAATGAAAGAAGAGCGGAGTCTTCGAGGGGACGGCTGGCCAGTTCGATCGTCCGGGTTTCGTTCATGCGTTTTTGAGGAGGACTTTGATGTGGCCGGGTTCCGCGGCCAGCGCCAACGCCGCCGGTCCTTCGGACAGCGCAAGTTGCCGCGTGATCATGCTCGCGACGTCGATTTCCTTTCGGGCGAGCATGTTGAGAGCGTCGCGCATGGGACCGCAGCGACTGCCGATCAGCGAGACTTCGTTGACGACGAGTGGGATGAGGTCGGCATCGGCGCGGCCTGCGCACGTCGTCTTCATCACGATGGTTCCTCGCGGACGGACGAGGCGAAGGGCGAGGGGCAGCCCCTCCGGAGAGCCGGTGCAATCAACGACGACGTCGAAGGTGCCCCATTGGTTCAAGTCGGCGACGGTCGCATTGCGAATGCGCTTCTTGTCCATCATGGCCAGCGTCGCGGGGTTGCGACCGACGGCCGTGAGTTTGCAGCCGGTGCGGGCGAGGACCTGGGCGACAAGCAGACCGAGGCGTCCCGTACCGAGGACGGCGATGTTCATTCGCGTCTCGACCTTGACCTGGCGCGTGACCTGAATCGCGGCGGCGAGGGGCTCGGCGAAAACAGCCTCTTCATCTGTGACGCTATCGGGCACATCCAGGCAATTGCGTTCGGGTAGGGCCACGAATTCGGAGAAACAGCCGGGGCGGCCCTGGATGCCCATAACGGTGCGATTTCGGCAGTGGTTGGACAGACCGCTGGCGCACATGTCGCATTTGCCGCAGACGCAGTTGATCTCGCCGACGACGCGCTTTTTGGCGAGCGTGGTCGATCCGGAGACGACGGTGCCTACGAATTCGTGGCCGAGGATTCCGGTGTAGCCGCCATACCCTTTAAGGATTTCCAGGTCGGTCGAGCAGATGCCGGCGAGACGGACCTGGATGAGGACCTCCCCAGGTGCGGGGGCGGCTTGCGGCACCTCCTTGACGATGGCCTTTCCGGATTCGACGACGAGCGCGCGCATTTCAGAGGAGTCCTTTCAGCGCGGCATGATATCCGACCGGACCGAGAACGCGAAGGGAAGGCGAGGCGTAGTCATGATGCGGATGAGGTCGAAGTGTCGTAAACTGATGGCGGCGTCGAGGATGGTCGAGGAGAATAAGTCCAATAGGACCGATAGGACCTATTTCATGCTGAAGTTGATGTGTGTTTGCGGGGCGCGGCCGAATTTCATGAAGATCGCGCCGCTGGTGGACGCCTTTGCGAAGACGGGGCGAATCGAAACGATCCTGGTCCATACCGGCCAGCACTACGACGAGAAGATGAGCAAGCTCTTCTTCACGGACTTGGGCATCCCCGAGCCGGACATCAATCTTGAGGTGGGGTCCGGCAGCCATGCATCCCAGACGGCGGAGATTATTCGCCGATTCGAGCCGGTCGTCCTGCAGCACAGGCCGGACTGGGTCGTCGTGGTGGGCGACGTGAACAGCACGATCGCCTGCGCGCTGGTGGCGTGCAAGCTCGGCATCAAGGTCGCGCACGTGGAGGCGGGGCTGCGGAGCTTTGATCGGACGATGCCGGAGGAGATCAATCGGCTGCTGACGGACTCGATCTCGGATCTGCTACTGGTGAGCGAACCGAGCGGGGTGGAGAACTTGAAGCGCGAGGGGGTGGCCGACGAGAAAGTGCATTTCGTGGGCAATGTGATGATCGATACGCTGATGCGGCATCGCGCCCGGGCGGATCAATCGAAGATCCTCGAGGCCATGACGTTGGAACGCACGCGGTATGCCGTCGTGACGCTCCACCGACCAAGCAACGTGGACGATCCGGCGACGCTGGGTTCGATCCTGGGCGCCTTCGAGCAGATCGCGCGCGAGATGGCGATCGTATTTCCCATGCACCCGCGGACGCGAAAGAACATCGGGGCGATGGATCTGGAGAAGCGGATGACGGCGATTTCGGGACTGACGACGCCGGAGCCGCTGGGGTATCTCGATTTTCTCAAGTTGATGGCCGACTCGGCGATCGTCCTGACCGACTCGGGTGGGGTGCAAGAGGAGACGACCATTCTGGGCGTGCCGTGCCTTACACTCCGGTTGAACACGGAACGACCCGTGACGATCACCGAGGGCACCAACCGGCTGACGAGTCCGGAGACCGGTGCGATTGTGGCCGCCTATCGTGACCAATTGGCGCGGTTCAGGGGTCGCGATTCAGGAGACGCGAAACGACCGGCGTTGTGGGACGGCAATGCGGCGGAGCGAATCGCGCAAGTGTTCTTGAATATAAGTCGTATAAGACCGATTGGACCTATTTGATGGACCTGACACGACAGCGAATCGTCCTGACCGGCGGGGCGGGGTTTCTCGGGCAACAGGTATATGCGCAGCTCTTCGCGGCGGGCGTCTCGCCGGATCAGATCGCCATCCCACGGCGGACGGAGTATGACCTGACGAAATCGTACCAGGTCGCGCGGATGTACGCGGATTTCAAGCCGACAGTGGTGATTCACCTGGCGGCGGAGGTCGGGGGTATCGGGGCGAATCGCGAAAACCCGGGGCGGTTTTTTTACGCGACCCTGGCGATGGGGATGCACCTAATCGAACGGGGGCGACAAGCGGGCGTGAAGAAATTCGTGCAGATCGGGACGGTCTGCGCCTATCCGAAGCATACGCCGGTCCCGTTCAAGGAGGAGGACCTTTGGGCCGGTTATCCCGAAGAGACGAATGCGCCCTACGGTGTCGCCAAGAAGGCACTTCTGGTCATGTTGCAGGCGTATCGTGCGCAATATGGTTTCAACGGCGTGTACCTGTTGCCGGTGAATCTCTATGGTCCGGGCGATAACTTCGATCTGGCGTCGAGTCACGTGATTCCGGCGTTGATTCGCAAGTTCGTAGAGGCCAAGGCGCGGGGCGAGAAGAAGGTGGACGTCTGGGGGACGGGGACGGCGAGCCGGGAATTCCTCTACGTCGAGGATTGTGCGCGGGCGATCCTCCTCGCGGCGGAGCGCTATGATGAAGCGGAGCCGATCAACATTGGATCGGGCAGCGAAATTACGATTCGCGATCTGGCAACAAAGATCCAACAGCTCGTGGGGTACGAAGGGCAAATCGTGTGGGACCCCACGCAACCGGACGGCCAGCCCCGGCGCTGCCTGGATTGTTCGCGGGCGAGGGAGCGGTTGGGGTTCACCGCGGAGATCGACTTGGACGAAGGTTTACGGCGCACCGTCGAATGGTATCAGTCATCGCGGGGCCATGACGCCCGTTGAGGTAGAATCCGACTTGAGTCCGCTCGTCGTTGCACAAGATCCCGACGCCGTCTTGCCGGTCGAGGCGATACCGGACAATCTTCCCGGCTCATGGTGGGTTGCGCACACAAAGCCGCGCAATGAAAAGGCGCTGGCGGCCGACTTGTCAAAGCTCGGGATTTTTCATTATCTACCGCTGCGGAAGCGGGAGACGCGCAGCCGAAAGACGCGGCGGATCTCGCGCAGCCTGCTTCCGGTCTTTCCGGGCTATCTGTTTTTCAACGGTCGGGAGGAGCAGCGTCATCGGGCACTGGCCACGCATCGCATCGCAAACGTTTTGGCCGTGACCGCGCAAGATCGGTTGATTACCGAATTGCGACAGGTCCATCAGGCGCTCTTGGCGGGGGTGGACGTACGCTGGCATCGCGAGATTCAGGTGGGTCAGGCAGCGCGGGTGATGGAGGGCCCATTGGTCGGCGTCGAAGGAGTCATTTCCGCAAGGCGCTCCAAACTTCGGCTGGTCCTGAACGTCGAGATGTTGGGTCAGTCGATCAGTGTTGAAGTATCGGCCCATCAACTCGAGCCCGTCGGCGAATCGCGCCTCTGACTGCGTCAGACCGCCCCTGAAGTGATCACTAACTGAACGAACCGAGCGGCGCAACGTGCGTAATAGTAAAAAGTTGCGCGCCTGTCGATGCCGGTTTCGATGATGTAGTGCATGTGGGGGATAACCGATATCATGGGGGCTTAATTTGCAGGGTTTCTTTGCGTAACTCCTGCAATGACAAGGAATTCTGACAGCCGCCCGACGACGGCTGACGGGGACGGAGTCTGCCCGGAGGTAGCCAAATGGCGACGGCATTAGTCACTGGAGCCGCAGGGTTCATTGGGTCTCACCTTTGCGAAGCGTTGCTGGCGGCGGGGTGGCGCGTCGTGGGGTTGGACTCGTTTGATTCGTTTTACGAACCGGCGGTGAAACGCCGAAACCTCACAACTTGCACCGAAAATCCCCGATTCTCGTTGATAGAGGGCGATATTCGGGATACCGAAGCGGTTGAGAACGCCGTTCGCGGGGTGGACATGGTGGTGCACCTGGCGGCTCGGGCCGGCGTACGACCCTCCATCGAGCAACCGCTCTTGTATCAGGACGTCAATGTCCACGGGACTTGCGTCATTCTCGAGGCCATGCGGAAATTCGGTGTCCGGCGCATGGTCTTCGCGGGCAGTTCCAGTGTTTATGGGAACAACTCCAAGGTCCCCTTCAGCGAGTCCGACAACGTCGATCACCCCATTTCGCCCTATGCGGCCACCAAAAAGGCCGGCGAGTTGATGTGTCATACCTACCATCACTTGTTCGGAATGGACATCACCTGCCTCCGCTTCTTCACCGTGTACGGCGCCCGGCAGCGACCGGACCTGGCGATTCATAAGTTTACGCGACTGATCGAGGAGGGCAGACCAATTCCCGTCTTCGGCGACGGAAGCATGATGCGGGACCATACCTATATTGGGGACATCGTTTCGGGAGTTCTGCGTGCAATTGAGCGGTGCAGCGGGTATCATATTTATAATCTGGGAGAATCTCAGCCAGTCTCCCTATCCGATCTGATTGCGGCCATCGAGACCGCATTGGGCAAAAGGGCCGTAATTCAGCGCTTACCCCCGCAGCCGGGCGACGTCGAGCGGACGTACGCGGACATCGCGCGGGCGCGAGCGGAGATCGGCTATGAGCCGCGGACGGCGCTGGCCGAAGGACTGGCACGGTTTGTCGAGTGGTTCCGCGCGAATCGCTGATCGCGCGGGTACGTCAGAGGAGCGCGAACCTCACTTCATCAGATGTCGGATGCAACTCCACAATCGGAAGCGATCGCCCCGGCCATGGTCGGACCGCGGGTGGTGGGCCTCTCCATGGGGCAGGCCAATCGGCTGATCGTCAACACGCTGTCGAATTACGCGTTGACGTTCGTGTCGATGATCGCGGCGCTGGTAATGACGCCGATCGTCGTTCGGCATCTGGGTCAGGCGGGATACGGTGTCGCGGCAATCGTGTTGGCGCCCTTCGGCGTGTTCGAGACGCTGGCGGGCTCCTTTGGGCGCGCGCTGCACCGATTTATCCCGATGAGCCTGGCCGAACCGGATCATCGCAATCTGCATCGTGTTTTTTCAACGGGGGTTTGCGGCTATGTTCTCATCGGGGTGATGGGAGCGCTGTTCGTTCAGGCATTTTCCGGGGTTCTCCTGGGGGGCGACGACGTCCGTCCGCAATTGATCAAGGATGGAGCGCTGGCCTTTCACGTGCTCGCCGTCTGGCTCCTCCTGGGCTTTCCGTTATGGGCATATCGAAGGGGTCTCGAATCGATCCAACGATTCGATCTGATGAACCTGGCCCACGGCACCATCACCGTGCTGCGGATGGTTGTCGTCATGGTCGTTTTCGTATTGGGCTATGGGAGCGTGACGTTCTTTGTCGCTTCTCAGCTTCTGGGCCTGCTCCTCTCCAATTGGATCTGCCGTCGGCAACTGCATCGATGCCTTCCCGACCTGGTGTTTTCGCCGCGGCTGGTCGATCGAAGGACACTTTGGGTCATGGGGTCGTTTGCACTGGCGACGATTCTGGGCACCCTCGGCGAGATCATTGGGGGCCACGGATATCGAATCTTCGTGGGGAAGGCGATCGGATTGCACGAACTTGGCGAGTTTGCCGCAATCATGACGCTTCAGACGACGATTTTTCGACTGGTGGACGAACTGACGCTGGCCTTCGCCCCGGCGGTGAGCGCGCTGGACGTGCAGGGAAAGGGCGTCAACGTCGCGAAGTTGCTGGTTTCGGGGACCAAGGTATCCATTCTGGTCGCCCTATCAATGGCCGTGGTTCCGCTGGCGGTGTCCAAGCCCTTTCTGAATCTGTGGCTGGGCCCCGCCTTCGCCCGGCGCGATACCCTTTTTTGCTTCCTGCTCATTGCGCTGATTCCCTTCTGCATGGGCAATCCCGCCATGCATGTTCTTTACGGATTGGGCAAGGCCTCCGTGTGCGGTCCGATTCAGTTTCTACGAAGTTTCGTGGGCCTGATCGCGGCCTTTGTCTATGTCGTGTCTTTCCAGCAAGGCCTGACCGGGGCGTGTATCATCATGTTCGGCGCGCAGGGGATCGGGGGAATCGTCTTGATGCTTCAGGGGTGTTCGGTGACCGGTGTGCCGTGGGCCCAGGCCTTGCGAAAAACACTTCTTCGCCCGTTTGCTATTGCGTTACTGGGCGCTGCCGTGACGTATTTCGTGCTGCTCGCGGTCGGCGACGATACGTGGTGGAAGATCGGCGTGAGCGTGGCCAGCGGTGAGGCGGTATTTGTCTCCCTGGTGCTGATCGCGGGGGTCGGCGTTGAGGAATGGCAGCGGATCATTTCGTTCCTGGCTGCGGCCCGTTCGGGAATTCAGCGGCTACTTCGACCGGGAGAATCACCCGGCGGAAACGGCCCAACTTCGCATGTGGACTAGTGTGCGATTCCGGGAGCAGACGCACACTTCGCGTTCAGGAAGTCGGCGCTTGGTGGCCCGTTGGCGTTCCCGCGGACAAAAAAAAGCGCGCCTCATCGAACTGAAGATCGCATTCCGTTAGGATATCAAGTAACTAAGGGGGATGATCGCGTGAGAAATTCGTTGATGGATCAAGGGCAAGTCCGCCTCATGGATGGGCGAGGACAAGGTCTCGGACCGCCAAAACGCCGGGCGACGGAAGGCGTCCGGGCCGAGGCATTTCAACCGTTTTTCATCGTCGGCTGTCAGCGTTCAGGGACGACCGCGTTGGCCGTGATGTTCGATCGGCACTCCGCGCTGGCCGTGCCTTCGGAGACCGAATTCTTCAGGAAGTTTGCGCGTTCGGATCGCCTCCGCCGACTCCCGATGACGCACGAGCAACTCCTGTCCAGGGCGTGCGACGATTTCTATATTCGCTTGACCGGCGTTCGTTTCGAGGATGCCATCGAACGGTTTCGCCAATATCCCGCGACCTACAGTTACCTTTTTCGTGCATTGTTGGAAACGCACGCGGCCAAGGAGGGAAAGCGTCGTTCGGGGGAAAAGACGTGCGATCATCTGTATGCCGTCGATGAAATTCTGCGGGAATATTCCGAGGCCAAGGTGATCTGCATCATCCGCGACGGGCGCGACGTCGTACGCTCCATCAGCGCGGCGTGGGGGCTGAAAAGGTGGAACGTGCTTTGTCGGCAATGGATTGCCTTTGCGCGCCTGGCGGGAAAGCTGCAACGGAGACTCCCGCCGGATCGATTTACACTGGTGAGGTACACCGATCTCATGCGCGAACCGGAACGGGAAATGCGCCGCTTGTGCGCGTTCATCGGCGAGCAGTTCGAGCCGGCGCAGATCGAGACGGGGGGAGGATCGACGACGGTTCCGACCTACGAATTGGCCTGGAAGGGTAAGGCCAGGGAAGGCCCCGATCCGACACGCGTAGAAGCGTGGAGGAAGTGTGAAGATCGTGAACTGATCGCCAGGCTCAATTTCTACATGGGCCGAACGCTTCGCGAATGGGGCTATCCCGACACCGAGGTCGTGGGCATTCCCTGGACCCGAAGGCTGCTTTGGTGGATGCAATACGTCCCTTGTTGGCGCGGAGTTTTTCCGATCGCATTGCGCGTTCATCGCGTGATTCGGTCGATACGCGGCCCCGCCCAAAGTCCCTCCACCCCGAACGTCAGCGCCTAGACTGCGTCAATCGTTCCGGAATCGCTCCTCTTACCATGCCTGATTGGAAGTGAGGCCCCGTGAGGCTGGCTGACCGGATTATCATCAACGTCATCTCGAACTACGGGCTGACGGCACTGGGTATCGTGGCCAATCTGGTCATGGTGCCGGTGGTCATCAATGGCCTGGGGCGTAGTGGGTTCGGTCTGGCCACCATGATCCTCGCTGCACTGGGGGTGTTTGACCTTTTAGCCAACACCGTGGGCCGCGCCCTGGAGCGCCAACTCCCACCGTTGCTTGCGGACGACGATCGGGAACAATTCGGGCGGACATTCAATACCGGGCTGTTGGCGTTCGCGGCCATCGGGGCCCTGGGGGCGTTGGTCATCCTGGCGATCAAGGACTGGCTAACGGGAGATGCGCACAAGGAACTTGGTTTCGAGGGGGATGCTACGTTGACGTGTTGGCTCTTGGCAGCCTACATGGTCGTGGGGTATCCGTGGGTTTGCTACCAGAAGACGCTGGGAGCGATGCAGCGTTACGACTTGATCGGTTTGTTCAGCGGGAGCACGACGCTGGTGCGGATCGTCATCGTGATGGGGCTGTTCTGGGCGGGGTACGGCAGCATCAGTCTATTCGCCGGGTCCCTGTTCGCGGCGCTTTGGCTCACGAATATTCTGTGCCGCGGATCGCTTCGACGATTGAGGCCGGGAATTTCGGAATCATTCAGCCAGGTCGATCGCGCGACTGTGCGACGTGTCGGAAAGTTCGCGGCGGCGACGCTATTCGTGGTGATCGGCAACGCGCTGGTGACCCAGGGGTTCACGATCCTGGTCGGCAAGCAGTTGGGAATGGGGGCGCTCGGAGGACTCGCCGCCGTTCTGACCATTCGCACGCTGTTGTGGACCTTGATTTACAACGTGGCCGGCGTCCTGACGCCGGCTGTCAGTAATCTCGAAGCCCTTGGACACGATCAGAATATCGCCAAGCTCTTCCTGTCCGGCGCGAAATACTCGGCGATGATGGCGGTGATGATCTGCGGCGTGCCGCTGATGATCGCAGCGCCGTTTCTGGAGCTTTGGTTGGGTGCGGAGTTCAAGGGGCTGGACTGGCTGCTGTACATGTTACTGGTTGTGCAGATTCCACTCTCTCCTGCGCTCACTTCCCAACAAGTGTTGTTAGGCCTGGGCCGCGTAAGGATCACCGGGCTGGTGGTCTTTGCCAGAGGAGCCTTGGCGATTCTTCTGGCCGCGGGTTACTTACAGTGGATTGGGCAGAGCCTGGAGGGATCGGCGGCTTGCGTGTTCGGCATGCAATTCATCGGGGGAATGACGCTCTTCTTCATTGCCTCATCCGTCCTGAAGATCGGCTGGTTCCGGGCCGTTAAGGAAGTTCTCGGGCGTCCCCTCGCGATCGGCGTTGTAGGCGGCATCGTGACCTGGCTGATGTCGAATCGGCTCGGCACGGAGAGCTGGTGGCCGCTCATCGCCGCGACGGCGGCGGGAGAACTGGTTTTTCTGGTGTTGGCTCTGACGATTGGATTCAACCGCGAAGAACGGGCAAAGCTGCACTCCTTCGCTGGCCGCGCGAAGAACCGTTTGATGCCGACGCTCGAGTCGACCGTACGCGCCGCGGAGCGCGAGTCATGAGCGGACGGGCGATGTGGCTGTCGGTCCTCCTCGCAGGCCCTCCGGCGCTGGGCCAGGGACTGGCGGAATCCCTACCCGCTCGAGGCAATGCCTGGCACATCGCGAGCGGAGACGTGATCGGCGATTCGGCGACCGAGATCGTGTACGCCTGTTACGACGGCGCCGTCTGTTGCCAATCGACCTCCGACGCAACCGCAGGGTGGAAATATGAAACGCGGGCGTTTCCGTACGATCTTGCCGTCGTCGACGTGGACGACGACGGAAAGTGCGAAGTCCTGGTCGCCTCGGCCGATGGCCGATTAAGCTGCGTGGGGTCACAGGGGTCGTTGCGATGGACTATGGAGGCAGCGGCGCCGCTGTATCAAGTTGCGGTGATTCGTGCGCCCGGCGGGGTGCGCGTCGTTACCGGAGGCGTCGATCGCAAGCTCTATGTCGTCGATGCATCGGGGCGGCTGGAAAAGACGATTCCCTGGTTCAAACCAATTCGATTGATTCGCAGCGGCGATCTGGACGGCGATCAACGGCCGGAGTTGGTGGTCGCGAGCTGGAGCGGAGAAGTACAGGCCCTCCGCTGGCCGGAAGGGACGGAATGGTGGCGGAGAGATTTGCGTCGCGAATCGACGCCGGGCGCGAGGCCAGGGATCTGGTTTGCGCATTCGCTGGTCATCGGGGACCTGGAGGGTGATGGGCCTTGCGAACTGATCTTCGGGACGGGAAACGATCGCCGTCCGGGCGTTCGAGTACTGTCCGGGGACGGATCGCTCCGTTGGGAAACGTCCGAGGATATCGGCTCGTCGGACGGCGGCACCATGGGCCACACCGCAGTCGCCTTGTGCAATTTGGGCGGGCCCATGGGACGTCAGGTCGTGGCGCTGGACGGTCGCTACCTCTTTCTCATCGATCGATCGGGGCGATCGTGGGCGAAAGCCGCCGCCCCCGTCTCTTTCACGAACCTGTGCCAGGAAGAACCCGGAACCGCCGGATCATCGGTCTTTCTCTCTTCGTCGTCGAACGGGGATGATCGAGTTTATCGTGTCCGGTTGGAGAAGGGGTGGGAAAAATCGTTTGAGGCGCTGCGACGCGAAGGAAGGATGCAGCGGATCACGGATGATCTCGACCGGATCCGAAATCAGATCATGGACTATCGCGGTTCCGCGCCGGCCGGGCCGCGCTACGTGCAAGTCGTGGGATTCGGAAGCGTCGCCACCGCGCCCCAGTTAGATTCTTTTTTTCAATTGATCGCCCATTACCGCCGGGTTCTTCCCTATCCCAATTGCGTGTTTGCGATCAACGTATCGGCGAATGTGGAGAAGCCCGTCCCGGGTTTTCCCAGTGACGGGTCGACCGGCGGACATTCCATTTCATCCGCTCAGCTCATTGAGGTCGTCAGGAAATGTGAAAAGGCCGAAGTGCCATTCATCTTCACGGTCGCCCACGGGTGTCTTCCGTGGATCCCGCTGGATCTGGTGGAAACGATCGCCACCGAAGGCCGCAAGTCGTGTCTGGGGTTTCTCAGCAGCGAGGATGACGGCAATGAAGAACAGGTTGCTCATTTCCTGTTGGATTACTGGATGCCGCTGATGGAGATTTGCAGGCGCACGGGCAAGAAGGGAGTTCTGGTGGAGAAACATGCGTGGTGGGCTACGGTCCCCGCCATGAAACGATTTCGCAGCCTGTTCGACGGAACGTATCGGGATGTGCTCGTGATGAGCGTGGAAGACAGCAATTCACGCTCTCCGGAATTGAATCTGATGGGTCGGCTGGGATTGTATCTATCGGGTTGCGCCGAAATGTCAGCCCGGACCATTCTCGATGAGATGTGCTGGAATCGCCAATGGGAGTGGGAGGCGCCCACCACCGGGCACCCGTTCCTGCGGCGGCAGATCGTGCAAGGGCTCCTGGGGGCTCGCTATTACGAATACATGCTTCCGTTACAGTCGTACGAATGGGGCCGGCGCGGTGGCTTCTCCGTCATCGGTGCGGAATCCGCGGAGTTGATTATTCATATGTTGGGCAAGGGCTTACTCATCCCCCCGGTGCCGAGCGACATGGCGGGAATCTCGCCGGTGATGCTCCGAATGCGCGAGCCCAATGAGAGATTCACGAAAGAAGCCTTCAATATCCACGGCCATGATTCGTTCGTACCCGATCGGGAGGAGAATGAATCGCCCTTCGAGGGGCTCGCATGCCACCGGGGCGCAGCGCCCGTGCGACCGTCTTATGTCGGGGGCTATTTGCTTGGAATTGAACGTCACGCCGCCGGATTCATACCCAGTACGCCCTTCGGAATCCCTGCCCTCGTTCCACAAAGTGTCGAACGGAGCCGATGCAGTTGGGCAAAAAGCGACTGGGAGACGGACGGACGATGGTGGTTTGAGGGGACGGAAAGGCGGTCGGGGCTCGAGGCACGGTCGAGCGTCCTGCAGAGTTTTGAACAAAGCGCTCTCGACCTCCCGCTCCGCGTGGAAGGCGCGGTGTTCATGCAGGTCCAAAAACTCGGCCCCGATATCTTACGGGCCACGCTGGTTGATACGGGATTTCTGAATCCTGCCGATCGGGCCGTCTCGATACGCGTCCGAACAGGCTTGCGTGTGAACAAGGTCGTGGATCTGATGAGTGGGACACCGTTGGAAGTCAATGCGGGGTTGATCGCGCTTATCGTACCGGCCGGAGCGTTTCGAATCATCGAATTTCATGGACAATTCTGACGCAGTGGGACAGTCCGGTGATTCTGGCCGCATGGGCCCTCGACGTCTGAGGCGGTCGCGCCGCCGCTTCGCGCTAGCGGCGATTCTGCTGGCGTGCGTCGTGGCACTGGCGCTGTCGGAGGCCGTGCTACGGTTGTTTGTACCTGTCACGGACGTGCCTTTTCAGTTCTGGGATCCGGTAGTGGGTCCACGGCGGCTTCCCAATCAGGCGGGAAATTATTTTAGCGGGGCGTCGGTACGCGCCCGTTACCATTTCAATACGCAGGGTTGGAACTATCCCGATGACTTTTCATTTGCGCGGCCCGCCGGGACGCGGCGCGTCTGCATTGTTGGAGACTCCTACGTTGAGGCGCTGCAAGTGAATTGCGACAAGCAAATGGCCGTGGTGTTGGAGCGCCTGCTTTCGCGACCGGGTCGTCCCGTGCAGTGCTATCCCTTCGGGGTGTCCGGCTACGGAACGGCGCAGGAATACCAGATCATTCGCCACTACGCACTCGATTATGCGCCCGATGTGGTGATCGTGTTTTTTACGTCAAACGACGTCTACGACGCGTCACCCTATCTGAGTCCGATCGATTCAGCCTACGCGCGCTATCGACTTGACGCCTCCGGGGAGCTGGAGCGCATGCCGATGACGCCCTGGGCCCCTTCGGGGTTGCGAAGGTTCGCCGCAAAGTTCGCGTTGGCGCGATACACGCTCATTCAAAATCGCCTGTTGAGTCCCCGTCGCGCAACGGGTCCGGGTGGCGTCACGCTTCGAGAGGCGTCGGACGACACGCGTGAGGACCAGTTTCCCGGCATAGGAATGAGTCAGGACGAGCGCGGAAAGATGAGCTGGCTGCTCGTGGAGCGCCTCTTGTCAGCCGCGCAATCTGATTGCCAGGCGCGCGGCGCGACGCTGGTAGTGGTGTATCGGGGGAATCTGCCCGAGATCGAGGCGGCGGAGGGCGGGCCTGCCTATCAGCCGATGACGAAGGAAAATGATCCGTACTGCCTCGATCAACGGATCTTCGAGATGGGTCGCGACTTTCTGGAACCCATGGCTGCCCGATTGAAGATCCCGTATCTGGATTTCACGACGGCGCTGGTGGACGAAGTGAAATCCACGGGTCGCCCCCATAATTTTTCGGACGACGATCATTTCAACGAATTGGGTCATGCCGCGGCCGCCAGGGCAATGGCGGGACTCGTCGAGCACATTATCAGCGGGCCGGACGGGGAGCGGTCGCAGCCGCCGGCCCCGGCGGAAAGCCCCCATCGCTGAGGCTAGAATGCGGGCGCTGTCGGAGGTGGGAATTCCCGTTTATCTTTGCCGTCTGACTCGGCCGACGACCTTTACAGGTATTTGCGATGACGTCCTCGAATAATATTGTGCCGCCGGCGCCGGCGAATCTCTATCGTGCGCCGCGCGTGCGCCGCGAAGTGCTCTCGCCGTTCGTACTTTCTTCAGCGAGTCAGACTCACGGTCCCGCCGAGGGGAGACTCCCGACTTTTCTTGGGTTTCTTACCGCCGTCTACCTGGTCTCAGTTGCTACACTAAGTTCCGCGGTTTTGGAGGCGTCTTGGATTCCCCAAGTGGTCGGCGTCGTCCTGGGGGTCTGCTGGCTGGTCGTAGGGCTCTTCATTAAAGGCCAGGAGATTCGCTGGGTTTGGCCCATTTCGCTCTACCTTCTGTTTGCCGTTTGGGCGGTGACCGGACTTTTTGTCACGGCGGAACTGACTTTTTTCACCATGCTCATCACGACGCTCGCAAAGGTGGCGGGCGTGACCTGGATCTGCCTTCAATGCGTTCAGACGCGGCGCGACGTGTTGTTCTGTTACTTTCTTCTTGGATTTGCCAGCTTGATCGTGTTGTACCAGGGCATTGATGCGATCGTCCACTCCATCGAATTCGCCGGCGAAAAGGGAGCCAAAGACGTGCGTGCGGGGACCACCCTCCTGGCCAATGCCAACGATCTTGGCGAATTCGGTGTGATTACGCTGGTGGGCGTAACCGCCTGTGTCATGGGCTACAAGAACACCTTCGTGCGGGTCGTCTCCCTGGGATTCGGAGTCGCCGCCCTCTATATCATTGCGGCGTCCGGGTCGCGGACGGCGATGCTGGGGACGGTGACCTTCGCCACGGCGTTGTACTTCTTCCACTTCAGAAACGCGGGGGCGGCCAGTGCCGGGCGCCGGGTGCTCCTGGTGTTCTTATCGCTCTTCCTTGTGGCGGCCAGCGCGTATTTCGTGGCCAAACTGCCGTTTTTCTACCGACTACAGGAGGTCTTCTCCAGCAGGGAGAACCTCGAAAAGGAGCCTCGCGTTGAATACTTTTTCCGGGCGATTGAGAGCACGGCACAACACCCAGTTTTCGGATTGGGATTAGGAGGATTCGCGATGGCGCGCTTGGGAGTCGGCGCGGGGGGTAAGGGACATTATTCGCATTCGACAGTATCGGAAACCCTGTCATGCACCGGCATTCCCGGATTCCTGCTGTACTATGGAGCGCAGTTTGCGTTCTTCCGGATTCTGCAGAGAACTCGAAGACTGCCGCTTCCGAAGCCCGACAAGACGATGGTGAATATTATTATGGCTCACTTTTGGGTCTACCTGTTTTTCAGCACGGTCGTCTCGATGGACAGCCATCGGCTCGCCTGGCCCCTCGTCGGGGGATTACTCGGCTACGTCTGGAGTCTCAACAAGAGGTATGCCGCGGCGAGTCCGTCCTACGCGACGGCCTAAGGGCCCGACGAAGAGAACAATTGAATTCGTTTGACGCCCTTCGTTCCTTTCCCTGGTCGTTATGAAAATCGCCATCGTTCTGGACTCGCTGGCTCGCGGCGGCGCCGAGCGACAAGCCATGTTCGCCGCGCGCGAACTGACGCGACACGGCCGGGACGTCGAGTTGATCTACTACCATCGCATCGAAGACGGTTATGACCCGGCGATCATGGAGGATACCCGCGTCACGTACCTGCCCAAGGACGGCGCTTATTGGGGCCATCTGCTGCGGCTGAAGAATCACCTCAAGCGAGGCCGCTTCGATATTGTGCACGGGTTCAAGAGCAGCCCGACGCTTTACGCCGCGCCCGCAGGACGATGGGCCGGCGCGGCGGTCGTCCTGGGGGGCATTCGGTGCGAATATGACGATACGGGGTTGGTCCGCCTCGGACATCGAGTCGCGAACCGGATGCTCGACGGCTGGGTGGTAAACTCACGGGCAACGACCGAGTCGCTGGTCCGCGAGTTGGGCGTGAACCCGGACCGGGTCTTCGTCGTACCAAACGGGATAGAGCCGCAATCGTTTCAAACACCTTTGTCGCCCGAAGAAGCCAAACATCGCCTGGGGATACCCCCGCATTGCGGGGTCGTGTCGATATTCGCGGCAATACGACCGCAGAAGAACCATGGACTGTTCATTGAAATGGCATCGCGAGTGCTCAAGCGGCTGCCCCACACCCGGTTTCTTGTCATTGGGGACGGCGAAAAACGCGCGGAGTTCGAGCGGCAGGCTGAAGTGATCAGTATCGCCAGGAGCGTTCTGTTCCTGGGCAACCGCGCGGATATTCCCGAACTGCTCGCCGCGACGGATATATCCGTGCTCACGTCCCATTATGAAGGGCTTGCCAACGCCCTCTTGGAGGCGATGGCGGTGGGAATACCGGTCGTCACGACCGGGTACGCCGGTGCGGATGAACTGGTAAGTGACGGCCATGAGGGGTACATCACGCCGATGGGCGACGCCGAGGCGATGGCTCAACAAATTATCGAGTTACTGGAAGATCCCGCCCATCGGCGGCGGCTGGGAGAAAACGGCCGGCGAACGGTGGCCGCGCGATTTGAAATGCCCACCATGGCGAATAATCTGTACGGCGTTTACGAACGTTGCTTTGCGGAGTCCAAGCGAAAACGACGCGCCTCTTTTTCCGGCGCGACGTCCTGACGATCACTTCTCGCCCTACTGGAATCAGTACTATTTGCGGAATTTGCGGCATCGTTGATTTTGCGTCCGGCGGACCGGATGAAGCTGTTGTTGGGAAAATGGTGCGCGCACTATCGCATCGCGGACCGGACGACAGCGGAGTCTGGGTGAAAGGGCCGGCGGGGCTGGGACAGGCGCGACTCAGCATCATCGACTTGTCGCCGACCGGGCATCAGCCGATGTCCACGGATGACGGCCGTTACACAATTACTTACAACGGTGAGATCTACAACTTTCCGGAGATTCGGCGCGAGTTGGAGGGGGAGGGGGTCCGATTTCGCGGCCGCTCGGACACGGAAGTGGCGTTGAATGCGTACGCACGCTGGGGATCCGCGGCTTTCTCCCGATTCAACGGCATGTTCGCCATCGCGTTGTGGGATGATCGCGAGCAGCGCATTTGCCTGGTACGCGATCGATTCGGGATCAAACCGCTTTACTATCACGCGTTCGCCGGCGGAATCGTTTTTGGCTCGGAAATGAAGGCCATCCTGGCGTCATGCCGGGCCCGGCGCACGATGGACTGGCACGCACTGTCCGAATACATGTACTATGGGAATCCGCTCGGGCCACATACCTTCTTCGAGAATATTCGCCGCCTTCTGGCGGGAGAGTACCTCACCGTGGATCGCAATGGACTGAACATCGCGGCCTATTGGAGAGTGGAGGACATCCCGGCCGTTGCAGACAACATCGAGCAAGCGACCGGCCGCGTGCGCGAACTGATGGACAAGGCCGTCGAGCGTCATTTGATCAGCGACGTGCCGGTAGGCGTGTTCCTGAGCGGCGGAATAGATTCATCGACAGTGACGGCCCTGGCCTCGCGCCATCATTCGGGACGGCTACGGACCTACTCGGTCGGTTTTGATGTGGAACACGGGATCAACGAGCTTCCCAAGGCGCGGCGGGTAGCCGAACGATTCGGCACCGAACATCAGGAGCTTCGAATCGCGGGCAAGAACATGCCCGACATTATTGAGCGGCTGGTGCGCTGCCACGACGAGCCCTTCGCCGATTCGGCCAACCTCGCGTTGTACCTGCTCTGCGAAGCACTAAAGGGATCCGTCAAAGTGATCCTGCAAGGGGACGGCGGGGACGAGATCTTCGCGGGGTATCGGCGCTATAACGTCCTTTCGTTTGAGAGATTCTGGCGCGGCGTGTCGCGTCCCGCGATGGCGGCGGCGGCGCTCATCTTCCGCGGCCCGACCTATTATCGAGCCACCCGCTTCTTCCGGGCGATGAGCGACCCGGACCCGGCGATGCGCATGGCGCTGATGCTGACCGAGGAGCCGTTTGACGATCCGCCGACGCGCGTCCTTTCCAAAGAGGCGATGCAGCGCGTTTCGACGCTGGATCCCTTCGAGCGTTACAGAGAACTCTACGCGCGGCTGCGGCATCTCGATCCGGTGCAGAGAATGCTCCACGCCGATTGCCAGATTTTGTTAACCGACCAGTTTCTAGAAAAGGTCGATCGCGCGACGATGGCGCACAGTATTGAGGTTCGAGTGCCGTTCCTCGATGCCGAAATGACGCAGTATGTCATGGGGCTGCCGTCGGCGATGAAGGTCAAGCGCGGCCAGAAGAAGTGGATTCTGCGAAAAGCCATGCGCGGCATCGTGCCGGACGAGATTCTCGACGGCCCCAAAACGGGATTCGGGGTGCCGTTCAAGGACTGGATGGGCGGGTCGCTGGCCGAGTACGCGAAATCGGTCCTCTTGGATCCGGCGACGACGTCTTGGGGGCTGTTCGAGCCACGCGCTCTGGAGCAGGCGTTTCAAGAGCACTTGGCGGGGACGCGAAACAACGGCTTTTTGCTGTATAAATTGCTGAACCTCGCGCTGTGGCGCCGGTTTTACCTCTGCGAGAACTAATTTGACCGCCGCCGCCCCACCTCCCGATTTGGCGATCCTCGGTTCATATCCGCCGCCCTACGGAGGCGTGGCGGTGCACGTGCAGCGGCTCTGCCCGCTGCTGGAGGCCCGCGGCGTTCGCTTCGTCGTGTACAATGCGACGGGCGACTTCGGCGACGGGCGGCGCGTCGTGTCGGTCTTTTCTCAGCGCCGATCGTGGATCATTCGTTACGCCTTCACGAGCCGCGAGCGAGCGGTCTTTCTGATGTCCGATCGATTGACGACGTGGGTGGCGGCGGCGCTGATGGTGATGTTGCGGGGGAAACGCGTCGCGATCCGGCTGCGAAATGCGGCACTGCCCGATTGGATCACGCAATCGGGTTGGCGCCGCCGCCTGGCCGGATTCGCCCTGCGCCGAATGACGGCCGTCGTTTGTGTTAGCCCTTTGTTGATGAAATCCGCCCGCTCGTTGGGTGTTCCGTCAGATCGACTTCATTTGTCTCCGGGATTCTTGCCGCCGGCGGATGCCCAGGCCGATGGAAACGCGGTGAATCCGGAGGTTCTGGATTTCGTTCATCGGCGCGGGCCGATTATTGCGGCGAATGGCAAGGTCGATTGGTATCGAGGCGAGGATCTTTACGGATTGGACCACCTGTTGGAACTGGCGGCGCGGCTGAAGCCCGATTATCCCAACATCGGCGTCGTTGCGTGCATGTGGAATCATTTGCCGGGCGACGACGACTACATTCAGAAATTGAGGGAGGAGGCACGCCGCCGCGGCGTCAGCGATGCGGTGCTCTTCAACACCCGCAGCGGCGTTTTCGTACCGGTCCTCGCCGAGGCCGACGTCTTCATCCGGCCGACCAACACCGACGGTGACGCGAATAGCGTCCGCGAAGGACTGTATTTTGGCATACCGACGATCGCGAGTGATGCGGTCGAGCGACCGCCGGGGACCATCCTCTTTCGCACGCGCGACATAGACGACATGGAGGCCAAAGTCCGCACGGTCCTTCAAAGACGCGGGCCGGACGAGCGTCCCTCGCCCGAACTCAGGGCCGAGGATCGAGCGAGAATTGATCGTTACCTCGATTTACTGGAATCCCTGGCCCGGGGCGGCACGTCGCCGGCGCGACTAGTTTAGAGAACCCAACCATATGTGCGGAATCTGCGGATATGTCGGCGTCCATCGGCCGGAGCTGCTGGAGCCAATGTGTCTGGCCATGAGCCATCGCGGGCCCGACGACATGGGCACGTGGCATGACCAGGCTGGGCCGGTCGGACTGGGGCATCGCCGTCTTTCGATCATCGACCTCAGCCCGGCCGGACATCAGCCGATGACGAACGAGGATGGGTCAGTCTGGATCTCGTATAACGGCGAGATCTACGACTTCCAGAGGCATCGCGAGCGATTGGTTGCCCAGGGCCATCAGTTCCGAAGTCAGAGCGACACCGAAGTACTGGTGCATTTGTACGAGGAACTGGGGCCGGATTTTGTAGGCGAACTAAACGGGATCTTCGCTATCGCCCTCTGGGATTCGCGGCAGCGGCAGTTGTTGTTGGCGCGGGACCACGCGGGAATCAAACCCCTGTACTACTGGCAGGATGGCGAGAAGCTCTATTTCGCGTCGGAGATCAAGGCCTTGACGCGGATTCCCGAACTGCCGCGCGAATTGAATGAGAACGCCGTGCCGCAGTATCTGACGCTCCTGTGGGTGCCCGGTGAGGAGACGATGCTCAAGGCCGTGCGCAAGATTGAGCCCGGGCATTTGCTGCTATGGAAGGACGGGCGAATCACGACGCGGCAGTGGTTTTCACTGGATTACGAGCCCGATGAGTCGGTCAGCGAGGCGGAGTGGATTGAGCGCGTTCACGATACATTCATGCGGACGACGCGGCGGCAGATGGTGTCGGACGTGCCGCTGGGCGCGTTTCTCTCCGGTGGGACCGATTCGTCGGCGATCGTTGCGTGCATGAGACAATCGTTCCCGGATCGACCGATCAGTTGTTATACCTACACCTTCGACGCGGCCGACATGGCCCGCGATCAATTCGAATACGATTACCCCTATGCGCAGGAAGTGGCTCGGATCTTGAACGTGCGGCTGAAGTCGTTTCATCTGCGACCGGACGTCATTTCCATTCTCCCCAAGCTCGTCTATCACATGGACGAACCGGACGCGGACCAGTCCATCTTTCCTGCATACTTGATTTCGAAGCTCGCGCGGGAGGATGGGACGACGGTGCTTCTGTCGGGAACGGGCGGCGACGAGGTCTTCTTCGGCTATCGCAGCCATCAGGCGCTTCGACGGATGGAGAAACTGCGCTGGATACCGCGCTGGCTGATGTCGCCGGCCCTCGCGGCGGCGAGCGGGGTCAGCACATCGCTGATGGGGGCGCAAAGCGCGCTGCCTCGGCGGCTGCGCAAGTTTCGCAGCGGGCTCATGGGCAATGGGGTAGAGCGGTTTCTGGCGCTGTCGGACTGGTCGAGCCCGACGGCCCGCGAGCGGATTTACACGAATGGATTAGCCTCGCGGCTGGACGGGACGCGTACCGCGTCGGCGGTCCTCCAGAAATACTACGACAGCTTTCGCGGTACGGGCGAGTTGAACCGGCGCTCGCACATCCTGATCCAGACGTTTCTGGCGGCGCACAACTTCAACTATACGGATAAGACGAGCATGGCGGCGTCGGTCGAGACCCGCGTCCCCTATCTGGACGTGGAACTGATGCGGCTTTGCGCGCAAATCCCGGAGCGGTATAAGCTGAAGGGATTAGAGACGAAGTATCTTCTGAAGGAGGCGATGCTGCCGTACCTTCCGCGATCGGTGCTCTATCGAAGCAAGACGGGTTTCGGCGCCCCCCTGCGAAAATGGGTGGCGGAAGATTTGCGGGATTGCCTCCAGGAACAGCTGGGCCCCCGGCGGCTGGGGAGCCGCGGCCTTTTTGAACGTACCGCCATTGGGCACATCCTGAAAGAAAACGAAGAAAACAAGGCGGATCACGCCTACTTGATTTACGCGCTATTGAATCTGGAGTTATGGTTACAAACGTTTGTCGATCGGGCCGGCGAGCCGGTCAGTCTATGAACAAGAGAATCCTCTCGGCTTGGGGTAACGGAAAATGGCCCTGAAGACCGACGTGAAAACTTATTGGGAAGCCAAGGTCTGTGGCACGACCTATGGCCGCAACCGTGCGGACGAGTCCGTGGATTTGGAGCGGATGGCGGAGACTCGCTACCGCCTTGAACCCTATATCCCCCCTTTTGCCGATTTTCCGTCGGCGCGGGGGAAGCGGATGTTGGAAATCGGTGTCGGCGGCGGAGTTGATTTTTCCAATTGGGTCAAGAACGGTGCGGACGCGACGGGGGTGGATCTGACCGAGGCGGGAATTAAAATGGCCAGAGCGCGGCTCGAAAGCATGCCACGCGCCGTTGGGAAGGCGGGGGGGAAATATCGGCTACTCGTCGCCGATGGGGAGAACCTGGCCTTTCCCGACGCGACTTTTGATTTTGTTTACTCTTGGGGCGTCCTGCACCACTCGCCCGACACGGCCAAGGCGTTTTCGGAAGTCAGCCGAGTCCTCAAACCGGGCGGGACGTTTAAGGGAATGGTCTATCACGCGCGGAGCATGGTGAATTACATGTTGTGGCTGCGCTGGGGGTTGATGAGTGGCAAGCTCATCTCGGTTCGTCGGGCTGTGTTTGAAAACCTTGAGAGCCCTGGCACGAAGGTTTATTCCGTCGACGAAATCCGAACTTTGCTTGCGACGGTCGGGTTTAAGGATATCCATGCGTTGAGCCATCTGAGTTTCGGCGATCTGCTCATGAATAAGCCCTCAACCCGATATCAGTCCCCCCTTTACCGGATCGTATGGAAGCTGTATCCCCGATGGTTCATTAGGCTGCTGGGCCACCGCTTCGGCGGGAATCTGATGTTCGTCGCTACCAGGTGAGTGCCAAAGCCGCGCCATATCGGTTAACTTTCCAATCGTGAAACAAGTCCTTCAGAACCTTAAGACTGGCGTGATCGAGCTGGAAGAGCTGCCCTGTCCGCTGGTTCGCGACGGGCACCTGTTGATACAGACTCGTTCGACGCTTATCTCCGCGGGAACGGAGCGTATGCTCGTTGAACTGGGCAAGGGCAGCCTATTGGCCAAGGCCCGCGCTCAGCCTGACAAAGTCAAACAGGTCCTCGACAAGATCAGAACCGACGGCCTCTTGCCGACGCTGGAGGCCGTATTCTCGCGTCTGGATGAGCCGCTGCCGCTGGGGTACTGCAACAGCGGCGTGGTGATTGAGGTGGGTAAGGGTGTCGAGGGGTTCTCCGTTGGCGATCGGGTGGCGAACAACGGGGCGCACGCGGAGATGGTTTGCGTTCCGCGAAACTTGTGCGCGAAGATTTCCGAGGGCGTTGACGATGACTCCGCGAGCTTCGCGATACTCGGGGCCATCGGGCTTCAGGGCATTCGGCTGATTGAACCGAGCATCGGCGAATCCGTCGTCGTCATTGGCCTGGGGCTGATTGGGCTGATGACCGTGCAGATGCTGATCGCCGGGGGATGCAAAGTACTGGGAATCGATCCCAGTCCGGCGCGGCAGGAGTTGGCGCGGGGATTTGGTGCGGAGACGGCGGCGTCAGGCGAAGGAAGCGATCCCGTGTCGGCCGCGCTCGCCTTTTCCGACGGCCGGGGCGTCGACGGCGTGGTGATCACGGCGTCGTCGCGAAGCAGCGACATCATGCACCAGGCGGCGGCGATGTGCCGAAAGCGCGGGCGGATCGTCCTGGTCGGCGTCGTCGGTCTGGAGCTTTCGCGCACCGACTATTACAAGAAAGAACTATCTTTTCAGGTTTCTTGTTCCTATGGACCGGGTCGCTACGACGCCGACTACGAGGAAAAGGGCCGGGATTACCCCCTGGGCTTCGTTCGCTGGACGGCCCAAAGGAACTTCGAGGCCGTGCTGGCCCTGATGGCGTCCGGGAAATTGAACGTTGCGCCATTGATCAGTCGGCGGATCGCGCACGGTGACGCGGCGGAGGCGTACCGCACGCTGACCGACGACCGGGCTGCGTTGGGAATCGTCCTGACCTATCCGCAAGCGCCGCCTTCGACGCAGCGCGTGGTGACGGTGACGTCTTCTGCAAGGACGAGCGCGCCCAAGGGCGGCGCGGTGCTCGGTCTGATCGGAGCGGGCACCTTTGCCAAGCGGGCTTTGCTCCCGCACCTCAAGGGTTGCCCGGTTCGGCTGCGGATTGTGGCGAGCGCCGGGGGCGTGAGCGGCGGTCACCTGGCCCGGAAGTTCGGGTTTGAGCGGGTGACTACGGATTATCAGGAAGTGCTTCGCGATCCGGAGGTCAACCTCGTCTATATCGCGACTCGCCACCATCTGCACGCGCGGATGACGCTGGAGGCGCTGGCCGCGGGTAAGCACGTGACCGTTGAGAAGCCGCTTTGTTTGACGCTGCAGGAGCTGGCGGAGATTGCGGCCGCGCATGCCCAATCGCACGGACAGCAGCTCTTCGTCGGGTTCAATCGGCGGTTCGCGCTGCCGACGGTAAAGATGAACGAACTTCTCCGCAGCCGCACGCAACCGCTGTGCGCGAGCATCATGGTCAACGCCGGGATCGTCGGCGCCGACGCCTGGGTGCAGGACGCGGAGCAGGGCGGCGGCCGGATCGTCGGCGAAGCCTGCCATTTCATTGACCTGATCTCCCATCTGGCGGCCTCGCCGATCACTCGCGTCATGACGACGACCATCGGCAGGGGGCCGGGCGATTCCACTCGCGACGATAAGGCAACCATCACGCTGACGCTTGCGGATGGTTCGATGGGCACCGTTCATTACTTCGGCAACGGCGACAAGAGTTACCCCAAGGAAACTATCGATGTGTTTTGTGAAGGACGTGTCCTTCGGCTGGAAAATTTTCGCGTCCTTCGGGGATACGGCTGGCCCGGCTTTGCGAAATACCGCCTCTTCAAGATCAACAAGGGCTTTCACGAGACGGCCTTCAGCATTACACAAACGGTCGCCCGCGGCGGGCCGGCATTGATGCCGTTTGACGGAATTGTCAACGTGATGAAGGCGACGTTCGCGGCCGTTGAATCGGCGCGGACGGGCCAACCGATCGACCTCCCGTAACTCAAGTGCCTCTGTCATTCCATCCCAGGATTGTTTCTCCCGGCCGGGCCCTGCTGACGCAGCGCGATGGAACACTCTATATCGGCAACGGATACTCGATCTGGCGGTCCAAAGACGACGGCAAATCGTGGCAACCCCGCGCGCAGATACCGTCGTCGGCGAAGCGAAAGGTCATACAGCTGTCGCGGATGCTCTCGCGACTCTTCCGCCACGAAGTGCGGGCACTCGGCGTGCTGACCGACGGATCGCTCGTGGCCTCCAATCGCGAGTGGGTGTATTTCTGCGGCCCGGCCGAATCGATGATGACGCGGGCCATTCTCGATGAGGGCCGGCAGCGATTGTCGCCGCCGATGTGCGTGACCGTGGGGCCGAACGATCGAATCCTGTGGGGCGAGTACGATTCGAGAGCCGCCCACGGCAAGCCCGTACGGCTTTTTGTTTCCGACGACGGCGGTCGGCGCTACGACGTGGCCCGCGTGTTTGAGGGGGGGAGTATTCTTCACATCCACAACCTCTTCTACGACGCCGGGTTGGAGAAATACTGGCTGCTCGCGGGCGATCAAGACCACGAACCGGGCATTGGACTTCTGAGCAGCGATCTCAAGGATTTCGATTGGGTCGGAAAGGGCAAGCAAGTCTATCGCGCCGTGGACGTCTTCGACTTCGGCGATCGGCTGGTCTATGGGATGGACACCGAAAAAGAGGCCAACGCGGTGCTCTCGCTGGACAAGGCAACGGGCAGAGTCGAGCGGATCGCGGAGATCGACGGTAGCTGCATCTATTCATGCCGGTTTGGGCGATGGTACGTTCTTTCGACAACGGTCGAGCGCTCCGCCGTCAACCAGTCACGGAATGCGGGATTGTATGTTTCGCGCGACGGGGCCACGTGGAGCCGCGTCTATGAGGCTGAGAAAGACGGCTGGAACATGCAGTACTTTCAATATGGTTCAATTATTCTGCCGCGAGGCGGGAGCGATCGAGAAACGATCTTGTTCAGCGGGCAGGCGGTGCGCGGCATCGACGGAAAGGTCCTGACGGCCGATCTGTCGCAGTGGCGGGACGACAAATAGCGCGAAGTGGAGTCGGGTCATTTCTTTTCGCCCATCCTTTCAACTCATACGCCTGATGGGAATCCGATGGATTCTCTACCGGGCCGCCTACGCCTTTCGCAGCAAGTCCGGACTGCTCAGGCGGCGGTTTCCGGCCCCCGCGCGGCGGTCGGTCTCGCTCGGCGACGTGGTGGGCGAGTCCGGGCTGGCCCATCCAGCCGCCTACGTCGAGCATCGTTCGTCCATCCGCGGACGATTTTTTTTTGATCCCGGAGCGCTGCCCGCACCGGCGCTCCTGGGCGACGTGACGGGGCCGCGGGGCCGCGATCGCACGATTCAAATCGCCGACGATCTTGCGCGCGGGCGATTTCTGTATTTCAGCCGGCAGTCCCACGAACTCGGGTGGCCGACGGACTGGCTGCTCAATCCCCTGACGGGCGGCCGGCACGAGGCGCGGACGCATTGGTGCGACTATGAGACCTTTTCGCCGGAACGAGGCGACATCAAGGAAGTCTGGGAGCCGTCGCGATTCGCCTGCGCATACTGGTTGGTTCGGGCGTATGCACTGACGGGCGACGAGAAGTACCCGCGGGCATTCTGGGAACTGTTCGAATCGTGGTGCGAGCAGAACCCGCCGAATCGCGGGCCGAACTGGAAGTGCGGGCAGGAGACGGCGATCCGGCTTTTTGCATGGTGTTTCGCGCTCCATGGCTTGTGGAAATCGCCCGCGACGACGCCCGATCGAGTCGCGGCGATGGTCACGAGCATCGCGCTGCAGGCGCGGCGGATCGCGGGCAATATCGATTACGCCGTCTCGCAGAAGAACAATCACGGCATCAGCGAGGCGGTCGGGCTCCTGACGGTCGGGCTGGTGTTCCCGGAGCTTCGCGGGGCGGACGAGTGGCGACAGGAGGGGCGGCGGATTTTCGAGCAGGAAGTCCTGCGCCAGGTCTATGCCGACGGGGCGTTCGTGCAACATTCGATGAATTACCATCGCGTGCTGCTGCACGATTGCCTGTGGGCGATCCGGCTGGCCGATCGGTGCGGCGAGCCGATTGCGGAAGAGGTTCGGCGGCGTGTCGCGGCGGCGGCGGAGTTCCTCTTTCAGATGCATGACCCGGCCACCGGACACGTGCCGAATTACGGGCCCAATGACGGCGCGCTGCTCCTGCCGCTGGATTCGTGCGACTACCGGGACTTCCGGCCCACGATTCAGGCCGCGTGTTACCTCGCGGACCGTCGGCGGGTACTGGAGCGCGGCCCCTGGGATGAAACGATGCTGTGGCTCTTTGGGGCGGGCGCGCTGGACGGGCCGCTGGCGCAACGGTCCCCGGAATCGAAACGGTTTGATGAGGGGGGCTATTATACGCTGCGCAATGGTCACTCGTGGTGCATGATCCGCTGCCATTCGTATCGCGATCGGCCGGCTCATGTCGATCCGCTGCACCTGGACCTGTGGCATCGCGGGGTCAACGTGCTCGGCGACAGCGGGACGTACAAGTATTATCTCGCCGGCTCGCCCGCCCTGGAGCATTATTTCAAGGACATCGCCGCGCACAACACCGTCGAGATCGACGGCCGGGGACCGTTGGAGCTTTTTACGCGGTTCACGTGGCTGCCCTGGCCGCGGGGGCGCTGCAGGGAGTACGGGCCGGGAGTTTTTGCCGGAGAACATCTGGCGTACGAGAGAGATCCCTGGCATGTCACCCATCGCCGCCGCGTTCGGGTTCTTGGAGAGGGCCGGTGGGAGGTGACCGACGAACTTGCGGGAACCGGCCGGCATCAAGCGACATTGCGGTGGCACCTGCTCGACGTCCCGTACACGTTCGAACGCGGGGCCGGGCGGTTGACGCTGGAGGCCGCGTGCGGGCGCGTGGGAATTGAAATCGAGGGACCGCCCGGCTTGGCGCTCGATATTCATCGAGGAAAAGAGGAGCCCGGCAAGACGTCGGGCTGGATGTCGCTTTACTACGGCGAACTGCTGCCGCGACCGACGCTGGAGGCCCGCGTTGACTGCTCGTTGCCCGCGACGATTGTCACGCGGATTCATTTGCCCTAGTGCGCCGTCCGCCGCTGGGGGCGGACGCTACTGCCATGCCTTCCACACCCTACTGGACCAATCGCCTCGCCCGCCCCGACGAAACGGCCGCCATCCTCGGCCTCGTTCGCGCGGTTCATGGCGATGCGCATCCGGAACTCAATGAGAGGTATTTTTCGTGGCGCTATCTGAGCGATACGCCGTTTCGCGCGGACATCCTCATGGCGGAGCACGAGGGCCGGCCCATCGGCATTCAGCCGGTGGCGATCTTCGATTGGCAGTGGGGCGCGACGCGGCTTGCGGGGGCGATGTATACCGGCGTGCTGACGCATCCCGATCATCGCCGGCGCGGGGTGTTTCGGTCGCTGATCGACAGCTCGAACGAGCACGCGGCCGCGCGCGGGGCGCAGTTCAGCATGACGCTGCCCAATGACGCTTCGCTGCCCGGGTTTCTGAATTTCGGCGACTGGCAGTATCCCGGGCTGATTCCGCTCGCCCTCAAAGTCGTCGATGGCGCGGCGATGCTGCGGCCGAAGATCGGTGGGCTTCTCGCCGGGCTGGTCGGTTGGGCGCCGAATCTGGCGTTTCGCCGCCGGGCCGATGAGGGAGGGATGGGGGACATCGTCTGCGAGACGGCCGCGGTCGCTCCGGCGGAACTCGATGAGGTATTCAGTGCGTTTTCCCATGGCTGCGATCGCCTGATGATCCGCCGCACCGCGGCGTATTGGAACTGGCGGTATTTGACCCGGCCGGGATCGAGCTATCGCACCCTTGTCGCGCGGCGCGCCGGGCGTGTGGTGGGGGCCGTCATCACGGCGGTCGGGCGGCGGATGGGGCTGGATGTCGGGCTGATCGCGGACATCGTCGGCGAGGGCGGCGTGACCGTGCTGCGGCGGTTGATTCGCGCGGCGGAAGAAGAACTCGTCGGGCGCGGGCTGGGCCTGGTGACGTGCCAGGCGACAAGCCCGCTGCTGCAGGAAGCACTGGCCGCCGAGGGATACTGGCGGCCCGAGCCGCGGAAGCTGCCGAAGAAGTTTCATTTCGTGTATCGACCGACGGGCGTGGCGGGGTTGCCCAAGGCCCCGGCGAGCATTGCTGACTGGCACCTGACGTTTGGGGATTCGGATAATATGTAGCGCACTCGTTCATAGGAAGTTCCTTCGTGACAGACCCGCAGCGGCCCGCGGGTTTTTTTGTTGGTGGAACAAGACGGAACAGGACGGAACGGGGCTACTGATGGCGGTCGCCGAGGCGGGTAAACTCCTGCACGCATTTTTTTAGCGCAACTGACTGCAATTGAGCGCAACGTCTGAGCAGGAGAGGCGACTGGAGTTGAACGGAGGCGCGGGTGGTGCAAACGATCAAACTTTTCAGGTTGAAAACGCTTGAAAATCTTGAAATTCATCGTCATGGCGCGGATCGTCCGGGGCCGCGTTCGTCGGGTAATCAACCGAGGTACGCGGCCTGCCTTCTTTTTTCCTTCTGAATACATCCTTGCTCAGCGCTCCCTTAAAAATGAGGGATTGAGGGAGCAGGGATTAAGGGATTGAGGGGCCGGAGATTGCGGATTTCGGTATTCCCGTCACGACGGGTGATCTGAGGGCGGAGACGGTTTTGCATCAGCGGCGGGGGCGTCGGCGGGCGGCCATAATCAAGCCGGCATTGCCAAGCATTACAAACGTGGATGGTTCCGGGATGGCCTGAAATGTCGTATCGGAAAATCCAACTTCGAAGAACAGAACTCCCCCGCTTGTCTGAATCGGGGCAAAGGGATCGCCCCATTGAAGCAAGAGTGCGCTGCCGCTAACGGGCCCCACCGCATCCAACATATTCCATGTCGAGAAAGCTGGATTGGACGGTCCCGCAATGAGGGCGGACCCGCCTTCTATGGATCGTGCGTACTCGACTGTACTTGAGCTGTTGGATACCGATGTGTGAGTGGGTGTAAGGATGTCAAAGGTGCCCAAGCCGGCAATTAATATTGATGAGGCTTGGTGAGGAATTTTAAGAGACCCAAAAAAGGGAACCCGGTCGTCGGTATCGCCGACCGATGTGATCTTAAAGTCCCTCAAAGAGAACGGCTCACCGTCCAGCGTTCCCGCTCCAACCCCCGCATGGACAAACGAAATCAGCGTCGCCTGCGCAGATGCCGTAGTCGTAGACAATAGAGCGATTGCGAGCAATCCGGCCCTGAGCGCGCCCATCGTCATCACCGATTGCATCCGGACTCCTCCTAGAAGACAGGACAGATCACCCACCTCTGGTCACAGCGAAGGGGATTAGCAGCCCCCATCAGTATAACAGAATCGACTGAGCGATTCTTCCTGTTGCCTGGCAAATCTGAACCGTGGTGATTACCGGTCGGACGTCAGATCAAGCTGGCCGAAGCTGGCTGCGAGTCAGAATCGAAAAGAGTGGTTGGGCCGGGCCCGATGACCCCGCATTGAAATGCGTGGCAATAGCCGGCCGGCTGAAGGCCGGCCCCGGCGTTTGGTGAATTCGATCCCTTCGGGATCGATCAGAATTTGGGCGGGGCTTGTGAACAGGGGCGTTGCCCCTGCCTACTTTCGGTCAGCCCTTCGGGCTGAAAATTAGTCGGCAGATCTCGTAGACTCGACCCTTTCAGCCAAGGGTTCAACCGGCCCTATTGATTCGGCTTGCCTTATCGATGGGGCTCGTAGACGCGCGGGATGCGGGTTTTTAGACTTTCGGGCCATGGCCACCGTTTCGGCGCGGGAAATATCGACGAACGATCGCATCATCGAGACCGTGAAGCGGTATTGGGGGTTCGACGCGCTGCGACCGCATCAGGAACAGGCGATTCTGGCGGGTTTGCAGCAGCGGGATTCGCTGGTGGTGTTGCCGACGGGGGGCGGGAAGTCGCTTTGCTATCAGGCGCCGGCGGCGATTGCCGCGCGGACGGACGTTGTCGTGTCGCCGCTGATCTCGCTGATGAAGGACCAGGTCGATGGGCTGCGGCAGTGCGGCTATCCGGCGACGGCGCTGCACAGCGGGATGACGGCGGCGCAGCAACGCAAGGAAGAAGAGACGATCGCCGCGGGGAAGTACCGGCTGGTGTTCGCCGCGCCGGAGCGGATGGTCAATTCCTGGTTTCTGCGACTGATTGAACGGATCAACGTCCGAGCCTTCGCCATCGATGAGGCGCACTGCATCAGCCATTGGGGGCATGACTTCCGACCGGAGTATCGGCAACTGGCCCTGCTCAAGGACCGGTTTCCGAAGGCGAGCATCCATGCCTATACGGCGACGGCGACGGAGCGAGTGCGGCTGGACATTGTCGAGCAGCTTCGGCTTCAGAATCCGGCGATTCTGGTGGGCGATTTCGACCGGCCGAATCTGGTGTTTCGCGTCGTGCCGCGCGTCGACGTGTACAGCCAGGCGCTGGACGTGGTCCGGCGGCACAAGAACCAGGCGGTCATCATCTATTGCATCAGCCGGCGCGACACGGAGGAGATGGCCGCGCATCTGCGGCAGCATGGCTGCAAGGCGGAGCACTATCACGCGGGCATGACGCCCGACGAGCGGCGGCGGACGCAGGAGGCGTTCAGCGAGGAAAAGCTGGACGTGATTGTCGCAACGGTCGCGTTTGGCATGGGGATTGACCGGAGCGATGTGCGGTGCGTGATCCATGCGGCGATGCCGAAGTCGATTGAGCACTATCAGCAGGAAGCGGGCCGCGCCGGGCGCGACGGGTTGGAGGCGGAGTGCGTGCTCTTTTATTCGGCGGCGGACGTGATGCGCTGGGAGTCGCTGATTGAGAAGAGCGCGGCGGAGGCGGAAAACCCGGAGGAGGTGATCGAGGCCTCCGGAGAGTTGCTGGGGCACATGCAGCGGCTGGCCAGCGGGGCGCGCTGCCGGCATCGGGCGCTGTCGGAGTATTTTGGTCAGGCGTACCCACGGGACAACTGCAATGCGTGCGATGTGTGTCTGGGGGAGATGGAGGAGGTGGCCGAGGCGACGGTCCTGGCGCAGAAGATTCTGTCGTGCGTGGCACGGGTGGATCAGCGGTTTGGGGCCGGGCATGTCACGGACGTGCTACTGGGGGCGAATACGGACATGATCCGGCGCTGCCGGCACGATCAGCTCAGCACGTATGGGCTGCTGAAGGAGTCCGACAAGAAGGAACTGACGAATCTGGTGCATCAGCTTGTCGATCAGGGGGTGCTGGTGCGGACGCCCGGCGATCGACCGATCCTGCAGTTGAACGAGGCCTCGTGGGAGGTCATGCGCGGGCAGCGGGCGGTGCGGTTATGCAAGCCGCGGTCGAAGCCGGTGAAGCGGGCGCGGATCGATGAGGTTTCGTGGGAGGGCGTAGACGCCGAGTTGTTCGAGAGCCTGCGGCAACTTCGGCACGGCATCGCAAAGGAGCGCGGAGTACCGGCCTTTGTTATCTTCGGGGATGCGGCGGTGCGGGAGATGGCGCGACGGAGACCCGGGACGTTGGCGGCATTTTCGTGCGTTCCCGGCGTGGGTCAACGCAAGTTGGCGGACCTGGGCGACCGGTTTGTCGCGCAGATCCGGGCGCACTGCGAAGCGAACGGTCTGAGCCTTGATGAGACGATGACGAGCGCGCCGCCCCGGCCGACGAGCAAGATCAGCCCGTCACGTTTGGCGGCGCAGGAGATGTTTCGGCAGGGGGCGTCGATTGAGACCGTGATGGCGGCCCTCGGCCGGGCCCGCAGCACGACGTCGGAGTATCTCGCCGAATTCATCATGCAGACGGCGCCGGCGAGTATTGAGGCGTGGGTGGACCGGCAGACGTATGCCCGCGTGGCGAATGCGGTTCGGCAGGTCGGGGCGGGACCGCTCAAGCCCGTTTTTGAAAAACTGGATGGGCAGGTTCCCTACGACACCATCCGGCTGGTCGCGCGGCACTTGGAGACGGTGGGAGATGCGACCTAGTGTGATGGCTCTGTTGAACGCGCGGGATCAGGGGTGGGTCGCCGCGGCGACTTGGACATGTGCTCCACGGCCTCGCTGCTGCGAGACCGTGCCACCCGAAATGTCAACTTAGACGGACTACTAAGGCGAAGGCAAATTGGTGGCTGTTGCCCCGGACTTTTTCGCCGGGACCCAGTCGATGTAGCCGATCATCATTTCTTCCCAGGTCTGCTCGCCCCATTTGACCGGCTTGGTTGGATCGGGGTTGTCGTAGTTCTTGTCCGAGTTGTCAAAGAGGGCGATGCACTCGATCTTCGTGCCCTTGGTCAGGAGCAGCGGCTTTTTGAGGATGTAGGACTCCTGCCAGTTGAAGTCGTAGTTGGTGACGGAGAGGAGGGGCTTTTGCGTCCCGTCGGGCTGGTGGAGGATGTACTTCCAGGATTTTCCGCGGGTGTGCATGTGGGGGAAGAAGGAGAGCACCTCGATGTCCTCTGAGGGCGCGAACTCCGAGCGGACTTCAAAATCGGCCGCCTTCGCGGGGATCTCGAAGCCCATGTTATAGATGCCGCGCGTTCCGACCTCGCGGTCGATCGGCCCCTTGGCGAACTTCAGGCCGATGCTCGAGAGATCGCGCTGGGCCTTGCCATTGGTGGTGTAGTGCAGTTGGAGGATGATTTTCGCGCCGGCGGGGAGCTTCTTGGCGCAGCCCTCCGGGAATATGGAGGGCGTGTCGCCGGGGACGGTCGCGCAGAGGAAGCCCTCTTCGAGGCCAAGCTGACCGGACGGGCGGACGCCTTTTTTCTTTCCATCCTGAATGAACGCCAGGACGTGATGGACGACCTCGGGCGAGCCGGGGTGCGCCTCCATGGCGACGATCCACTTGTCCTCCTTGTAGTCGGTTTGTATCTCGAAGTACTTGTACTCAACAGTGCCGTCCTTGGGGACGAGGAAGGACTCCTTCATTGTAAAGACGCGGTCGGGCTTGCCGATGCGCCACTGCTTGGGCCACTTCTTGGGGGCGGGCTCCTTCTTCGCGTCGCCGCGGGGCATGCCGCCGGCGATCCAGGCGAGCAGGGTGTCTTTTTCTTTTTTCGAGAGCTTGCGTTCGTTGAGGAAGTGACCGTCAAAGTCGGCGTCGGCGTTCCAGGGCGGCATTTGATCGTTGCGCACCACCGAGTCAATCATGGCGGCCCAGCCGGTCACCTGGTCGTAGCCGATCAGCGAGAAGGGGCCGACCTGACCGGGGCGGTGGCAGCTTACGCAATTCTCCTCGACGATTTTGGCGACGTGGGAGGCGTAGGTGTACTTTGACCCGCCCTTTTTTGATCCTTTCTTGGGGGCGGCGCGCGTAATGAGGCAGCCGGGGGCGGCGGTGCGGGCGGTATGCGGGTCCTTGCCCTTGAGGGCTGCCTCGATGGCGAGCTGCAAGTACTTGAACCGCGGTTTGTCGCGCTTCTCGCCGACAGAATACTGATCATCCACCATGCCGCGATAACGGATGACGTTGTCCTTGTCGATGACGAAGACTTCGGTGGAGGTCTTCGCGTCGAGAAACTGCGTGAGTTCCTGGTTCTTATCGTGGAGCATGGGGAATTCGATGCCGCGCGATGTAGCCTCCTTCGCGATCGCCTTGCGCGCATCCTGGGGATTGGCATTGACGCCGACGAAGACGACGCCCTTGGAGGCGTATTTCTTCTGCATCTCGGCGAGCCGCGGGGCGTAGCGCTGACTGATCGGGCAGCCCAGTCCCGTGTAGGCGATGACGAGGACCTTGCCCTTATGGAACTTCAGGAGGCTGACCTCCTTGCCGTTCATGTCGCGGAGTTTCACGTCGGTGAGTTTTTCGTGGATGCGATCGATGGGGGAGGCGGAGGTGAAAACAGCCGCTGTGACTGCAACGATGATTGCGGTAACAATGACTCGTGGGATGAGGGGCCGATTCATGGCAGCGTCCTCCATTCAATAATGTAGCCGGCCGACACTGAAGCATACTCTACCACAAAACCAGCCGCGAAATCGATAGTGCGCTCAGGTCGTCTGGGGCGGGGTTTTTCTCGTCAACCGGTAACAGAAACGGGGCGTGAGGACCGTGGGGCAAGGCCGTTCATTCATGACTAGGAGCGAGCCGAATCCCATCTTTCGCGGGCGATCAGTGCCCGGTACGCTTCCGCTCTGTATTACCGAGGTTGGGAGACTTCGCGCTATGTCGTCGGCCGTTGAGATTCAAGGCGTTACCAAGACTTTCGGCGAGGTTGTTGCCGTCAACGATCTGTCGCTGACCGTGCCGACCGGGAGCGTGTATGGCTTCATCGGGCCGAACGGGTCGGGGAAGACCACTACGCTGCGGATGATCATGCGTATCCTGCACCCCGATTGCGGGGCGCTGCGGGTGCTTGGCGAGGATGCGACGCAGAGCGCGGCGGCGTCGGATCGGATCGGGTACCTGCCGGAAGAGCGCGGACTGTATCGCAAGATGGTGGTCGGCGAGGTGCTGCGGTTCTACGCGGAGCTGAAGGGGATGCGCGATTGTGAGGCGGCGATCGACGAGTGGCTTGCGCGCGTCGGACTCGCGGATTACAAGAAGAAAAAAGTGGAGGCGCTGTCCAAGGGGATGTCGCAGAAGGTGCAATTCATCGCGACGGTCCTGCACCGACCGGAGCTGATCATTCTCGATGAGCCGTTCAGCGGGCTGGACCCCGTGAATATGGAGTCGATCAAAGACGCGGTCCTGGATTTGAAGCGGGGCGGGGCGACGGTGATCTTTTCGACGCATGACATGGATGTCGCCGAGAAGATGTGCGATTTCATTTTCATGATCTTCAAGGGGCGGAAGGTGCTGGACGGGACGCTGGAGGAGATCAAGCGGAAGTACGGGAACGACACGCTGCGGGTGCGAATGTCGGGCAATGGGCATGGCTTCGGCACACTGGCCGGCGTGGACCGGGTGAACGACTTTGGGCGGTTTCAGGAACTGCGGATGACCAGTGGCGCGGACCCGCAGGCGATTCTGCGGCAGCTTTCGGGGGCCGGGCGGATCGAGCATTTCGAGATCGCCCAGCCGTCGCTGCACGATATTTTCGTCCGCATCGCCGGGCCCGAGGCCCAGGGAGAGAGCCGTGCGTAAGATCTGGACCGTGGCGGCCCGCGAGTATCGCGCGACGATCAAGACGAAGACGTTCGTCATCGCGATCGTCCTGATGCCGGTGTTCATGGGCGGCGGCCTGGCCATGACGAAGCTGACCAAAGGAAAGCTCGATACGGGGGTTAAGCGGATCGGGGTGGTCGATCGGTCCGGCAAGATGTTCGCAGCGCTGGAGCAGGCCGTCGAGAAGCACAACACCGTGGACATTGTGGACGAGACGACAAAGAAATTGACGGGGCCGAAATACGCCCTGGAGAATGTTGCGCCTGAAGCGGAAAGCGATGCGCAGCTCCTGGCCCTGTCGGAGCGGGTCAACAAGAAAGAACTGTTTGCCTTTGTTGAGGTGGGGGCGAAGGTGCTGGAGGGCGGGCCGGACTCGCCGGAGACGATGATCCGGTATTTTTCCAACCAGCCGACTTACGACGAGATTCGGCGGTGGCTAAGCCGGAGCGTGAGCGAGCGCGTGCAATCGGTGCGGCTGAAGGAGGCGGGGCTGGACCCGGCGATTGTGAACCGGGCAATGCAGCCGGTCGAAGTGGACAGCATGGGGCTTTATACGCGCGCCGCGGACGGGCGGGTTAAGCAGGCGGAGCGGACGAATTTCGGCGTGGCGTTCGGCGTGCCGTTCGGCCTGATGATGCTCATGTTCACGGCGATCATGATGACGACGCAGCCGATGCTGATGGGGGTGCTGGAAGAAAAGATGCAGCGGATTTCGGAGGTGCTGCTGGGGTCGATCCGGCCGGGCGAACTGATGTTTGGAAAGCTCCTCGGCCATGTCGGCGTGGCGACGACGCTGGTGGCGTTTTACATGGTTGGCGGGCTGTTCGTCGCGAACCAATACGGGATGAGCGATCTTGTACCGACGCATTTAATTGTGTGGTTTGTCGTGTTTCAGTCGCTGGCGATCTTCATGTACGGGGCGATGTTCCTGGCCTGTGGGGCGTGTTGCAGCGACACCCGCGAGGCCCATAACCTCGTTCTGCCGCTGATGCTCCCGCTCATGATCCCGATGTTCGCCTTGGGCAGCATTATCGAAAATCCGCATAGCACGTTCGCCACGTGGCTCTCGTTGTTTCCACCGGCCACGCCGATGCTGATTGTGATGCGCATGGCGATGCCGCCGGCCGTGGCGTCGTGGCAGATCATTGCCGGAATGCTGGGCACGATTGCGGCGACGGCGTTTTGCGTCTGGGCGGCAGGGCGGATTTTCCGCGTCGGGCTGCTGATGCAGGGCAAGCCGCCGAAACTTACGGATCTGGCGAAATGGGTCGTGCGCGGCTGACGCCAAATTCGGAAGTCGGAAGTCGGAAAGCGGAATGAAGAGCCGCGCTCGCCCTATTTCCCCTTTCCGTGACACTGCTTGTATTTCTTGCCACTCCCACAGGGGCACGGCGCGTTACGGCCGACCTTGGGCTCCTCGCGGCGAATCTGTTCGACCTTCTGTTCGCCCTGGGCCTGCATGGCCGCCGCGCGGTCCTGTTCGACGTTGCCGGAGAAGCCCTGGTTGGTCGCGTCAGCGTGGCGGGCGGCGCCGATCTGGTAGCGGCTTTGCAGGACGGACTCATCGGCGAGGCGGGCCTTGAAGATGATGCTCGTCACCTTGTCGTGGATGGCGTCCATCATCTCCTGGAACATCTGGAAGCCTTCGCGCTTGTAGGCGATCTTGGGGTCCTGCTCGGCGAAGCCGCGGAGTCCGATCGACTCCTTGAGCTGGTCGATCGAGTGCATGTGGTCTTTCCAGGCCTGGTCGTAGATCTGGAGCATCACGTAGCGCTCGAGCGTCGTCAGTTCGCGGCGGAGGAGGTCGCGGCCGAAGGTGAGCAGCGCCTGCTTGCGATCCGGTGCGGCGTCGTAGGTCGTCTGGTCGAAGGCCGGGCCGAATCGTTTTCGCGCCCATTCGCCGAGATCGTCGTTTTCCGACTGCGCCCGGTCGATTTCGGCCTGGAGGCGGCCATTCTGCGAATAGTCGCGGTTCAGGCCGATGAGCTCCTCGGCGAGTTCCTTTACGGTGCGGCCGCGGACTTGGTCGATGGACCAGCCGAGATTGAATTTGAGGTTAACCCAGTTGGCGAGGTTGTCGGCGGCATAAGCGTTGTCGATGGAATCGCCCAGGACCGTGCGCTCCAGGATCCATTCGACGGGGTAGCGGACCTCGCGCTCGCGGTAGGCCTTGCGGATGCCCTCGCGCAGGCGGGCGATGATCTGATCGTCCGGAACGTCCTTGAACGAATCCGCCGGAAGATCGACGCCGAATTTCTGGCGGGCCCACTGGATGAGCGACATCATGCCGAAGTCGGGCTCGAGGATGCGCTCGACAGGGGACAGATCGGCTTCGTCGATTTTTTGATGGGCCGATTCGATCAGGTGTGCGACGACCTCCTCGGACGGCATGTCGCGAAGTTGATTCTGCGTCAGCTTGGAACCGAATCGAGTCGAGGCCCACTGAGACAGACCGCGGATGTCCCATTGCTGTGGATCGAGGTCGGGGTCGAGGTATTCACCGACCGTCATTTTGATCTGGCTCTCGATGTCCTGCTTAGCGTCCTCGCGGATGCTGCGCTGGGTGGCGGCGGCGTCGTGAGAGTCGATGGCCTTCGGCTCCAGATTGACCTCCAGCGTGCCGCGGACCCAGTCGCAGACGCACTTGGCCCCATACATCGGGTCGAGAAATTTCTTGCCGGCGGCGGTGATCGTCTCGTCGATCATCTTCCAGATCATCTCGACGAGCCGCGCGGACTTGCCGGGGCGGGCGGCGCTGAGAATCTGCTGGCGCTGGGAATAAAAGACCTGGCGCTGGTGGTCGAGTACTTCGTCGTATTCGAGCAGGTGCTTGCGCTGGGAGAAGTTCTTCTCCTCGACCTTTTTCTGGGCACGCTCGATGCCCTTGTTGAGGCTGCGCGCCTCCATGGACATGCCCTCCTCAAAGCCCATGCGCTCGAGCATCTTGAGGGTCCATTCGCCCATGAACATCTTGAGCAGATCGTCGCCGAGGGAGAGGAAAAATCTGCTGGAGCCGGGATCGCCCTGGCGACCGGAGCGGCCGCGGAGCTGGTTGTCAATACGGCGGGATTCATGGCGCTCCGTGCCGATGATGTGCAGACCGCAGGGGGTGCTCACGGGGCAGACCTTGCGGCCGAGTTCGGGGAAGCGCGGGTCGATCTTGGGCTTCCAGCAGTGGGCGCAGTTGGTCTTGGGGTCGTAGTCGGGACAATGGATGCAGCACTTGGTGCCAATGACGCCGGGTTCGTGCCAACCGGACGCCCGCGAATGGCCGCCGGCGGGGGGACCGAGGTCTCCGATGCACTTTTCATAGACGACGCCCTGCTGAAGCTTGATGTCTGTGCCGCGACCGGCCATGTTCGTGGCGATGGTGACGTTGCCGACCGGCTCCTTATCTTTGCCCCGCGTGGACTCGTGGCGTTCACCGGCCTTTTTTACAATCTCGGCCTCACGGGCATGCTGTTTGGCGTTGAGGACTTCGTGCTCAATGCCGTACTTGCGGGTGAGCAGGTTGGAGAGCTTTTCGGAGTTCTCAATGGAAATCGTGCCGACGAGGACCGGCCGGCCGCGGGCGAGGTCGCCCATCGCGTCGTCGTAGGCCTCGGGCATTAATTCGCCATGGCCTTCACCGTCTTTGAATTCGGCCAGGGCCTTTTCGATTTTGTCGGTTGGCTTGCCCTGATTCTTTTGGACCGACAGCAGATTGCGCAGGACCGGCTCCAGTACGAACGGATCACTCGAGCGGCCCTTGGTATGGATATCGTGAATCTCCTCGACGATGGCGTTGTACTTGTCGTCGACCGTCTTGTAGATGCGGTCGTGACAGTCCACACGATTGACCGGCCGGTTCGTGGGGATGGACACGACCTCCAGCTTGTAGATCTTCATGAATTCGTCGGCCTCGGTCATGGCCGTGCCGGTCATGCCGGCGATCTTTGAATAGAGCTTGAAGAAGTTCTGGATGGTGATGGTGGCGAGGGTCTGGCTTTCTTCTTTGACCTTTACGGCTTCCTTGGCCTCGACGGCCTGATGCAGGCCATCGGACCATTGGCGGCCGTGCATGAGGCGGCCGGTGAATTGGTCGACGATGATCACCTCGCCGTCCTTGACGACGTAGTCCACGTCTTTTTCGTAGGTGGCATGGGCGCGGACCGAGTTTTCGATCAAATGCGGCCATTCCATGTTCGCACCGACGTAGAGCGAGCCGACTCCGAGTTGTTCCTGGGCAAGGGTGATCCCGTCGTGGGTGACGCTGACGTGCTTACGTTCTCGGGCCACGACATAGTACTGGTGGTGACCGATGGCTTCGGCCTCTTCCTCCTTGATCCAGTTGGGATCGGCCTTGAACTTCTTGAAGGCGTCGGTGAATTTGGGGTGTTCGGCGTATTCCTTGGGCGGGGCGTCGCCCCAGGAGTTGAGGCGACGAAGCGTCTCGGCGTTGGCCTGCTGCTGCTTTTGGATTAACGCGCGGGCGACGACGTCGGCCGTGCGATAGCGGGTGACGTCATCGGCCGCCGGGCCGCTGATGATGAGGGGCGTGCGGGCCTCATCGATGAGGATCGAGTCGACTTCGTCGATGATGGCGAAGTCGAGCGAGCCCTGCACCTGCTCTTCCAGGGCCGTCTTCATGTTGTCGCGGAGGTAGTCGAAGCCGAGTTCGTTGTTGGTGCCATAGGTAATGTTGCAGCCGTAGGATTTTGCGCGGACGCCCTCGCGCCCGCCGGGATCGAGCTGCGACTGGATGAAGCCGACGGTCAGGCCGACGAGTTCGAAGATCGGCCGGGCGAACTCGGCGTCGCGCTGCACGAGGTAGTCGTTGACGGTGACGATGTGGACTTTCAGGCCCTGGAGGCATTTCAAAAAGGCGGCGAGGTGGCAGACGATGGTCTTGCCTTCGCCGGTCTTCATTTCGGCGATCTTGCCCTCGAAGAGGACCATGCCGCCGATGAGCTGGCAGTCGAAATGGCGGTGATTCTGGGCGCGGCGCGAGGCCTCGCGGAGGACGGCGAAGGCTTCGGGGAGCACGCTGTACACTTCCTCGCCGCCGGCGAGGCGATCCCGGAGCTGGTCGGCGCGGGCCTTCAGATCAGCCGAGTGTTCCACGCGGATTCTCTGAAGCGCGGCTGGGCGGTCCGTCTCGGCCAGGTCGGGCGGGAGTTTCGCCACGGATTCGGCAAAGCGGCGGTCGTAATCGCCTCGCAGATCGCCCTCAAAGGCGTTGATTCGCGTGACGTACTTGTGATATTGCTTCAGCAGCCGCTCGTTGCGGGAGCCGAAGACCTTTTGAAACGCTGTACCGACAAGACCAAGAACGGGCATTGCATCACCGAAAAAGTCAAAACGTTAGTAAATCAAAAGTCAGAACGCCGAACAAGAACTATCCACAGATGGACGCAGATAAACGCAGATAAGATTGCGTTATCAGGGAGAGCAAGAGGAATCGCGCTATGGGCCGTAGAGGCCGCCGGTGTGATAGGAAATCGACTGGCGAGATTGCGGCGCGGGCGACCGCTTCGCAGGGACGTGAGAGATTTGCGACTCGATCGGAACAAGTTGGCGCAGCAAGTCGGCGCCGTGACGACCCAGCCAGAGCACGAGTGCCAAGACCGCAGCGCTACCGGCCAGGGCCGTGGGGATGCCAATTGCGGCTGAGCTCGCAGTGGCGACAGAGTGGACGACGGATGCCGGGGACTTGTGCGAACGGGCCGGACCGCTGGAACTGATCAGGTCGACGCCCAGGAGGGCGATGGCCCCGACGAGGATACCCGCGACGGCAATAGGCCGGGCGGAGCGATCGGCGGTGATGTTGTCGCGGGTCATCTTGATCAGTAGTCTAGCCGTGGCCGTCGGAGGCGGCAATAGAAGTTCCTGAGGCAGATCGCGGGTGCGAGACAGGTGCGGATTTGTTTGGCGGAAAGCGAGTTCTGATTACCGGGGCGTCGAGCGGAATCGGAGCGGCGTTGGCGCGGCGGTTTGCGGCGGATGGGGCGGCGTTGTGGCTCGTCGCCCGGCGTGCCGATCGATTGGGGACGTTGGCCAGCGAGCTTCGCGCGGCGCGGCCGGGCGTCAATGTGCAGTCGCACCCGGCGGATTTGTGCGACGAGAGGGCATGCGATCGGCTGATTGAGGCGGTCGGCGAAGTAGATGTCCTCGTGAACAATGCCGGCGTCGGGGAGTATGGCGAGTTCGCGTCGCAGAATATGGCCACCCTGGAATCGATGATGCGGCTGAACATGCACGGGCTGGTGCGCCTGACGCACAGCGTCTTGCCGGGGATGTTGGAGCGGCGAAGTGGTTGGATTCTGAACATCGCCAGCCTCGCGGGATTCCAACCGACGCCGTACATGGCGGTCTACGGGGCGACGAAGTCGTTCGTGCTCGATTTTTCGATGGCCCTGTGGCAGGAGGTGCGCAAGCGCGGCGTGCACGTCGCCTGCGTCTGCCCCGGGCCAGTGGCGACGGAATTTTTCGATCGCGGGGGGTATGGGGAACGGCGGGCGGATTTTACGAAGAAAGCGGCCGACCCGGCCTGGATCGCGGAAGCGGCTTATCAGGCGCTGGTCCGCCGAAAGCCGGTCGTCATCCCCGGCGCGAGTAATAAGCTGGCGGCGTTTCTGCAGCGATTTGCGCCGATTAGACTTGTAACGAAGATCAGCGCTAAGCTGTTAGGTCCGAAGGAAAACTAGCTTTGGCCATCATATTCCGAGAAATTCAAACAGAATGATCCCGAGAGTAACAACGCAACCGGGGACGACAAGCGGGAAGAGGATATAAATGATAAATACCGCGAGTGTTGCGACAGACCGGCCGCTCGAGGGAGCACTCCGGTGTCGAATGACGGCGTTAAGCGTAAACGCATTGAGAAGCCCACACGCGAGCCCCGTCATCAACGCACCGAGAGTAAGCCCCAGGCCGAACAGCTCGCGGGATCCCCACTCAAAAAGTACTGATACAGGCAGCCCCAAGGGAAAGATAAGGTAATGGGCTGACGCGTAATAACTGATAGACAGCCACGGTCTTAGATGACGCTTGCCGTCGAAGTGTGGGCAAAAGATACCCAGCGCGAATGCCACCGCCAGTGTTGTGGTTAAGACGGTGGCGAAAATGGCTCCGATCATCAACAGCCCAAACAGAACTGCTTCTTCAAGTCCAATCTCCATCTCGAACAGCCGGTAGAGAGGTAAACTTGCAAAAAAAACCAAAATGGAGAGGGCGCAAGCGCCGAAAGTGGCGAGCAGAAAAAACGAATATGCTCTGGAATCTTGTGGTTGCACGCTGAAAGCAAACGCGAAGCGCTTCGCGTCGAATAGGCAGATGGGCAGCGTCTTCTTGAGGCGCGGCCAGAATGCTGTTTCGGCGGGGTCATCCCACGGGATCAACGTAATGCGGTTTGCCTGCTGATTGGCGCGAAGCGCCTCACGATCAAAGAGCGACCCGCATTCCGGGCAGCGACCGGTCAGGATGCCGGTGAGGTTGTAGTTGCAGATTGGACAGTAGATTTCTTCGTCGGAGGAAGTTGCGACAACTGGAGCGGCATTCGGAGGGGCGTGAGTCGCATCCTCATTGACGGTCCCGCTCATGGTCGGCCCTCATGGACGACGAATCGGGCAATACGCCATCCCAGCCAATACTAGGACACGAGGGCGCTAACGTCCACGCCGAGGGATTTGGCGATCCTTTTCAGAGTGCGGATCGTCGTGCGGTCGGGGTTGCGCTCGATGCGGGAAATCTGGGATTGAGGGAGTTTGAGGCGGGCGGCGAGTTCGGCTTGTGTCAGACCGGCGGCTTTTCGTGCCTTGGCGATCAGATCGGCGAGGCGGGACAGAATTTGGCCCAATCTTCCAGACTTGGATAAGTCCTCAAAAAGGGCGATCGGAATGAGTAGGTTCATCCTGTTACCCTCTGTTTCGTTTAACGGCTTCGCCGCTTGCGATCCTTCCGGCGATCCTTCTTGCTCGGCTGGAACTTGGGCTTGCTGGAAGCTTTGAAGCTCGGCATCTTCCCCCCCGCCATCGACATCTGGGCCATCTGCGAGCCGAACTTCATGCGGTCGCCGAGGGACAGGCCCGCCATGTGCTTCATCATGTCGCGGGCTTGGAGAAACTGCTTGCACAGGCCGCTGACGTCCTCCGTGTCGGTGCCGCTGCCGCGGGCGATGCGGCGGCGGCGGGAGCCGTCGAGAAGTTTGGGGTTGGCCCGCTCTTTTTCTGTCATGGAGTTGACGATCGCCTTCATCCGCTGGACCTCGCCCTCGTCGATCTGCATGTCCGTTTCGCGCATCATGCTGCCGACGCCGGGGATCATCTTGAGCATGTCCTTGAGCGAGCGGCCGCCCATCACTTTTTCCATCTGACCGATGAAGTCGCTGAGCGTCAGGTCGCCCTTCTTCATCTTGGCTTCGAGTTTGGCGGCCTCTTCGACGTCGACCTGCTGCTGGGCGTGTTCCACGAGCGAGACGATGTCGCCCATACCGAGGATGCGGCCGGCCATGCGGTCGGGGTGGAACTCTTCCAGCCGGTCGAGTTTTTCGCCGACGCCGATGAACTTGACCGGCTTGGTGGTGACGCTCTTGACGGAGAGGATCGCGCCGCCGCGGGTGTCGGAATCGAACTTGGTGAAAATCACGCCATCGAGTTCCAGTCGCTCGTTGAAGTGCTTGGCGGTGTTGACGGCGTCCTGGCCGGTCATGGCGTCGAGGACGAGATAAATCTGGTGCGGGCCGACGGTGCCGGCAATGTTGGCGACCTCGGTCATCAGTTCTTCGTCGATGGCGAGGCGGCCGGCGGTATCGAGGATGACGACGTCGCGGAGCTGGCGCCTGGCGAGTTCGACGCCGTTGCGGCAGACCTTTACGGGGTTCTGGTGCTCGCGCTCGGCATGGACGGGGACGCCGAGTTGGCCGCCGAGTACTTCGAGCTGGTCGATGGCCGCGGGGCGCTTGAGGTCCGCCGCAACGAGCAGCGGTTTCTTGCCACGATCCATGCAATACTTGGCGAGTTTCGCACAGGTCGTCGTTTTGCCCGAGCCCTGCAGACCGGCCATGAGGATGATCGTCGGGGGGTTGGCGACCCAGGGGATGCGCGAATCGACGGGGCCCATGAGGCCGATCAGCTCGTCGTGGACGATTTTGACCATGACCTGGTCGGGGTGCAGCGTCTTGATGACCTCGGCGCCGAGGGCTTTTTGCGTGACTTCATCGGTGAATTTCTTGACGACATCGATGTGCACGTCGGCTTCGAGGAGGGCGGTGCGAACTTCGCGCATGACCTCGCGGACGTTGTCTTCGGAGATTTTTCCCCGGCCGCGAAGGCGTCGGAAAACGTCATTGAATCGATCGGTCAGGGCGTCAAACATCGAAAACTTTCAATTGGTTGGAGGCTCATGGGGCAATCCAACAAGATAGCATGAACGGCGGCGAGGGGCCAAATCGGCTGTGAAATGGCGTCTCATCGCAGCAATGTGACTACGGTACCGACCATGTCTGATCTTAACTTATTTTCTAGCAGATAGTTATAGTTACGCCTTACGGGAATGTTTCTCGATGTTTGCGAGTTTATTAGGAAAGCAGATAAGTTTCGCGTAACCCTTGCCGATGGCCTACTTTGGGCGCGATCAAGGGGGATTTTCTAACAAATTCGCAAGCGTATAAGTTGTTGCAGATACGATAGTTAAAACATTTTTTGTATCCGTTGACAGCCCCGTGTCCGCTTGCTAGATTTCCGGCACTGAATCTGAAAAAACGCGGCCGATGGATGGACTTGCATCGCCGCTACAAATTACGGCTGTCTTAGCCGTGGCGCTCCTCCGGATCGAAGTAAACTTTGATCCGGAGGTTTTTTTTGGCGCAATTTTTGGCGGGCCCTTGTGATTTTTCGCCGAGCCAGTGACCCTTAGTTCCATGAGCCAGACCGTACAGCGCTGTGGGGTATTTCTTTCGCGCGTCGTGCGGCGTCAGTCGCTTTGCGAAGAGCACTTCGAGTTAACGCTGGCGTTGGAGGAGTTTCCGCCGGCGGTTCCCGGACAGTTTGTCCAGGTTCTTTGCCGACGGCCGGACGATGCCGAAGGGGGCGCGGCGATGCTGCGGAGACCGTTCAGCATTGGGGGTCTGGAGCGCGGCGCGCGCGGCGTCGAAATGAAAATTCTCGGGCGCGTGGTGGGCTCGGGAACGGCGTGGTTGGATGCGCGCAGCCCGGGAGATTTCATTAGCGTCCTGGGGCCGCTGGGGCGAGGCTTCACGGCGCCGCCGCGCGGCGCAACAGCGCTATTGATCGCAGGCGGCATCGGCCTGCCGCCGATTCGCTGGATGGCGGAAACGCTTGCAAATACGGGCGTTTTGTGCAGCGCCATCGTCGGCGCTCAACGCCGGTCGTTGTTGCCCGTCACGTTGGTCGACGACCCGTCCGCGACCGGTTCCGCGACAAATTGTGTGGAGGAATTCGCGCGTGCCGGCATCCCCGCGGCCGTCACGACCGACGACGGATCCTGCGGAATGCGCGGGCGTGTTACCGACGCGATGGCGGCGTTTTTTGGCACGCCGATGGCGCGCGAAACCCTGCGCGTTTACGCGTGCGGACCGGAAGCGATGCTCCGCGCGGTCGCGTCGTTGTGCGCGCAGCAGGCGGTGGAGTGTGAGCTGGCGATGGAGCGCGTTATGGGATGTGGAATGGGTACCTGTCAATCGTGCGTCGTGCCGGTTACTGATTCCGCGCGGGCGGAAGGATGGCGGTACGCGCTGTGTTGCACGGAGGGCCCGGTGTTCGACGCGCGGCGTATCCGGTGGGAATAAGGGCCGATTCATGTCCGAGACCGCCCTCAGAATGCCGGTAAAAAAAATATTTTCAGGGTAAATTTGCGATTTCGAGGGGGTCGGAGACGAAAAAATCTGGCTGCGCGGCCTCCAAAACGTCCCGATTTTGAAATCCCCAGGCTACGGCGACCGATTTTGTGCCCGCGTGACGTGCGGTTTGGATGTCAACGACACTATCTCCGACCATGTAGACTTCTTCGGGCGCGACGTGCATCAACGCGGCGATTTCGATCGCGGCGCGCGGGTCCGGTTTTCGATCCTTTTCGTGGTGCGAACCCCGTACGGCGGTGAAGTACGGCGCCAATCCCAAGCGCGCGACGATCTCGACGGCGAGCGCGTGCGGTTTGTTGGAAAGCACCGCCAGCGGCGCGCCCCGCGATTGCAATAAGTTCAGCAATTGCAATATGTTGGAATATGTCCCGGTGTGAACGACCGGCCGCTGTGCGTAGTGGTGCGCGGCGCGTTCTATGAGGCGGGAAAGCACCGTGTCGCCGACGTCCGGCGCGGATCGTCGGCACAGCGTGGAGAGTCCGTCACCGACCCAGTTGCGCACTTGATTCGCATCGACGGGGAACAATCCCAAATCGGAGCGCGCGGCGTTCAGCGCGACGGAAATGTCCTCCAACGAGTCGATGAGCGTGCCGTCGAGGTCAAAGATATACGCGCGACGGCGGTCGCGGGGTGTTGCGGAAGGGGTTTGAGTCATGTTTTGAGGTCCCACGCGCCGAAAAAATATTGAGCGTAAGCAAAAGTTTCTGTTGACAAAGCTTGACGCGACTCTAGACTTTTTCAATTAGAAAGGAGGTGACGCCCATGGCTAAGCGAAGAAAGAAAGGCGCCACCAAGAAAAAGGCAGGCAAGCGACGGAAGAAGAGGTAACTCAGCCGTCCAAACGTTGGGTGACGGCCGCGAGCTTTGAAAGCAATCGCTCGAGCGTGCGGCTGTGACCCGGGGTCTTCGCGAGTGCGAAGGCCACACAAAAAATGGAAGGTGCTCATGCCACGGCAGCACCTTCCATATTTTTTTGCGCTTTCTCCAGTTTCGATTCGCTGCATACCTATTTTTCCCCTATCGAGAGTTCCGGGAGCCGCCCCTAAGACGCTGGCATTGATTGTCCCGGTGCTTTATACTCTGGTTTCCTATTCAAGCGGCGTTAAGGGCCGGACGTCGCGGGCAGGAGGCCGGTCGCGGCAATGGATTGTATCGCGGTAATCAATCAGAAGGGCGGCGTCGGCAAGACCTCCACCAGCGTCAACCTCGGCGTGGCGCTCGGTCAGCGCGGTCGCAGGATGCTGCTGATCGACCTGGACCCCCAGGGGCACCTGACGACGCACCTGGGGTTGGACAGCCAGGCCAAGGGCGCCGGGGTCTATGAGGTGCTGACGGGCAGCCTGCCGCTGCAATCGGCCATACACGTTCACGGTCCGACAATCAGCGTGGTTCCGGCGCAAATTGATCTGGCAGCGGCCGAAGTGGAGTTGGTGTCGGTCGTTGGTCGGGAGGTGATCCTGCGGGATTGCCTTTCAAGTCTTCACGACGAATACGATCTGGCGATCATCGATTGTCCGCCTTCCCTGGGAATCCTGACTCTGAACGCACTCAGCGCGGCGTCGCACGTCCTGGTTCCACTGCAACCGCACTTCCTGGCCCTACAGGGCGTCGGCAAGCTTCTGGAGACGATTCGCCTGGTCGCCCATCGGATCAACCCGCCGCTGCGCGTCGCCGGGATGGTCATGTGCATGTACGAGAGCGGGACCCGCCTGGCGGGGGAGGTGATCGACGACCTGAACGCCTATCTGGAGTCGTCGCGGCAATCGGCGGTGCCCTGGCGCGACGCCAGGATCCTTCAGTCGAAGATTCGACGAAATGTGAAACTCGCGGAGTGCCCCAGCTACGGACAATCGATTTTCGAATACGCGCCGCGCAGCAACGGGGCCATCGATTATCTGGCCCTGGCCGATGAAATCCTGGCGCTGCTCGGCGGCGTCGCGCCCGATGCGGCGAGTGAAGAGAAGGACATTGCCAGGATAGCGACGATGGCGCGAGCGCCGATCGCGGATCGCGTCGCAGCGGCGGCCGATTCGAGGGTGGTTCCAACTCCATCTGTCGAACCGGTTCCCGCGGCTACGTCCTAGACGCGGTCCGAAATATTTGGAGAGATCGGCGCCCATCGGAGTCCCTTCTGCTACGTTTCCGCCAAGGTATCCGCACTTTTGTCACGGGCGGCGGGATCGTCGCCGCGTTCATCACCACTCATTTGCCTCCGGCGGCCGGTCCGGACATTCCGCTTGTCGACGATAAGGTTTTGCATTTTCTGGGGTTTACCGTTTTGGGGGCTCTTCTGGTCTGGCGACTCGGCCGTCACCCTCGTCGCCCGACGGTGCGGAACTTGCTGCCGTGGTATTTGGCGCTCATCTTGTATGGAGCGTTCGATGAAATAACGCAGCCGCCCTTTGGACGAGACTGTGAATTCCTCGATTGGCTGGCGGATTGCTGCGGCGCCGCCGTGGGCGTCGCGCTGGGGGCGATGGCCACCGGCCGGCCGCAATGAGGATCCGACGTGAGCCGTACCGCTTGGATTGAGATCCGCCCCTTGCTGATAGCGGCCCTGTTCCTGCTCGGCGCGGTGGGATGCCGGCCGGGGGGCGAGCGCCCGCCGCGTCGCGATCGGATCGTTCGCATCGTCGTGATCGGGGAGGCCGAAGACGAGCCAACGTGGGCCGTGGTGCAGGCGACCGCCGCGGCCTTTGTGCGGAACAATCCCCTTACGCACGTCGTCACCCGCGCCCCGCGCACGGCATCGCCCAGCGCGCAACAGGACTTGCTGCGGGCGCTCGAACAGGAAGAGATCGACGCGGCGTGTATCCACCCGATCGATTCCGCCTCATTGCGCGAGATGATCGACGTACTTTCGCAGCGCGGCTTGCCGATTGTTGTTTTCGGCCGGGACGTGCACACCTCCAAGCGGGGATCGTATTGCGGTCCATCGGATTTTGAGATCGGCCAGAAATCGGTCGAGGCCGCGATTCGGGTCCTGGCTCATCGCGCCAAATCGATCATCCTGCTGCACGGCGGTCTGGACTTGGAAGATCGCTCAAAACGCTACTACGGGTTCAAACAGGGCCTGTCGCAGACGACGGGGGTTACCCTGCTTCGCGAGGTGGATTGCCAGGGCGATCCCTTCACTTCGGTTCGATTGGTTCGCATCGAGTCGCGGCGCTATCCGCGGGCGGGATGCTGGGTGTTCCTGGATGATTGGCCGCTTCGCGCTCTCCGAGATGATGAGCCGTTACTATCGTTGGGGGCGACGTTCGTTCTGTGCCATGGCAGCCCTCGATACTTTGAGCGGCTGCGCGACGGCGAGGTCCAGGCGATGATCGGCTACGATTATCAAAAAGCGGTCAGCGAGAGCCTGCTCGCGGCGATGCGCATGGTCGAGGATCGTACCGGGGGGTTTTCCCCGGTCGTGGATGTGCCGGTCGAGATCGTCACGGCCGAGCAGCTGCCGGACTACGAGGCCCGTTGGAAAGCATGGCAACGAGGCGAGCCGTCGCCTCAACGTCAGACCGAACCCTCCGGGAAATGAGCAGGACGGAGCAGCGTCCTTACCGTCCACCCCTAAAAAACGTTCCAAGCGTGCGCAGGAGAATGATCAAGTCCAGCTCCAGCGAAATATGCTTCACGTAATAGAGATCGAGCTGGAGCTTCCGGCGGGCGTCGGCGACGGTCGCGCCGTACGGGTAGTTGATCTGGGCCCATCCGGTCAGACCGGGCTTGATCAAATGGCGCTCGTCAAAGAACGGAATGACCGCGGAGAGTGGGCGGACGAACTCGGGGCGTTCGGGGCGCGGTCCGACGACGGACATGTCGCCTCGGAGGATATTCCACAATTGCGGTAGTTCGTCGAGGCGCGAGCGACGCAGGCGGCGGCCGATCGACGTTGCCCGGGGATCATTCAACGTGGCCCAGGCAGTTCCGGCGTCCTCGGCGCTGGTGGCCATGGTTCGGAACTTGTAAAGGGTAAACAGGCGGCCCCCGCGCCCGACGCGCGTCTGCGAATACAAAATCGGCCCGCGATTCTCAAAGCGCAGGAGACCCGCGACGAGAATGAAGGCCGGGGCGGAGAGGACCAGGGCGACGACGGCGACAAAGACGTCGAAGATGCGCTTGGCGACGGCGTGCTCACGGCGGTGGCCCTTCAAATCGGCCGAAAGAAACCAGCTCGGAGAGATGTGCGAAACCGGAACCTCTCCGTAAGTCGTCTCGTAGAATGTGGTTTCATCCGTGACTCGGCAGCCCAGTCGCAGGCAGGCCAGGGCGGCCTTCTGGTATTCGGGGATCGCGGCGGCGCTTTGGGCGACGACGACCTCCGCCACCTCATGGCGGCGTACGAGATTCTCGACTTCCGACAGGGCCCCGACGACCGGGATATCTCCCGCTCCGCGACGGTTTGCCTCGTCGCGTTCGGGCACGACGACGCCGACCAGACGATAACCCGGGATGGACTGCCGCCGCACCGATCGGATGATGGCCCCGGTAAGAGGTCCCTGGCCGACGACGAGCAGGCCTCGTCGGACGCCCTGCAGCGCGTAATGGCAGATGAGCCGGAATGAGGTCGCTCCGACCAGATAGAACAGCGTCCCGCACAAGGCGGCGCGACGGCTCATGTTCGAATACATGAACAGGTGCATCACGAGCCATGTCGACGTCATCGCCAACGTGACCGTCAGGAGACAGCGAACCGCGATCCGCGATCGGGACCAGAGCGTCGTCGGCTCGTAGAGGCCGAAGATGCACCCTGCCAGGACGACGGCGCTGGCCAGAACGATGTTTGCCAGGGCGATGCTGTAGTCCGAGAGGATCGAACCCTCAATGGTCCACCACACGAAGAGGCGATTTCCGAGAATTGTGCCGCCACAGACGATGGCCACGTCGATCGCCATCCACGCCGCCCGCGGAAGGTGCAGGAGCGATCCGCCAATCAGGTCCAATCCCGACCGACGTGCGGAAATCCGGGGAGCGGCCGGGACCGGAACCGGCGACAATCGAGCGGGAATCGCGAGATCAAAACTGAGGATGGACTGGGATGACAACGGTGGGCCTTTCTCCGGCGGTTTCTGACGTACATGGGTATCGGACGCACCTTGACGGGAATTGAGTCCCGATTGGGATTCGTCATATGGGACGTGGGCGGGGACCCGTTCCATCTGGCAAAAGCGGCGCAGCGATTCGGACGCAAGCGGAGGGGACCGACCTCCGATAAGCCAACGGGACGTGACGGACATGTCTCGACGCAACTATTGGTGATCCGAAGAAACGCTATGAAATGCCGGCGTCTGAACAACTTCCCGCGCTATTTGCCTCTGAAAATCATCGGCGGGTGGCTGGTAGCGTTTATTGTCCTCGCGGCAGCGTCAAGCGGCGGCTGTACGTCACACGCGTGCATGGACGAATTTTCGGTGGAGTTGGATACCGTCTCGCTCGGTCCTGAAGACCTGGGAGCGACGAGCGAACAGTTCGCGATCGGCGGCCGCCATATCGATGCATCGCCTTCCACGGGTCGATTCCCCGCCGGGTTGGCGGTTGCCAAGGTGGTTTCAAGGGCGGACGGCGCTGCGACGAGGAACCTTCGAATCTCGGAGATGCCCACGGACCAAGTTGCCTATTGGAACGGCCTTCTCGATTCTTTGCCGCCGGTACGCGAAGTGGCGGTTCTGAAAGGCCAGGGACTCGATCCGCGGGGCACGGCGTGGAGCGAGATATTGCGGGAAGCGGCGCGAATCGATTGTCGTCTGTGCCTGATCTACGGTCGGTGGGAGCGAGGGGAGGGCGACGCGGATTTGATCGGGGTGCTGTGCGATGCGCGCGAATCCCGCACGCTGAGCGCCTTCCGGGTTCCCATCGTATTTGACGACGTACGCTATGACGACGAGCAAGACCGACGGCCCCCCGAAGGAGTCCTTTCGCCAGCGGAATATGATGCCGAGGCCGAGCTTCGAGGGCTGGTCCGAGATGCAGTCTGGGATCTGGCGAAGCGCGACGAGCCGACAACGACCACGCAACCCAGCCCCTGGCAGACCGACGACTGGCTCTCCCCGCGCGACGATCGTTTGATCATTGAAGTTCAGCCGACCTTCCAGCGCGGGCCATGATCACGACCCAGTTCGCCAAACCATCGATCCGGCATGCCGACGCCAACGCCACTCCTGCAAGCGGCTCCGAATTCCTGCGCCGGGAGGCGACGTCGCTCCTGGGATACACGTTGTTCCTCATCTATCTGTCCCTCGTCCCGTTCGATCTGGACATTCGATCCCCGGCGGCGACGACTGGGAGCACTCTGTTTGGTCTGCGGGCGGCGCAAATCAGTTTGCCGGACATTGCTGCGAATATTGCGTTTTATCTGCCCTTTGGGGCCATATGGTTCCATCTGCTGCGCCAACGGGGTCGTTCCCGGGCGTCGGCGGGGCTGTGGACGACGATCGTCTGCACCTCTCTCAGTGTGGCGATTGAACAGGCGCAGCGGTTATTTCCCTCCCGCGTCGGGTCCTGGGTGGATGTGAGTTCAAACCTCGTGGGGGCGCTACTCGGCGTCGGGATTTTGTGGCTTGGGGAGGATGCCATCCGCCGGGCCGCGGGACGAACCCGGGAGTTGGCGGCACGCCGTTGGTGGCTGGTCGTCAGCCGCGCGTTTGTCGTCATCGTACTGTTGGTTCAACTTCGACCGTTCGATCCGGTCATCGATCCTCATCATGCTGCGGCGTCGGCGCTGCGGCGAACCGACGCCAGGCCATGGGCGCGATGGCAGGAATTGGAAACCAGGGTGAAGGCCCACCATCCAGGGAACCCCGAAGTGGCGGCAATGCAACTGTCTCGCTCGCGATGGGAATACGGCCTGGATCGCGTCGTCGATGTCGCGTTGTATGCCGCGGTCGCCGCGTTGTTCATCGTGGGAAGATCGCGCAACGGCTCCATTGCCCTTGGACACTACATTATGGCCGGGTTGGTCAGTGTCGGTCTGGCGGCCGTCGCCACCGGGGCACGGGTCTTTCTCATTTCTCACGGCCTGGACACGTTGCAGATCGCTTGCGGCCTCGTCGGGTGGCCGATCGGCTGCTTCTTCGGATGGGCGTGGGCGCGGCGCGTCACGTCCCGTTCCGATGCCGCCGTTGTGACGCGAACAGGGCCGCCTCCCGTGACATGGCAGCGCGGGTTGGCGTGCGTTGGAATTGCAATGGTTATCCTCTACGAGATCGTGCCCTTTGATTTCAGTAAAAACTCGCCCGCCGGTCTCCTTGCGCATGCAAACGTCTCGGTCGTGCCTTTCGCTGCCCACAGGGAGTGCCGCATCAATCAAGCCCTCTACGATCTGAGCGGCGACGGATTACGGTACGCCATCGTCGGCATGGGGCTGGCGATGCTTCTCCGAATCGGGCATCGCCGCCGCGAGACGCGGGTTTGCGTCGCTCTTGCGATGCTGATTTGCGCCGTCTTGGAGACGCTCCACCTATGGATGCCCAGCCGGTTCACCGATGTGACGACGCTCGCGATGGCGGCGGCGGGATCGTTTGCGGGGGTCGCAGTCCTTCAATGGGCACAAGGGCTATATGCTCGGCTGGCGACCGTCGTCGCGGCGGACCCGCTTACGTCGCAGTTGATGGAAGGTGCGACCTACCAGCCGTTGCCGGCGCCGGCGGCCCGATCGGAGATTCGCCGAGGCGAACCACGTGCCGGTACTTCCCCGAAGGATCCGGCTCGATCCACTCCACGACGTTGAGGTGGACGGAGATATCTCCGCCGATTCTCTTCTTGAGTTGCCTGACAATGGACCCGCGCTCGGCTTCCGTCAGCTCGCGCCGCAGGACCACCACCACGTCGAGATCGAGATTCGGCCGCTGGGCGATCCTGAATTCCCGGATCGCCGGAACTTCGCGCAAGACGTAGATCACCGACAAGCCGTGGGCGTGGCCCCCGTCGGCGGTGCGCAGCATGTCCGTCTTCCGTCCTTCGATGGCAGACAGAGTTTCAAGCCCGCGGCCGCAAGGACAAGGCTCGCCGGTGCGGCGGGCCATGTCGCCCGTTCGATAGCGAATGAAAGGCATTCCCAGCGCGTCGAGGTGCGTGATGGTGATTTCGCCACAATCCCCCGTGTTCGTGGGGCGACCCGCCGCGTCGAGCAATTCAACAATGTGGCTCTCCATCGTGACGTGGTAGGCCCCCAGGGGGCATTGGTGGGCGATAAAGCCGCCCTCACGCGAGCCGTAGCCGTCCGCCACGGGAACGGAGACCGACTCTTCGAGGACTGCCCGGTCGGCGCGATCAAACACCTCACCGGTGACGAAGACCGCGCGAAGAGAGGGTGCGCGGATCGGCCGACCGGTCTCCCGTGCAAATCGAAAGAGCCGTGCGAGGCTGCTGGGGTATCCAAACAAGTGGACCGGATCGAAGGATTCCAGCTCGCCCAAATAGCGGGACATCGTTCGGGGCGTCATGTTGAACGCGTCGAGGAGGCGGTGATTGGCGAGGCGATCGCGAAGGGCGCGGAGGCGGTCCTGCGCGGTGAGTTCGACCGGGGAACCCCAGAGATAGAGTTCGCGCCGGCCGAGGTCGATGCCGAACCAGCGGCGGGTACGGGCCCGGGCGGCCTGATCGGAGGCCTGGCGGGGCCGATCCATCATGAATGAAAGCGGCGAGCCGGTGGACCCGCCGGTGGAATAGGGAAAGAGGCCGCCGGGAGTTTTGGGGTCCGCCATCTCGTGGGCGTGTTCCGTGATTTGAGTCTTGGTGAGCGGGGGCAGGCGAGCGAAGTCGTCCAGGCGGGCGCGGGCAGGGTCGATTCCGGCCTCATCTAAACGCCGGCGATAAAAAGCCGATCGCCTGTGGGTATGGATCAGAAGGCGGCGCAGTTTGGCTTCCTGGAGACCCTGGAGATGACGGTGCGACCACCATTGCGACTGCTCCAACTGCCAGAGGTAGCGGAGTGTTCCCCGGCCGAGCAGCCTTTCGTGTGCGGGGAGGATCAGATGTTTGACAATGGAAGGACTCATCAATTTGACTAGGGACAGGCAACAAGGACCCTGTGCGGCGGGGCCACGCGTCGGGTGGACTTCAAGTAACGGTCGTGCCAGGCCTCGAACATCAGCAGCTTCCAAAGGGTCGGGCCGTGCCGGCGGCGGCCGGACAGGTGTTCGGCAAGAAATTGCTTCATGATCGAGGCATCGAACCAATCTTGGCAGGCGGAGTTCCGGGCAAGGACTCGTGATTCAAACTCCGCGCGCAGCGGCCCTTTGAACCAGGCATCCAACGGGACCTCGAATCCCGCCTTTGATTGCGAGGCGATCGCCGGATCGAGGCGGCGCGAGAGCAGGGAGCGCAGCGGCCACTTGCCGGCGCGGCCGCGGATTCGCATGCGGGGCGGGATGGACCAGGCAAACTGCACGAACTCGTGGTCGAGCATGGGCGAACGGACTTCGACGGCGTGGGCCATGCTCGCGCGATCGACCTTCGTAAGGATGCCGTCGGCCAGTCCGAGGCGAATGTCGGCATATTGGCACTTCGACAGGTGATCGGGGGCATCACAGCCGTGGTAGTGTCCGCGGGAGTGCTCGAGCGGGTCGTAGTCGCCGAGTTGCGCGGCTACATCCGGATTCAGCAGGCGCCGAACATCGTCGGGTCGGAGCGTCGAAATCGAGAGCGCATGCGCCGTCGCCGCATCGACCGACAAATTCGCCAGCGTCGCGCGTGCGCGCAGCGGACGCGGCAGCCATGAGCGGTCGGGATAGAGCCGGGCCGCAGCGCCGAAGGCGGCGCGACGAATGGACGACGGTACGAGTTTTCTTACTTGCCCCTCGTAGCGATCGAATCGGTAACGCCGATAGCCCGCGAGGATTTCGTCCCCGCCATCGCCGGAGAGCAGGACCGTGGCGTAGCGCTTGGCGAATTGGGAAAGCTGGTAAGTGGGGATGGCGGAGGCATCGGCAAATGGTTCATCGAAGAACTCGCAAAGCGTGTCCGCCCAACCCACGGACTGCGGGCGGACGATGGCGTCGTGATGGTCCGTTCCGAGAAGGGCCGCTACGGTGCGGGCCTTGGCGCGTTCGTCAAAGTCCTTTTCGTCAAACCCGCAGGTCAGCGTCACGACGGGGGCTCGCGACGTTTTCGTCATCGCCCAGGCCACGGCGGTGGAATCCAGACCGCCGCTCAGAAATGCGGCGACCGGCACATCGGAGACGAGGCGGCGAGACGTCGCCCGTTGCAAGTTTTCCCATAGCGAATCGGCGAGTTCGTCCAGCGGGCGGTCGCTCAGACCCTGGTACGCGAGGTCCCAATAAGGGCGGACCGTGACGCGGCCATTTTGATACGTGAGTAAACTGCCCGGAGGCAGCTTATGAATGCCAGTGAAGATCGTCCTGGGAGACGGGATGAAACTGTACGTCAGATAGTCGGCGAGAGCGGTCGGGTCGAATTCCGCGCGGACTCGTGCGGCGAGGAGCGACTTTAATTCCGAGGAAAAGAGCAGGCGGTCATCGTCCAGGCAATAGTAAAGCGGCTTGACGCCGAGCCGGTCGCGGGCGACGAGCAGCCGGCGGCGCGGCTCGTCCCAGACGGCGAATGCAAACATGCCGGCGAGACGGTCCACGCACCGATCTCCGTGTTCTTCGTACAGATGGACGAGGCATTCGGTGTCGCTCGCGGTGCGGAAGATATGGCCGCGCGAGGCCAGGTCGTCGCGGAGTTCGCGAAAGTTGTAGAACTCGCCGTTGGCGACGGCCCAGATCGAGGCGGTTTCATTGCTGAGAGGCTGACCACCGCCAGTCACGTCGATCACGGCCAGGCGGCGATGGCCCAGGGCGACGTTTGGCGCGTCGTGGCGACCGAAGCCGTCCGGCCCGCGATGGGCCAGCGTGGCCGCCATTTCATCGCGCGCGGAACGGTCCTCCAGGGAGAGCGGAGCAGAGCTGACGATGCCGACGATGCCACACATTGGAGCGCTCGCAAGAGGACCGGGATTCGAAAAACGGGCAATAATCCCTTGTTTTCTATCGGCAATCGTTGCCTGGCAGGCCGTTCGGTCGGTTGGCAGACCGTGGAAAACCCCGCGCAACTGGCGGAGGACCGATTACGGCGATATAGTTAAGGAAGTCACGCAAGACCTGTCGGAGCACCACATGTCCCCCCATGAACATCTGCTGGCGTTTTTTCCGAACCTCGGCTGGCAGGAACTACTCATCATCGCGTTCATCGCCCTGCTGATTTTCGGGCGCCGGTTGCCGGAAGTGGGCCGCTCGCTCGGCAAGGGGATCGTGGAATTCAAAAAGGGGCTGCAGGACACCGGCGACGAGATCAAACGCGCGAATTCCACGCCGACGAATTCGGGAGGCAGCGCCGCTCACAGTCCATCCGAAAAGAAGTCCGAGCCTCCGAGCGGGGAATGATCGGCAGTCACCGTCCTCGCCACACTTCTGGAAGCCTCTCAATCCGGATTGCGATCGCCCGCGAGCTGCTCGATGAGCAGGCCGATGGCCTGTTCCACGGTGGCGGGGGTGGCGTGGCCGGGGATTTCCAGCGGTTTGATGAGGGCGAAACCGATGGCGGCGTGGATGAGTTGCCAGGCGAGACCGCTCGCGGAGACATCCTCGCGCACCTGCCGGGCCCGCTGGGCGCGGCGGATGACGTTTGTGAGAAACTGAGCATAACGCTGGTAGTGCTCGCGCAGGGCGGCCTGAATCTTCGGCTCATTGAACTCGGCCTGGGCCGAGAAGATGACGCGATAGAGCTGCTTGGTGCGAGGATCGGTCGTGGCGGGGTTGAGCCGCAGCAGGACGCGCAGTTGGTCCTGGGGCGATTTGAGCGGGGCGATGGCCTTGCGCCACTCGCGAAGGACTTCCCGGCCGACTTGTTCGAGCAGAGCGACGAACAACTCCTGCTTGCTCGCGAAGTGTCGATAAAGGACCGGTTCAGAGATTTGGGCCGTGCGCGCCAGCAGCGCCGTCGTCGTACCCTGATAGCCGTGTTCGGCGAAGCAGGCGATGGAGGCTTCCAGGAGTTGCCGCCGTCGATCCGTGGCCTTCATGCGCGGCGGTTTGGCCATCCGTGTTAGTTCCCGGAATTGGGCAGCCGATTGGCGGTCGCCGTTCCCGGGCGACCCGAAGCGCCCGTTCGTGCTCTTTGTGTCGTGGGGGATCGACCGCGCGGACGCTTGTTTCCGTGTTGGGCTGTCCACTCCGCGACGGGCACGCCGATCAGTTTTCGATCGTCGCCCATCACGGCCGGGGCGATGAATTCGGCGATAAACTCGCGGCTGGTGCAGTCGGTGTGCCGGCCCTCATACCCAAAATCGCTGAAGTCATAGCGATAGGGCACGTTGTGCAGCTTCGCGTATTGGCGTTCGGTGTCGGGGCCTCGTTGGTCCGGCAGGCGAAAGCCCACCAGGCCCGCGATCCCGTCTTCGGCCGAACTGCGATCGACCGTCCCGGTGTACCAGACGACGTTTTTGAGGATGGGATCGAACTCGGAATGGACGACATACAAGCCGCCGCGAACCCGCCGCAGCGCGCGAGTCAGATCGTATTTGCTGGACAAGCTGCAACCCAGGAAAACCGCGCGGTCGATCTGGATCCCCTCAGGGAGGTATTCCAGCGCGAATGCGGCGATGCCGGTGCCGGCGGAAAGGGCGATCAAATTGATCTTCTGACTGGGATATTGGCGTCGGTACCGTCTGATCTCGGCGGCGAGTTCCGCGGCCTTCGAGCGGTTGCGCGAGAGGTTCATCTGATCGCCGGCATGCGTCAGGCTCTGCCAGGTGAAGACATCCACTTCACCGAGATAGCCGGCATCCTTGAAACCGCCGGGCACGTCAATGGAACCAACATAACCGATCGGCCCGGCGCCGCCGAGGTAAAAGGTCAGGCCCTCGCTACGGTCGCCATCCTGCTGCGTCTGCGCGAGGAGCCGGACGGCCGTTCCGCAACCGGACGACAGTAAGGCGAGCGGCGCGAGGAGAAGAATGAAGAAAGGGAAATATCGCAAAGGGTAACGCCGGGTCAATATTCGTTCGAGGCACCCACACGGTCGGCATGCGAGAGCGGACGCCGCCGCGAACGAGCAATTATAGACGCGACCGGCGGTATGTCGAGCTTAACCGATTTGTCAGGCCGACTTTCTTTCAAAAGGGCGGCAGATCTGGATGCTTCCGCGGCCGGATTTCTTGGCCTGGTAAAGGGCCCGATCGGCGGCGGCAAGCAAACCCGCCGGGGTCGCCGGGCGATTGTTCATCAGGGCGGCAATTCCCGCGGTGACGCCGGGGACCGTGCGTCCGTCAAACATGACCTTGACGCGTTGGGCGAAGAGCGCCATCAGGCGCTTGGTGAGCCCCATGGCGTCCTCGGCGCAGACGCCGGGCAGAATGAGCACGAATTCGTCTCCGCCGAAACGAACGGGAATGTCATCGGCGCGGAGGCACTGGCGCAGAAGTTCGCCAAGGAAGGCCAGCACCTCGTCCCCCGCCTGATGGCCGCGCTCGTCGTTGAGCCGCTTGAAGTGATCGAGATCGAGCATCACCAGCGAGAGGTCGAGGTCGGCGCCCTGGTGGGCGGCGAAGATGATTGGAAGCTGTTCGTCGAGGAAGCGGCGGTTCTTGACGCGCGTCAGCGGGTCGAGCCACGCCTCGCGCTGGAACTTGCGCAGATCGCGCGAAATCTCGCGCGTCTGGGAGGCAAGCTGGAGCGCCATGCGCCGCTCCACGCGCTCGGCCTGACCACGCCAGTGAAAGGCCTCCTCCTTCAGGCCGTTGACGCAGCGGGTCAGCTCTCCCAGCTCGCCGGGCTCCGGTGTTGCATCGGCCAGGGCCGAGTCCGCCCGGCGCTTGCTGGAGACCTGCAACAACCGCTCGATGGGCCGCGCAACCCGCCGCCGGAGGGCCCCAGTAGCCAGTAACCACCCGAAGGCTGCCGTGGCGGTCACGAGAGCGCAGAACCCCCATCGCGTAGAGCTGAGTCCGGCGAGATCGATCGCTCCCATCAGCAGAACCACCCGTGCCGGGCGCTGCGGGTCAAACTGCGGCCCCAGATTGATGTCCACGCGCTGGATCACCGGAAATTCGGCGGCCAGTTCTGGGGGCGAAGGTCTCTCCGGGGCCGCTCCCGACGAATCAGTCGGCTGATCGGGATGGAGAAAGGAAACGAGATCGTCGTGGCACATGGTCTGAGCCACGCATTCGCCCTGGGGGTTGAAGACGGCGGCCGCAAGAATGGCAGGCTGCAAGGCGAGGTTCTGGCAATCACGCCGTATCTCGTCGGCAGAGAGCCGGTTGTTGGACCGCCATTGCGCGGCGAGCGTCTGGGCCAGGATAGACGCAGCCGATTCCTGCGCGCAGCGCGCCTGGTGATGGAGCGTGAGTTCGTGAAATCCGAGGGAAACGACGACGACGGGCAATATGGCGACGACCAGCCACCGACGAAGGAGTCGATCGAGCGAAGATCCTCGATGACGCGGCGCTGCCGGCGCCTCGGAGGCTTCGGGGCGAAGTGAAATACCCAATCTGGCGTGGTCTTCGAGTCGCAAGTGGTAATCTGTCCGCTGCCTCCGCACGCGGCGCGCGGAGACTCGCCGGTCCTTTCAGACTAACTCTACGATTTAGTCAAGCGGCCGGGGGGGGAGCAGGTCCGATAGGACTATTTCGCGAGGTCCGCGGACGCGGGAGTCGCTGCCGGTTGGGTGGAAGGTGGCGGCTTTCGCGGCGGGCGGACCGCGCCGAAGCTCTCGGACTTGGCGCGGATTTCGCTTCCGCGCTCAGGATTGCGCACCGCGTGAAAGGTCCCGAAACACAGAATCGGCCCCGGCCGTTGCGGCAGGATCGAAAGGATGTTGACTTCCGCGATGGGCGTCATCCACACGCGATAGCTCCCGCGATAGGTCCCATCCTTGCCGGTGATCACGGAGCAAACCCCGGTGTGGATGTTGAAGCGCTGGTTGCCGGCCGGCGACAGGATAGCGGCGCGGACCTCGCGCTGTCGAAGCGGATAGTCGCGGCCGCTGCCGGCGGGGGGGCCGTCGAGGGCAAAGGAGAGGTCGATTTCCACGTCGCCGAGCCTGCCAAGAAACAGGTTGGCCTTGCGGCATTGCATGGCGAGGTTGAATTCGCCGGTTTCATCGAGCCACCAGTAACACTCCTGTGCGTTGAAACGCCACGGCTCCGTGCGGGGCGGATCGATGGCATTGGTGTTGAGGGAGATGAAGTTGATCCTGGCGGAACCGGAACAACCGCAGAGACTAATTGCGAATAGCGAAAAGCGAATAGCGAAATACGAGGCTGTCGCCGTTGGCGTCTTCATTTCGCTATTCGCTATTCGTAATTCGCTATTCAATGCTTGGGCAGGGGAAACTGCTCACAAAGCTCCAACACCTCGCCGTGGACCGCGTCGATCGCCGCCTTCGCGCCACCCGATGAAAGGACGCGATCGATCAGCCCTGCGATCCGCCTCATCTCGTCCGGGCCCATTTTACGGGTCGAAAGCGCCGGGGTGCCCAGACGCAGTCCGCTCGTCTCCATCGGCTTGCGCTCGTCGAAGGGGATCATGTTCTTGTTGACGACAATGCCCGCCTGGCCGAGCCAGTCTTCGGCCATCGCGCCGGAGACGTTGGGATAGCCCTTGCGGAGGTCGAGGAGCATCAGGTGATTGTCCGTGCCGCCGGAGACCAGGGATTGGCCGCGCGACAGGAGCGATTCCGCCAGGGCCTGCGCATTGTCGAGAATGAGCTGCTGATACGCCTTGAACTCCGGTCGCAGCGCCTCGCCAAAGGCGACCGCCTTGGCGGCGATGATGTGCATGAGCGGCCCGCCTTGCAGACCAGGGAAGACCGCCGAGTCGATCTTCTTGGCCCACGCCTCCCGGCACATCGTCAGGCCCGCGCGGGGGCCGCGGAGCGTTTTGTGCGTCGTCGTCGTCACAAATTCCGCAAACGGAACCGGGCTGGGGTGCAGGCCGGTCGCGACGAGACCGGCGATGTGGGCGATGTCGGCCATGAGCAGCGCGCCGACCTCCTTGGCGATGGAAGCAAAGGCGGCCCAGTCCCAGAGGCGTGGATAGGCCGACGCGCCGGTGATGATGAGCTTGGGCTTGCAGTCGCGGGCGAGGCTGCGGACCTCGTCCATGTTGATCCGGCCGGTCTCGCGGTCCACGAAGTAGTGCGTCACGCGGAACCATTTGCCGCTGATGTTGACGGACTTGCCGTGGGACAGGTGGCCGCCGTGGTCAAGGTGCAGCGAGAGAATCATGTCGCCGGGCGTCCGCACGGGCTCGCCGGGGTTCTTTTCCTTCTGCTCGGCCTCGTCGAAGCGCGAGCCGGGGTTCATCGCGGCGAGCAGCACGGCCTGGTTGGCCTGGCTGCCAGAGTGCGGCTGGACGTTGGCATGTTCGCAGCCGAAGAGGGCCTTGGCCCGGTCGATGGCCAGCCGCTCGACGGTGTCCATGTGCTCGCAGCCGCCGTAGTAGCGCTTGCCGGGGTATCCCTCGGCGTATTTGTTGGTGAAGACAGAGCCGGCGGCGGCGAGCACGGCCGCGCTGACGTGGTTTTCCGAGGCGATCAGCTCCAGCGTCCTGGCCTGACGCTCTTCCTCGGCGACAAAGGCCTTCCAGAGTTCGGGGTCTTGATCGGCGATGGGATTCTTTTGAAGGCTCATGGCTGACTAATCTAGCGCAAAAACAACGATCGGACAACTGATCCGCGTCGAGGAATAGGACCAACAGGTCGATTAGGCCCTATTGCTCGTTTGTTTTGTCCAGCCGCCCGATCACGCGCGTTTCATCCGGCGAGATCATCTCGTACACCGTATTGCGCCAGGCGAAGCGGCGCGTGCCGATTGATGACGCGAAGACCGACTGGTGCAGCATCCCCGCGAAAAAGATGCCGGCGATGTCCCAAGCGGCATCCTTCCATGTCACATCGGGCGGCCCGAGGATCTGCCGAACCGCCAGTTGCCGGAAGGTGACGAGCGCCAAGGTCAGAAGCATGACGACCATCCAGCCGGCGAAGGCCCACCAACCGGCGGTCATCGAGCCGAACCAGCCCAGCAGGCAAAGAAAAAAGAGCACGGCGGCCGCCGAGCCGCCGAAGACAAAAACGGTGCATAACAAGAGGCCGGTGCGCCAGATGTCCGGGGCACAAACCCGGGTGATGATCAACTGCCGCCGGGCAAACTCAAAAAAGCCGCGCAGCGTCGTGCGGTCATGGCTGGGGATCAGGGCCTGGGGGACGAAACGGATGATGAGCCCCGCGTCGCGAACCGCCCGCGTCATCTGGTAATCGTCGGAAAGCGCGTGGCTCCAGCGGCGGGCGATGTCGAGCGACTTGAAGCGATCGAGGCGGACGGCGGTCGCACCGCCCCAGCAGAAGTTGCGTTGCTCATCGCGGATAAGGGTGACGCTTGCGGCATTCCAGACGGAGCGGAGACCGTTGGCAATTCCACCCGACGCACAGTACCAGCGAAAGCCTGTCGCCGCGCCGACGGCCTCGTCGTTCAACGGCGCCACGAGATGGCCCAGCCAGTCGGCGGAGGGGACGGCGTCGGAATCGAGGAAGACCAGGACCTCGCGGTCCGGCGATACCTGCTCCACGGCGGCCAGGAGGTTATGGATTTTCTGTGAACGTTGCTGTGTCAGCCCGGCGACGACGCGCCGGTGGCGAACCAGCGTCCAGTCCGCCGTCCAGCGGCCGATCGCCTCGTACGCCGGGTCCTCCTCCGATTCGAGGGTAAAGATGATCTCGTAATCGGCGTAATTCTGGCAGCCGAGGCGCCCCACGGTCTGGTGCAGCCGCTCGTCCACGCCGCAACAGGGCAAGATGACCGCGACACGGGGCTGATAGAGAAATCGCCCTTCCGCGTCTTTCAGTTTCCTGGCCCCGGCCGTGGTTCGACGGACATAGAGGTATAAGCCGAGCGATTCCCTGACCAACCAGAATCCCTCGTAATAGGCCAGCGCGGTGAAGACCGCGACGACGAAATACACCCAGGTTTCGGCAGATAGCTCCACGAATGGCATCTTAAGGAGTCGGTACCGGCACACAAACACGACGCGATTGTCGGTACAATCTCGTGGCTGGCGGAACCGGAGCAACGTTGATGCCGAAAAAGGCCGTGGTATTGGGATGCGGGCTGGTCGGGGCGACGATGGCGCGCGACCTGGCGGGAGACGGCGAGTTCGACGTTACGGCGATTGACGTCAGCCAGGCCAACCTTGAACGGCTGAAGGGATTCCCGCGCCTGCGGACCGAGTGCCGCGACCTCGGCGGACCCGCGCAGATCAAACAGGCCGTCGCAAACGCCGACATCGTCGTCGGGGCCATGCCCAGCACGCTCGGCTTCATGACGCTCCGCGCGGTGATCGAATCCGGCAAACCCTTCGCCGACATCTCGTTCATGGTTGAGGACCAGACCGAGCTGGATGGTCTGGCGAAGAAGCACGGCGTCTCGGCCGTGGTCGATTGCGGCGTAGCGCCCGGTCTGGCGAATGTGATCATCGGGCACTGTGCGGCGCAGTTGGACGCGACCGACCGCGTGGTCTTCTATGTCGGCGGACTGCCCAAGCGCCCCAGGTGGATGTACCAGTACAAGGCGCCCTTCGCTCCGGCAGACGTGTTGGAGGAGTACACGCGGCCCGCGCGGATGGTCGAAGGCGGACAGATCGTCACCAAACCGGCATTGTCGGAACCGGAACTGATTGACTTCCCTCCTGTCGGCCCATTGGAGGCCTTCAATACGGACGGCCTGCGAAGTCTTTTGAAGACGATTAAAGCGCCCAACATGGTGGAAAAGACCCTGCGCTACCCCGGCCACATTCAGTTGATGCGCATCCTCCGCGAGACGGGGTTCTTCAGCAAAGATGAGATTGAGGTTCGCGGCGTAAAGGTCCGACCGCTCGATGTTACCTCCAAGCTCCTGTTCCCCTTGTGGACCTACGAGCCGGGTGAGGAGGAATTCACGGTCCTGCGCGTTATCGTCGAGGGTCGTAAAGACGGGCGGCGGCTCCGACACACGTACGACCTTTATGATGAATACGATCGGGCGGCGGGCCAATCCTCGATGGCCCGGACGACCGGCTTCCCCTGCGTCATCGTGGCCCGGCTCTTGGCCGAGAGGCGATTTCACGAGCCGGGAGTGCATCCGCCGGAGTACCTGGGCCGCCAGACGGGGTTGCTGGAGCACCTGCTCAAGCAGCTTTCAAGCCGCGGCGTCAACGTGACTTATCGCACAGTGGAGCCGGCGAATTAATCGTTGCGACCCACGGACCATTCCTGCAATAGGCCCCCTCCCCTCGCGACATTCATCCTTAGAGCCGGGCGTAGTCCCTGCGCCAAGTGGGAGAGGAAGCCATGCGATTTTCTATTCGCCCCGCCATCTTCGCGGGTATTTCGGCGACGCTGCTGGCTTCCCCGGCCGTCGCCAGCTTCCACCTCATGCAGATCGAGCAGGTGATCGGGGGCGTCAACGGCGATCCGACCGCTCAGGCGATCCAGCTTCGGATGCGCGCGGATTTCGAGAACTTTGTCAGCCAAGCGCGGATCCGTGTCCACGACGCCGCCGGCGCCAATCCAATCGTCGTGATCAACATGACGACCAATGTCGCGAACGGCACGACGGGCGATCGTGTACTCATCGCCAGTGCCAATTTCTTCGACTACACGGCGCCCGGCGTGGAACCAGACTTCACGATGACCAATCTCATACCGGTCTCCTACCTCGCCGCCGGCTCGCTCACGTTCGAGAGCGACACCGGCATCATTTACTGGCGGCTCAGTTGGGGCGGCGCCGGTTACACCGGCTCCCATGCCGGGAACGTCATCAACGACCCCAACAGCAACTTCGGACCGGCCTTTGCCGGGCCGTTGCCGACGGGTGGTCATCAGGCGTTGCTCTTCCAGGGCGCCGCCACGGCCCAATCCAACTCCAACTCCACCGACTATGCCCTCACGCCGGGCGCGGCCACGTTCACCAACAACGCGACCGCGCCCTTCCTTGTGACTGACCCCGGGTGCAACACCTGTGCCGGCGATGTGGATGGCGACAACGCCGTCACCGCCCTTGATATCCAACAGTTCACGAATTGCACGGCGAGCAGCAGCCTGATCCTGCGTACTTGCGGCTGCGCCGACGAAGATTTCAGCGGCGTGCTCGATCAGGCCGACGTCGACGCCTTTGTCGATGCCGTGCTGAACGACGAAACGCCGACCTGTTTCGAGTAAGCACCCGGTTGCACGCCCCCCGAGGGCTCGAACTCCGGCAAGGGCGTGGCCGGGTCTTTATAACAATTTCAACGCGGGGGCGAGCCATGTCTGGGAGGAAAAATCATGTCGAAGAAACCTGCCTGCCTTGTCCTGGCGGTACTGGGATTGGGGCTCGCCGCGGCGACCGAATCCCGGGCGTCGATGGGGACCTTGACTTGAACGTCTTGCCGGAGCCGGCAACGCTTGCGCTGTTGGCGCTCGGTATCTTTGCAGTGCGTCGGCGCCGTTAGCCGGATCCAATTTCGTTTGTCCTAACTTTCCCTCCACCCGAAGATCTCCATTGGCGGTTCATCCGCCGTCAATGGAGATCGGGCCGAGGAAATATCGCACTTGACAGGGTGGATCCTCGCTCTACAATTCGCCCAACATAAGGGATTCGATATGCGCGCCGCGAACGGGACAATTCGATTTTCGCCAATGCCGACGGGTCGGCATGCGGGCGGCGCGCGCGAATCGCTTATCGCATTGCGCCCCGTCAGCTAATCGCCCCCTCCTCTCGCTTGATCGGATTTGTGCATTGACCCTGTTGACGATTCGCGCTGCGCCGCGCGGGCGGCCCCGCTGCGCTGAAAATGAAGTATGGAAAAGGAAGACGAAAAGACTATTTCGCAGGTCCTCGCGCCGGAGGACATTCGTGCGGGCGATTATGTGTCGATCCTGCACGTGCTCGGGGAGTTTCTGCCCTTGTTTTTTGAACAGCCCTGGCAGCCCGTCGAGCCGATCCGTGTGATGCTTTATCCCTGTTCGGTCCAGCCGATGAAGGTGGTCGAGGTTTGCCTGCCTTTCGTGCTCGTGCGAAAGGTCAACGGAAAGCACGAGACACTCGACGTGCGGCAGCACCGCCTGGCCCGCGTGTCGAAGGAGTTCGGGCGGAAGGCGTTCAAGCGATTTCAGGTGGATGCGCACAGCTCCGCGCGCCAGAAATGACTCCAACGGGTATCGTTCGGTCATTCGTCGCGGCAGGGGCAAGCCGTGCGGTGGAGGCGTCGGGCGAAGTAGAGGCACAGGACAGCAACGAGGGCGTAAAAGGTACGGGGCAGGAAGGCATCGATCCGAAATCCGCCGAGCGACGTGTGCCCGAACGCGTTGTGCAGGGCGGCGAACCCCAGGAAGAGACCGCAGGCGAGGAGGATCGCGGGCATGAGCTGCCGTTCGACGTAGCCCTTGCCGCCGCATCGGGCGCAGGGCGGCGCCGACTCCGTGACCGGCCCCCGATCGTCGCGACGAGTTGATGCCGCCGTGTCGCCACGCTGCCTCCCACAGTTCCAGCAATTCGTGAACTGCGTCTCGATCTCTTCGCGGCAATTCGGGCAGGCCCATGTCGCCGCCATGCGAATCGGCGTGTCACAAGTCGGACATCTCGTTTCGCCCTCGCCCCGAAGCTCGTGTCCGCACCGCGCACAATATGTACGCTGCCGCAATGACTTGTGGTTGGCGAGGATTTGCCGGGCGCGCTCGGCGTCTGCTTCGTCGGTCACCCAGAGCGAAGGCGCGGATTCGGGTCCGAAGGGAAGTTCGCCGCGCGCGGCCCAAAGGGCCTCGCCCTGCACGACCGCGCGGATGCCGTGCTCTTCCAGGACGCCGAGGAGGTGCTGGGCCTCGAGCGGATCGGCGGGTTGGGCGACGCGGACCATGGGATGTTCCAATCAAGCTAATCAAGCGAGTCTGTTCGCAGCGTGCACGGGCATTTTCGCCAGCGAGTGATGACCGCGAGGCCGAGGAGAACAATTACAATGAGAAACATCTTGCCCAAGTTCCAGTACTTGTCCTGCAAAGTCTGGAAACGCCCAAAGCCGAACTCAAAGAGGGCCGCGCCAACGGCCATCGAGGCGTAGGCTACCAGGAACATCGGGATCCAGCGGCGGCGGACGCGCCCTGCGCCCCTACATACGAGGCACGCGGGGTTCGCAAGCGTGTCCGCTCCCTCTCCGCTCGCCGCGCTTGATCGCGCTTGCGCCGCAATGACTCGTACCGCGTCTTCCTGAGGTCTGCGACATTTCCAACATGCCTCGAACTGCGTACCCATCTGCTCGCCGCAGGGACAGATCCATTCGCCTGTCACGCGGAAGGGCGTGCCGCACTCGGGGCAACGCGCTCGGTCGAGTCCGCGCAGGTCGTAGCCGCACTTGGAACATGACGCCGGATTGGGTTTTCCCTCCTTTTCACCGATGAGCCGAACGGCCCTTTCGACATCTTCGTCGTGCAGAACCCAGATCGTCGGCACGGTATCGAAAGGAAGTTCACCGCGCGCGCCCCAGAGCGCCTCGCCCTGCACACAGGCTTTGATGCCTTCGTCCTCCAACAGCGAGACGAGGATGCGGGCGTGCAAAGGGTTATCTGCGGAGGCGACGCGCGTCATGGGGAAATTGTAATCGACCGACACGCGTTGCTGAATGCGGCGGGTGCCGAGGGACCGATATTCCATCAGGCGTTCGCAGGGCATCATGAGTCTTGGCGGGCTGGTCGGCCGTTTCGTAGGTTAGAGGATACGGACCGGCGCGATGGCGCGGTCCGGGTTTTCTCCGGGAGGGAAATCACGTGGGCGATGTCTTGAAGGCCATTGCGGCGATCGTGCTGGTCGGGGCGGCGGTCAAGTACGCGGCGCATCATGTGGTCAACAAAGCGATCGCCAAGTCGGGCGAGCCGGGTGGCGGATTTGAGTTCGAGTGCAAGCCGCTGGAGATTCCAGAGACGAACTTCAACTGGAACGCGAACTGGATGGCGGACACGGGCGTCGTGTGGCAGGGGGGCCGCGCCACGGGCGACACGGACACGCCGCAGGCGCGTTCGGTGCCTGCCGAACCGACTCTTTCATATCAGCTGGCAACCCCGGCGAGTCGCGAGCGTGCTGTGCAGGCCCGCAAGGAATTCGAGTCGATGCGCAAACAACACGACGCGATGCGTAAGCAGCAAACCTGGTGAACGGCTGGGGAAGCGGCGGTTTGGTTTTTCCCGTCGGGGTCGCAATGGGTCACGCGATTGCCGCTAGGAGGGCGAACTCCTGGCCGGTACCATACCCTTGGACAGTGGAAGGGGGAGGCAAACGGGGTGGCGAGTATGTCCTCGACGCTTCAGATCATCCATCGCGCCGGCATCGACAAACTCGCCGAGGTCATCCAGCACGCCAACAGCCCCACCTGCCCGAAGGGGATGCTCGAGATCAATCCGGCGTTCGGCTGTGAGTTCCGCTGCGCGTACTGCGGAATCTATGCCCTCGAGAAGGAATACTTCGGCGAGGTGATTGTCTACGACGACTATCCGGACTATCTCGATGAATGGCTTACGAAAAACCATGCCGCGATCGACGACTACTACTTCTATTTTTCCGCCAAAACGGATTGCTTCCAGCCGGCGCTGATCGAGAGCGGGATCACGCTGCGAATACTCAGAATTCTTAAGAAACACGGGGCGCGGTATTTCCTGGTCACGAAAGGGGGGTTGCCGCCGCAAGATATTCGTGATGCGCTGGTGGATGCGCGCGACCTCAATCAGGTCATCATCAGCGCCACCATGCCGAGCGAAGATTGGAGGCAGCTCCTTGAACCAGATGCCGCGCCGCTTGACGACCGACTGGCGCTGGCGCGATTCTGCATTGAGCAGGGCATTTTCGTGACGGCGAGCTGCTGTCCTGTCCTGCCGATCGGCGATTTGGCCTACCTGAAGGACATCCTGCGGCGTTGCGTCGCCGCGGGGGTGATGCATTTTTACTTTGATTGTGCCCGACTTTCCCGGGAGGCCGTGCTCAATCTCAGCGACTTGCTTCCCGAGCACCGCGACGAATTCGAGCGCCGCTATTTCACCAACGAGGCGCAGGTCACACGCTGGCCTATGCCGCATCGGAACTTGACGATCGACAAGTTCCAGCCGTCGTTGCCGTACATGCTGAGCGCGTTCCAAACCCTTGCGGACTACGTGCGCGAAGCAGCGCCGGAGGCGACCGTAAGCGTGTGCAATCACTTCGTCACGGCGAAGTGGCTTCCGGGTTTTAACGCCGGGGCGCGGGCGAAGTGCATCTCCTGTATCGGACATCGGTTCGCCACGATCGGGCATTCATCGTGCCCGACGTAGCGGTCGAAGTAGGGCTGCCAGGTCCAGTCTGTAGCGCCCGTGAGTGGCCGACGCCGCGTCAAAAGAGAATGATCGCTATGGCGATTATGACAGACACCATTGCGAAATAGACGAGCGGGAAGATCCACCGGCAACGGCGATCGATGAGATGTCCGGTGTCCTGCTTCCCCTTCCGATCGAGCGCGCCGACCACGAGGTTGATCACGACGGTGGCAGACACGGTCAGGAAGCTGATATTCAGGAAGCCGTGGATCAAAGTGACATAGGAAATGCGCGGCAGGATGTCGTTCGTCACAATCAGATAGGCTACGCTGGTCAGGATCCCGATAAAGGAGACGCTGATGCGATCGCCCAGCGAGGAGCGATCCATCCAGAACACCGAGAAGGAGAGCAGAACGATCATGGCCAGCGGCACAAAGATGAGCCGCACGAAGTAAAATGACTGTCGTCGCACTTCGACGCTCAAGACGAGCGCGGACGAGACGCCCCGGCGTCCGGCGTAGGTAGCGGGGCGGTCCCGCGCGGATATGGCGATTCCGGTTACGGTCCATTGAGGGACCCGAAGGGCGTCGGCCGGGTAACCGCCCGCCCGTGGCTCCGCCTGAAGCTCGACCTCGCCCTTGTCGAAACCGAACACCTCAAAGACGGCTTCCAGTTGATGGTGATCAAACGGAAAGCGCCTCATCTTGAGTTCGGTTTTGGCGACCGCGTTCACCATTTGCACCAGCGTCTGGGTGCCGTCGGGCTGTGACCGGAGCACGACGCCGCTCTTGTCATACATTCCGGCTTCGTTGACGAGAACATCCTGGGGGTACCAACTCGGAGAGATTTCGTCGAACTGGTAAGTGCCCTGATAGATCTTTTCATTGACGCCCGCCGCCCTCGGGTCGAAGGCCTGTCGCGGGTCCTTCCATTGGAGCGTGAGGACGCCGGTGAAATCAAAGGTTTCCGCCTCATCGTCGATGGCGTTGAGGCCGTGAAGGTGGAAGTTTGCCTTGACCACTACGGGGCCGCCGTCTTGGGGAGGGCCGAGGAGGAAGGGCTGGGTCGCGGGCGATTGAGGGGGCGTACCGGCGGGCTGGGCGGCAGACTGGGCCAAGGCGATGGACGCACTGCAAAGGGCGCCCAACGCGACGGCGAAGAATCTTGACATCATGCGGCGATTATGGCGATTGCCGGGTGAAGGGCAACCTTGACGGGTGAAACGCGTACGGCGAGCGTGTCTGGGCGGAGAGCAGTGATCTGGATTTCTTGAATGAGTTTTCGTTCTTTCCGATTTTGTGCCTCATTCCTGAAAATGTGGTTACCCGGAAGGGATCGTAATGATCGGAGCGCCCTCCTTGGCCTGCGTATCGGTGAGGGAGAATATGAACATCAAGAACGAAAAGAGCGACTTTGATTGCATGTCGCGATCATCGATCCAAAACCAGTGATTTCGATAGGGAACGGCGAGGAAGGCGTCACCGGGCCGGGAGCGCGAACTATGGATCTTGATGAGCGGATGAACCGGCTCGCCCTGAAGCGTGTCGTCGGGCATGGTCGGGTTCACCCGATTCTCCTCCACGTGGCCCGCCGGCACCTCAATGCTGGAGGCCGAATCGATGAGGATTTCGAGGACGGACCTCGTCAAGATGGCAAGTTCACTGCTATCTTTCGCGATCGAGCCATAGGCAATCCTGAATTCGCCCGCGGCCGGATCAAGCCCCAGCGTCTTTCGGACAAAAGCAATGTCCTCCTCCGTTGACGCATCCACCCGGCCCCGGAGGTTCATCACCAGACCTTCCATCTCCTTCGTCTTTTGCACCCTCAGCCCCATCGCGCCGGAGTCCTGGATTATCCGAAGCCGCCTAATGAGCGGGTAGAACTCAGGGTCCGCCGGGTGCGCCCGCGCGGAACCCCCGTACCGGTTTCGGATACCGTTGACGGAGTGCACACAGACCCGCAGGACAAAATCGATGGGATAGCCGGCCTCGATCAGGCTCAATACGGCGGGCGGCGGGATCGGCTTCATGAGGGTCCGGGTGAACTTCTCTCCACTGAGGGGCATATAGGTGATGGTCGGCCGGTCGTTATAAGCCGCGATAGCCCCGAAGGTCTGCGAACTGCTCAGAAAAGGGCTGCCATACGTTCCGCCCCAATTGAGCGCGCCGGTCACGGGGTCGGCTAGATTTCCGGAGGCCCCGAGGGTATGGGGATTGCCCGAGGATTGGTTGTTGTACGTCCCCGCCCAATTAGTCCCGGCCACGATCTGAAACTGGCTGATCACCGAAGTCACATCCAGGAAGACCGGGGCGTCTGCGTAGCGAATCTTGACGAGATTAATGAGCATCTGCTGCTTCCAGGAGTCGCCGATGGCGGCGGCGTAGTCAAAACGGGCGGGGACCACCGTGCTGGGCCCGATGCCTGAGCAGCCCGTGAAGGCCAGTACGCCGAGCGGAAGTGCGGCCAGCAACAACTTCTTGAGCGAGTTCATCTTCGGCACCTCGGTGATTTCATACGGATGCCCCAAGTGGTTCTGTGTGGCGGAACCTGGGACCTCCTCCCGGTTTTGCGATTGAGGCCTGTTAGCCACGCCATCGTCAGCGTGGGCGGCTTGACTTGGACGGTCGCAGAATCAGCGTGAGGAGTCCATTCATGCTTCGTCCGACGATTATGGCGAAGACCGCGCGCAGGGCAAGGCTGGAGCCGAATAGCGAGAGAAGGCACATAGGCACGGAGGCACGAAGTGGCGGGCGGGGAAGTGTTAGGTTTTCTCGACGCGCGGCGATCGGCAGATTAGAGAAGTGGCCGGGTCGCGGGCGGGACGCCCACGCTCCCCTTGGAGGCCTTACGGCTTGGCTTGTCTCGAGGAAGGTCCGGCGCGTTCGTAGGTGACGATGCGATCCTTGTATCGCTCTTCCATCTGCTTCGCCCACTCGTAAATCTTGTGCGGGTCGCCGCCGCACTTCGCGACGATTCGGCGCCGTGCCGCTCGGACGCGATCCACCACGGGGTCGTCTTGCGTCATGATTCATCCTCCGAGAAAAGCTGGTCCGGAGTTGTAACGATAGGAATCGCCAGGCCAAGTTCCGCGTTCACCGCGCGGAGGTGATCTACCTTGTTGGCATTCGCCAAATGGCGACAATTCCAGGTCAACAAGAAATCCATTCCATAAAACGAAGCCGCCGCAAGATGATAGGCATCACCAAAGTCACTTTGCGGCATGAGGTGTCGGCGAACATAAACGCTCGCAATGGACTCGATCTCCGGTGTGACGCCGAGGATCGGCAGGTCGTGGACGAGTTCAAGCGCATCCGATTTGCCCGGATAGTCGCCGTCCTCCAGTTCGGCCATGGTGAAAACGGATGCGTAAAGATCGTATCGCGCTCTTTCTTGAGCCCACCATCGTCGCGTGCTTTCGCGGCGCGCGATCATCTCAGGCTCGGTCCGCACTTCGTAAAAGAAGCTCGGGATCGTGGTTTCGATGTAAACGCTTCGCTTCATTCGGGGTTATTGTATCTCGCCCGCATACGGGCGCGTAAGAAAGTCCCGGCGCCGGGCTAGTCACCCAGTGCCGGTTGTTCCTACTTCTTCACCTCAAACTCCGCATCGATCACATCGTCGTCCTTTTTGCCGGAGGGCGACGGGCCGGGGCCGCCCGGTGAGGCGCCGGGGCCGCCGGGGACGGGGCCGGATGCGCCGCCGCCCGCCTTCGCCGCTTCTTCGTAGATGATCTTGCCCAGCGCCTGGCTCGCGGTCATCACGTTCTCGATGGCCTTCTTGATTGCCGGGCCGTCGTCGGACTTCATGCGGTCCTTCAGGTTGCTGACCGCCAGCTCGACCTTGCCGCGCTCGTCGGCCGGGACCTTGTCGCCGTGTTCCTTGAGCGTCTTTTCGGTCTGGTAGACGACCTGGTCGGCCTGGTTCTTGGCGTCGATCAGCTCGCGCTTCTTCTTGTCCTCGTCGGCGTGGGCCTCGGCTTCCTTGCGCATCTTTTCGACTTCGGCATCGGACAGACCGCTGGAGCCTTCGATCTTGATCTTCTGCTCCTTTCCGGTACCGAGGTCCTTGGCCGAGACGTGGAGGATGCCGTTGGCGTCGATGTCGAAGGTGACTTCGATCTGCGGCACGCCGCGCGGGGCCGGAGGGATGCCCGCGAGGTTGAAGCGGCCGAGCGTGCGATTATCGACGGCCATCTGCCGCTCGCCCTGCAGGACGTGGATCGTCACCTCGCTCTGGCTGTCGGCGGCGGTTGAATAGACCTCCTTCTTGCTCGTGGGGATGGTCGTGTTGCGCGGGATCATCGTCGTCATGACGCCGCCGAGCGTCTCAACGCCGAGCGAGAGCGGCGTCACGTCGAGGACGAGGATGTCCTTCACGTCGCCGCCGATGATGCCGGCCTGGATGGCCGCGCCGATGCCGACGGCTTCGTCGGGGTTGACGCTCTTGTTCGGCTCCTTGCCGAAGATTTCCTGGCACAGTTTTTGGACGGCGGGCATGCGGGTCGAGCCGCCGACGAGAATGCATTCCTGGATGTCCTTGGGCGAAAGCTTCGCGTCGGACAGGGCCTTGAGGACCGGCCCGCGGCAACGCTCGGTCAATCTCTCGGTGATCTGCTCGAACTTGGCGCGGGTGATCGTCTGGTTCAAGTGCTTGGGGCCGCTGGCGTCGGCGGTGATGAATGGGAGGTTAATGGTCGACTCCATCGACGTGGACAGCTCGCACTTGGCCTTCTCGCAGCCTTCCTTGAGGCGCTGGTGGGCCATGGGGTCCTTGCGGAGATCGACACCGTACTGCTTGCGGAACTCCTCGGCGACGTAGTCGATCATCACCTGGTCGTAGTCGTCGCCGCCGAGGTGCGTGTCGCCGTTGATGGAGAGCGTCTCGAAGACGCCTTCGCCGACGTCGAGGATGGAGATGTCGAAGGTACCGCCGCCGAGGTCGAAGACGGCGATCTTGCCGCCCTTTTTCTTGTCCATGCCGTAGGCGAGTGCCGCGGCCGTCGGCTCGGGGAGGACGCGCTTCACGTCGAAGCCGGCGATGATGCCCGCTTCCTGCGTCGCCTTGCGCTGCGAGTCGTTGAAGTAGGCCGGGACGGTGATGACCGCCGCGGTCACTTTTTCGCCGAGGTAATCCTCCGCAGTCTTCTTGAGGTCCTGAAGGACCATCGCGGAGACTTCCGGCGGGGTGAATTCCTTCTCGCGGACCTTGACCTTGACGAGTTCCTCCGCGCCGCCGACGACCTCGTAGGGCACGAGCTTCTCTTCCGAGCTGACTTCGCTGTGCCGCCGGCCCATGAAGCGCTTGATGGAAAAGACGGTGTTGCGCGGGTTGGTTACCTGCTGGTGCTTGGCGATCTGGCCGACGAGCCGCTCGCCTTTATCCGTGAAGCCGACGACCGACGGCGTGGTCCGCGCGCCCATGGCGTTGGTCAGCACCTTGGGCTGCCCGCCTTCCATGACCGCCACGACCGAGTTCGTCGTTCCCAGGTCGATTCCGATGATCTTGGACATTGATGTCTCCTCTCGATGTTGTCAGACGATCCGTCGCGCCGCCGGCTCCCCCGACAATGGGCGGCGCGCGGAGCGTACAGCCCGACGATTAGCAAGGTTGGTGCCACTGACGTGCGAACCAGTGGAAAATCGTTAAGCGATTATCTTTAATGACCTTAGAAGTGTTTGGCGCATCACGGAGACGTTGCCAGGGAGTTATTTCTGCCAGACTGACATGCCCCGATTGGCGGCTGGCAGTCGGTGCGTGCCTCTTATGAATTCCCCGTCAGGTAAAAACGCGACCGGCAGCCGCGGTGGAACGGCTGCCGGTCGTGCTCGAAATGGCAAGGATGAAAAGAAGCGAAGAGTCCTGTTTAAGAGTCGTCCCCCGGCACCGGTCGTCCCCTGGCCGACAACCCGAGATCCCGGACGTCGAGTTGCAGCGAACTGGCAACGCCGTTGTGCAGATTCCAGTCGGAGGTCCGCTCCCACGTCGATGTTGCACGAAGATCGATGTCGACTTCCAGCACATCGCCGATGATGGCGATCGGTTCGCCCGCGGCGATCGGCGCGATGGGTGCGATCGCCGAGTCCCACGGGCCCTCGATCGATCGATTGAGGGCCACGCGGTACACGGTCAGATGTGCAGGATACGAATCGATCAAACCCTCCCCGGCCGTGAATGTAGTTTGTGCGCCGCCGTCAAACGTCTCAACGGCGTCCGCCGCGCCGATTCCGCAGACGTTTACCACGGAGGCGGGGGCATGGGCCGCTCCCATGGATGCGGCCGCGAGTGCTGTGATCAGTGACTTTCGAGTCATCATTGCCCCAATTGTTCTACGGCCTCTTGCCCGTCCTTCGCCCCAGCTCATAGGTTCGCGTCGAACGACTCGGCGGGAACCTGCGGGCTGTCGCGACAATGGATGAAACAGGCAACGGTCGTGCCGAGGCCGGGCAAAGGCGTACCGGAAGCGTGCCGGGTCGATAAGATCGCCGTTGGTCGGTTGGCGATGCGAGAGATAGAGGGCTCAACCGATTATGCCGGTGAGAGAGACTGGACCGGCGTTGGGCGGAAAACTCGCTTGGGTTGTGGCCGGACTTCGGCGGGCCGTCTTATGGGGCGGAAGTGAGGCGTTCGACGGCGGTGCGGATTTCGTTTTCGACCGGTTCAATCCATTGCGCCTGACCGAGCGAACGCGGGACGACGAAGCGGACCGTGCCGCCGCGGGCTTTCTTGTCCATGCCGATGCGGGCGAAGAGGTCGGTCAGTTCGGGAGAACGATCCAGACGAACCCGCAACCCAAGTCCAGTCAGCAGCCTCTCGACACGATGGCGGACGGCGTCATCAAAGCCGCATTGGCGGACGGCGAGTTCCATTTCCGCGACCATTCCGAGGGCTACGGCCTCTCCGTGGCGGAGGTCGAAACCGGATTGGGCCTCCAGGGCGTGGCCGATGGTGTGGCCGAAATTGAGGACGGCGCGGCCCAGCCCAGCGCCCTCCATTTCGCGCTCGTCGGCAACGACGATGGCGGCCTTGATCGCGCAGTTGCGGTGGATCAGCTCGCAGAGGGTTGCCGGGTCGCGGGAGAGGATCTTTGCGGCGACGTGGCAGTGCCAATCGAGTAACTCCGCGTCGAGGATGACGGCGTGCTTAACGGATTCCGCCAGACCGGCTGTGAAATCGCGCGGCGGCAGCGAGGCGAGGCAGTCGATGTCGATGCAGACGAGCAAGGGCTGATGGAATGCGCCGATCAGGTTCTTGCCGGCAGGATGGTTGATCGCGGACTTGCCGCCAATGGAGGCGTCGATGTCGGCTTCGAGGGTCGTGGGGCATTGCACAAAAGGCACGCCGCGCACCCATGTTGCCGCCGCGAGTCCCGCCAGGTCGCCGACGACGCCGCCACCCAGGGCGATGACCGGCTCGTCGCGGCCGTGGTGGTGCGCCGCAAGTTGATCGTAAACGGCGGAAAGTTGTGCCAGTGACTTTGACGTTTCACCGGCCGGGATCGTGATTGAGCGCGGCTCGATGCTTCCCTGGCGGAGACCTTCGCACGCCTTCTCCATGTACAGTGGGCCGACCGTCGTGTCGGTGATGATGGTGGCTTTCGCGGCCTGAGTGCGGGGTCGCAAGAGCGTGCCCAGCGAGGCCAATAAGCTCGCACCGATCTGCACGGAATAGGAGCGACCGGGCAGGTCCACGCGGACGGTCTGCGTTGTAATGGCGTCGTCAGCCATGGCGGCATCATAGGGGAGTGTGATTCGTATCGGAAACGCGGATTTGGCGCTAGCGGGGCAGGAAGCTTAGTGTCACGTGCATGACCGTCCAGTAGTAAAAGCTCTTGGAGCCGACGATCGCTTCGAGGACGCCCTCCTTGCCGAAACCGTAGACGCTGATGGCGATCAGCACGGTCACGACGGCGGCGAGGCCGAGGTGCAGCGTCATGAAGCCATTGCGAGTCGTGCGCATCCAGGCGAACCATGACGTCGGCGGCGACTTCGGCGGGTGCTTGCCGATCAGGTAGAGGGCGAAGATGTACCAGCCGACGAAATGGCCGAGCACGACGATGTTGAACGTCCACGCCCCGCCCACGAGCGCGATGAGGATGATCACGAGAGAGATGCCGTGTACGGCGAGGATCGGCCGGTGGACCCGCCACAGACCGGCGAGACCGTCGGGGAAGGTGCGGGCGATCCGCGACAGGGCGAAAATCGCGATGGCGAGCATGGGGAGGAACATCGATCCGAGGCGCACCACGAACGGCCAATCGGCGGGGAAGAAGTTGTCCAGGACGGGGTTGGCAGGGCGATAGTCCCGGTCGCCCATTTGAATATAGGTCGGCCAGATGAGCGAGAAGAGCAGGCCGAGCATGAGAAGTTGCAGAACGAACATGATGCGGTCATGCGTCTTCACCGCCTCGGTCGGCTGGTCGCCATAGGCTTTGTAAAAGAAGGCGTCGTCGCGGAGGCCGTGGATCAGGAAGTAGAAATAGAAACAGATGATCATGAGGGGGTTGGTGGTGGCCCCCATTTTGTAGAAGCCGAAGCAAAATGCGGACCCCAGGAGCAGAAGACCGGCGAAGTGGAGCTTGTTGCGAGTCTCGCGCATCCGGCGGGAGGAGCAAACGAATATCGTGGCGACGATGAAGTGTGGCAGGCCGAAGATCCGCATGGGCAGCTCGGAGGGGCTCTTGAACATGCGATAGTCGGCGTCGCGGCGTCCCGGCCAATCAGTCCAGTCACCCTGACTTATCCATTTGATCCAGTTGTGTCGGTCTATCAGATAAAAAAAGCCGCAGACGCCGACGGCGGCGAGGGTCCAGGCGAACGTTCGCGTCCAGTTTCGGAAAGTGAGCGTGTCCCAAAGCCGACTTGGCGGTCGCGCCGCCGCGTAGTCGAGGGCCATTGCCGGGGTCGGGCCGAGATCGGTCGTCGTCACGGGAGTCCTCCGCGTCGGCAGGCCGCGCCGAGGCCCTGTCGACGGCAGCGAGAGTCGCGATTCTTTATTATCGGCGGCGTTGCGAAGGGGTCAAGCGGTGCAGCGGTTGTGAGTGACTGGGCAAGCCTCTATCATGGGAATTAATTGGGTGGCACGGTCTCACAGCAGTGAGGCCGTGGTTCACGCATGCACGGCCTGGCTGCTGCCAGACCGTGCCACACTTACTTACGAGGTGAAAGACGCCATGCCTGATCTTGTTCCTGTTCACGGCGGACTCTCCGCACCGGTCGATCGCACGGTCAAGGCCGATCGCATCAAGGATTTTGAGAGCCAGGCGGCGGCGCTGCCGGCGGTCGTCGTCGATGACGCCGATCTGTCGAGCCTCTATCGCTTTGGCGACGGCGGATTGAGCCCGCTGACCGGGCCGATGAACAAGGAGCAGTGGCACCGCAGCCTCGACGAGGGCGTACTGCAAAACAACGGCAAGGCGTATGCGTGGACGATACCAATTTCGTTCCCCGTCGCCGCGGAACAGGCGAAGTCGCTCAAGGCGGGGCAGACGGTGCGGCTCACCAATTCGGCGGGCAAGACGGTCGGTACGCTGAAGATCGCGGACGTCTTCCCCTACGACAAGGCCAAGTACATCAAGGGCGTCTATCAGACCGAGCGGACGGATCATCCCGGCGGCAAGATGACGATGGCTGATTCGCGCGAGATGCTGCTGGGCGGCGAGGTTGAGGTGCTGCCGCAGCCGAAGCACCCGGAATATGGGCAATATGTCCTGCGACCGACGGAGACGCGGAAGCTTTTTGCCGAGAAGGGCTGGACGCGGGTCGTCGCGTTTCAGACGCGAAATCCGTTGCACCGGGCGCACGAGTATGCGCTGGTCTATGGATTGGAGACGCTGTGCCGCACGTGTGACACGGCCGGGGCGGTGCTGAATCCGCTGATCGGCGAGACGAAGTCCGACGACGTGGACGCGGCGACGCGGATGCGGACGTACAAGGCGCTGATCGACCAAAACGCTTTGGGCCAGGGCGATTCCGATGAGGCGCTGTGGCGGACGAAGAATTACACGCTGCATGATCGCGTGATCCTGCTGGGCCTGGACATCAAGATGTTCTACGGCGGGCCGAAGGAGGCCGTCATGCACGGCGTCTATCGCCAGAACTTCGGCTTTACTGACATTATCATCGGCCGCAAGCACGCGGATGCGCCGTACGACGACGGCAAGGACATCTGGGACGGCCTCGCCGCCCAGCGAATCTTCGACAGCTTGCCAGGGCACCTGGCCATCAAGCCGGTCAAGGTCGGCTTTGCGGCGTACTACGAGTCCGTCGGCCGCGTCGATCTGGTGGAGAAGCACCCGGATGAAAAGCCTGTGTCCATCAGCGGCCGCGAAATCCGTGAATCACTGATCGCCGGCAAGCTGCCGGACGAGCGGATCATGCGACCGGAGACGGCGCGGATTTTGATTGAGAAGATGCACAAATAAAAGGCCATAGGCTGGGCCAAATAGATGTCGCGGCCAGGGATAAGCGCGCACCCGTCGCCTCAACTTTTGCCCAGGATGGCGATCCTTGCTTGTCTTCACCTTTGTTTTTCAGTCCTACCGGCAACGGATGTGACCCTATCCGCGGCACTGATCATCAGCATTACTTTTACGGCATGGATTGTTCTAAAAACTCGCGATTTAGCCAAGGCACGGATCGCTCTCCATCCGAGTGATAATCTGCTACTTCGCTTAAGTGGTCTGTTCTCATTTCTTATTCTCGTGCTGGTTGCCGCCGTATTCGCTGAAATGGTCAGCCGAGATATCCGTGTCGGGTCACCTTTTGTCCTCTTGTTATTGCAATTCTCAATGGAGTCCGGATTCATTTTGGCTATTGGGTGCGTATCCCTTTCGAAGGAACATCCTCATATTCCCCCGCGATGGTTATGGCGCATCATCTGTTTCCCATTGATTCTCATCTACGGTGCATACGTCATCTTCCTTTCGATTGCCCCACTCACTTCACGGTATTCCAGTTAGGATCGAATCTCGTTAGGGATTTGCCGGTCCAACCGATCCGACCGGCGAAGGCGCGAATCCCGATCAAAAAAGTGCATAAGTAGTCCTGGCGTTCAGGACGCGAACGCCCGGCCCGCCTGGTGGACGACCAGCGCCCCGACATACGCCAATACGCTCATGTAACCGAACATCAGCGCCGGCCAGCGCCAGGAGCCGGTCTCTTTGCGGACGACGGCCAGCGTGCTGACGCATTGGCAGGCCAAGACGTAGAAGACCATCAGCCCGATGCCCGTGAGGGGCGTGAGGACTTTGCGGCCGTCGGGCCAGGTGGCGGAGGCGAGTTTGTCGCGGAGGGCGACGGATTCCTCGTCCGCCTCGCCGACCGCGAAGGTGATGCCCATCGTTCCGACAAAGACTTCGCGGGCCAGGAACGACGAAAGGATGCCGATGCCCAGGCGCCAGTCGAAGCCGAGCGGGCGTATGGCCGGTTCGATGGCGTGGCCGACCCAGCCGATTGCACTGTGGCGAAGCTGTTCCGAGGCGATCAGGTGATCACGGGCCTCGGCGGCTTCAGGAGTTTGCTGCCGCTCGAAAGCGGCGATCTGCTGCTGGATGGCGGGGGACATCTGCTCGACTTTCTTATGGGGGAAGTACGACAAGGCCCAGATGACGATGCAAACGGCGAAGATCGTGGTTCCTGCGTTCGTCAGAAAGAGCTTGCTGCGGTCCCAGGTTGTGCGGACGAGCGAGCCGAGGCGCGGGACGTGATAGGGCGGCAGTTCCATGATGAAGGGCGGGCGCGGCCCGGCGAAGAGCGTCTTCTTGAAGAGCAGGGCCATGAGCAGGGCGGTTACAGTGCCCAAGACGTAGAGACCGAACATG